>JBEKJO010000064.1:0-31516 GCA_050011195.1 Verrucomicrobiota bacterium | reverse complement strand
AGAAAGTCGCCGAGGCCGCGGTAGTGGGCCGGCCCGATGCCATGAAAGGCCAGGCGCTGGTGGCCTTCGTGACCGTCAAGACCGGCGTTCACGCCGATGGCGCCCTGCGCGAGGAACTGCGCCAGCACGTCGCCAGGGAAATCGGCCCCGTCGCCAAACCCGACGACATCCGCTTCGCCGAAGCGCTGCCCAAAACGCGCTCCGGCAAAATCATGCGCCGCCTGCTTAAGCAAATTGCCGCGGGCACCGAAATCAAAGGCGACACGACCACGCTCGAAGACCTCGGCGTGCTCGCGCGGCTGAGCCACGTTGAGGAGTGAGGCGCGCCCCAAACGATGACTGCCCTCGAGATCGTGAGTCACTGGAGCGCCGGTCTCCGACCCGGCGTGTCGTGCCCGCCTGGAGCGCGCCGGGTCGAAGACCGGCGTTCCGTCCCGCCATAATTGACCCGTTATTTCGATCCCACGCTGCGGCTTGACCACGAGCGCGCCCAACCCCAAGCTGGCGTCTGCATGAGCATTTGCTCCAAAATCGGAGCTATCATCTTTTCTATGATCGCCACCAGCGGTTTCGCCGCCGACCAGACACCGCCGCCGAAACCGGACGCCGCCACCCTGGCCGAAGTCCGCCAACTGTTGCGCGAGGTGCCGCTCATTGACGGCCACAACGACCTGCCGTGGCAGTATCGCAAGCGCAGCAACGACTTCAGCGCCATTGACTTGGCCCGCGACACCGGCAAACTGACCCCGCCGTTGGTCACGGACATCCCGCGCCTGCGGCTCGGCGGCGTCGGCGCCCAGTTCTGGTCGGTATATGTCCCCGCCATCCCCGCCGGCCCGCCCGCCGTGCAGGCGGTCTTCGAACAAATTGATGTGGTCTATCGGATGGTGGCGCGTTATCCCGACACCTTCGAACTCGCGCTGACCGCCGCCGACATCGAGCGCATCCATCGCCAGGGCCGAATCGCCTCGCTCATCGGCATGGAAGGCGGCCACTCGATCAACAATTCGTTGGCCGTGCTGCGCATGGCTTACAAGCTCGGCGCGCGTTACATGACGCTCACGCACACCAAAAACACCGATTGGGCCGATGCCGCGGGCGACCAGCCCCAGCATCACGGCCTGACCCCATTCGGCGAAGAAGTCGTGCGCGAGATGAATCGCCTGGGCATGATGGTGGACCTCGCGCATGTCACCGATGAGACCATGCGCGCGGTGCTGAAAGACAGCCGGGCGCCGGTCATTTTCTCCCATTCCGCCGCGCGCGCCCGGTGCGATTCGCCGCGCAACGTCCCCGACGACGTGCTGGCGGCGACCGCCCGCAACGGCGGCGTGGTGATGGTGTATTTCGTGCCCGGCTATCTGACCGAGCGGGGACTCATCGCCATGACGGCGGCGGATGCCGAAAAAGAGCGCCTGCGCAAGCTCTACCCGGACAACCCGGCGCGCTTCGAGAAGGCGATGGCGGCCTGGCGTCGGGCGCATCCCTCGCTGCATGAAGCCAGCCTGGGCGACGTGGCCGATCACATTGACTACGTGCGCAAAGTCGCCGGCATCGAGCACGTCGGCATTGGCTCGGACTTTGAAGGGTTTACCGGCGCGCCGGACGGACTGGAGGATGTGTCCTGCTACCCCGCCCTGCTGGCGGAGTTGCTGCGGCGCGGCTACACCCGCGAGGAAATCAAGCAGGTGGCCGGCCTCAACCTGCTGCGCGTCTTTCGCGAGGTCGAGAAGGTCTCAGCCCAGTTCGGTCGGCGGTAGGGCGCGCTGTCCTCAGCGCGCCGGGGACAGCACGCTCTGAGTTTGGCTCCCCCTGGCCCCGTGCCGGAAATTCTGCATTCTGCATTCTGCATTCTGCAATCTTCCTTTCCGTTTGCGCTTGGCCTCGCCGCCGCCGTGCTCGAAATTCCTGCCATGCACTCCGCTGCCGGATACAGAATAGTCAAACTCGCCAATGGCGCCCACAGCGTCCATTCCCTCGCCCATCACGAGACCTTTCATCCGGTGATCGGCCCGGTCGCCGAAGCCGAGGCGCTCTATGTCCGGCAACTGCGCCTGGTCGAGCGCCTCCGGCGGCACACGGGCGAATTCGTCCTGTGGGATGTCGGCCTCGGGGCGGCAGCCAATGCGCTCACCGCCCTGCGGGCGGCCCGGAACATCCCCTGCTCGATCCACCTGCTGAGCTTCGATCACACCCTCGAACCGCTCGCCTTCGCGCTCCAGCACCGCGAAGCACTCGGCTACCTGGGCGGCTACGAACAGCGCCTCGAGCGCCTCCTGCGCGAACACTACTGCGCCTTCCGGGACGGCCCGCAATCGGTGAAATGGGACATGCACCTGGCGGACTTCCCCGCGTTGCTGGCACAACTGGCCGCACTGGCCCTCCCCACGAACCCTGATTCGCCAGAGAGCAGGCCACGAGGCTCCCTCTCCCCTTCCGAAGGGGGAATGGCTGGGGTGAGGGGTGCCTTCCCCCTCTCCCCTTCCGAAGGGGAGAGGGCTGGGGAGAGGGGTCCGTCTTCGCCTGGTGGTTCAGGGGCGCAATGCGCGTCAACTGGTCGGGGGGTCCTCGCCCCGCCTCACGTCATCATGTTCGACGCCTTCTCCCCCGCCACAAACCCCGCCATGTGGACCCAGCCGCTCTTCGCCAACCTTTTCCGCCTCCTCGCCCCGGACCGCCCCTGTTCCCTGCCGACCTACTCCCGCAGCACCATGCTCCGCGTCACGCTCCTGCTGGCCGGATTCTTTGTCGGCGTCGGCCACGCCACCGGCGAGAAGGAGGAAACCACCATTGCCGCGAATACCGCCGACTTCATCGCCGAACCCCTCGACCGCCGCTGGCTCCAGCGGGCGCGCTGTTCCACCAGCGCCGAGCCTTTGTGGGAGCCGGTCTATCGCCAGGCCCGCCTTTCCCCGGCCACCTGGTATAAGTTACTGCAACACAAGCAGTTCCGTTGATTCGAAGTGGTATAAGAGCAGTGGCGGCAGATGGCTATGCCTGCCGGCCATCGTGTCGGTCACAGGTAGAATCGGTATTCCTCCCCGCCCAATCCCGCCCAACCAGCGACTTCCGAGAGCTAGAGTGTCCTGTTTCTAGACAGTAAGCACGGCTGACCCCACTGCCTATGCCCTCCACATACCGTCCACACTCCGTCCTCACCCCGTCCCCACACTGACGCAGAGCCGACTTTGGCATGGAGATAAGCACAGAAGCCCCATTGTCTCATAATTGGACAGTGCGGGTGGAAACCGACGGCTCGGGCCAATACCCAATCATACTGAAACAATCGGTACGTTCTCCTCCCCCGGCCTGCGACCACCCTCTCCAGGCAATGGGCAGGGCAGAGAGAGAATTCCTCGAATGCCGGTGTTCGCGCTTTGAACCCCTGAGCCGAAGGAGGAGAACATCCAACGCCCAACATGCATTGATTGCGCGAATGGCAGGCATTGGGTGTTCGAGGTTGGATGTTGGATGTTGGATGTTCCCAGGGTTCATGGGGAGGGGTTCCCACTGATTCCTGCCGAGTTCCATTGCGAAGTGGTATTACACGATGGCGCAGCCGGCGGGAGCGGGGGTTTTGGCTGTTTGACAGCCGGAGCCAAGTCCGCTTTACGAGCCGGCTGCGGCCTTGCGCCACACGGCCAACTTTGCGCGCTACTTCTTGGCCTTCGCGGCCAAAGCCGACTCCAAGGCCTTGGTCAGTTTATGGCCCAGGGCACCCGTGTCGGTGGCGATAATTATTCCCGTATCTCCGTCCACCAGCACGGGACAGGGAATGGCGTGGACGCCGTATTGCACCGCGACCGGCGTTTTCCCAGCCCAGCCATCAAAGATTTGCGGCCACGTCATGTTGTTGTCCTTGATAAACTGCACAACGGCAGGCCCTTTCTTTGCCAGGTCAAGACTCACGCTCAACACTTCAAATCCCTTGTCGTGGTATTGACTATAAGCGGCGACCACCTTGGGCAGTTCCGCGCGGCACGGCTTGCAGTAGGTCGCCCAGAAATCCAGCAATACCACCTTGCCTTTGTAATCACCGGGAAAGTTGATGGTCTTGCCGTCAGCGGTTTTGGCGCGAAAGGCAAAGGCCTTTTGGCCCGCGGCAACGGCGGACCGGGGGGCATAGGGATCGGCTGGAGCAACAGCGAGACCCAGGAAAATAGTGACGACGAAGGCCGACAGGAAGAAGAAACGATTGCCAAGCTTTGCGATTCTCATGGTTGAAGAATAACGCTTGTGAGCAGGGCGACAAGCAAAAACAGTCCGCCGATTGACGAGCACAACACCGTTGAAGAGAGGGAAATGTGCCGGGTGAAACATCGCAACACCGGAGCTCAGGCGGGCTGCACTTCCAAGAGGCCGCGGCCACTGTCGCGCGGCAGGGCAATTTGGAGCGTGCCGGAGGGGGCGGTGCGCGCGGGGACCGGGTTGCCGTTCCATTGCGCGCGGCAGGTCCGGCCAGGGCGGAGGGTAGCGAGGATGGTCGCCTCGGCGGTTGAGCGTCCGCGCAGTTCGAGGTCGGCGCTCAGCGCGGAATGGTCCGGCTCGAAGGTGCAGCGGTGGACCCAGGTGTCGAAGCCGGCCGTGAGGCGGCCTGGGCGATAGTAGGCCGCAAACCATGCCAGCACGGGCGAGGACAGGGCGCTGAATTGATGCCAGCCCGCGCCGCGGCCAGAGGCGATCGGGAAATGCTCGAAGCAATGATAGGACTCGTCCACTTCCGCCTTCCACAGGTCCAGCGCGGTCTGCGCGATCTGGAAGGCGAAGCCGGCCTGCCCGAGGTCCAGCATGGCCTTCCAGAGGAACCATTGGTGCGGCATCCAGACCGCGCCGTTCCAATAGCCGTCATGGCGGTAGTAAGGCGCGCTCTGGTCCACCGTGGACAAGCCGATGGGCGACCACAACTGCTGGGGAGATTGCAAGTGATCCAGCAAGGTTTGTTCCTGGGCGGGCGTGCAGATGCCCGCCAGCAACGGCATGACGCCGTCCTGCCCGAGGTTGAAATTCGCGCCGCTCTCGTGCCGGAGAATACCCGTTGCCTCCCCCCGGTCGTTATGCAGCACGTAGCTGAAGTAGCCGGCGTCGGGGTCCCACGAATGTTTCTGCAAGGCGTCGCTCCAGAGCGCAATGTCCTCCTCATAACCGGCGACATCCTTGTCCAGGCCCAGCACGCGGGCGGTCTGCGACAGGAGGCGCGCGGTGCGGATGAGGTGGGAGTTGATGATGGCGGTCGCGGTGCGCGGCGTGAGCTTCTCTTTGTGCATGAAGACCTGCGGCGGGTAATCGTCCCAGCCGGTGTTGTAGAAGTAACTCCAGGTCTTGAGCAGGCCGGACTTGAAGGCCCGCGTGTTGGAGCTGCCGAGGCGGCCAGCGAGGAACAAATGATACTGCCGGAGCCGGGGATAGAAGTATTCGAGCAAGGCGCGCGATTGCGTCAGGTTCCAGAGTTCGAGGAAGAGATAATGTTGCGTCGGCAGGGGGGTGCCGTGGTGGATGAAGGCGGTTTCGGGATCGCCGGGCTTGGTGGTGTAGGCGTTGAGGCAATCAATGGCGCGGTTTACGTCCAGTTGCGCCAGGCCCAGGCCGGTAAACCCCGAGTCCCAGGTATAAAGGCTGTCCCACCATTTGCCGGGCGAGTAGTGCCGCACATAGCGCCGCTTGGTATAGACCGGATAGACGAGATTGGTCAGCACGACGGCGGCCATGCGTTGTTGGCTGAAGCGGCAGGGTTCGCCCGCCGGCACGCTGGCGAGCGACACCGCGCCCTCGCGTCGCGCCTGGTAGCGCGGTTCGAGGTCGAAGGGCGGCAGGGAAATCTGCTTAAGCTCCTCGGCGACTTCCTCGGGCGCCCCCGCGGCCACGATACCGTGAATGATCTTGCTGCTGTTAGGCGACAGGGGAATTGGCCGCATGAAGACATTGGTGAAATGGCCCTGTCCGTCGCCGCGCAGGACGGTGCTGGTGTGGTCCTGAACGTAGCGCCGGAAGAAGCGGTCGAGTTCGCTGTTGAGGACCTCGCGGACCTGGAACACGTCGTAGGACCAGGCGATGCCGTAATGGCGGGGGGCGTCGGCATACTTCAAGAGGCGGCTGTGATCGGTCGGCCCGGGCAGGATTTTGGGCGCCCAGTTGAACTGCGGCGGCGCGAACGTTACCGCGGCAACGGCGGCGGCTTCCACGATGGCAAAGCCGTCCACCTGAAATCCCGCACCCTTGCGCACGCCGAACCCGAAATCGTGGGCGCCTTTGCTCGCGGCTCCCAAAGGCAGTGTCGCCAAGGCAAAATCCTTGCCCGGAGGCAACACCAGCTCGCCGGTCCCCAGCCCGCTGGCTTCGAGGACCGCCGGCTGGTTCGAGGTGTTGCGGTAGTGCAGCAGCAAGCGGGCGTCAGTGAAGGACTGCGGAAGCACCACGTGGAAGCGCACGCGGTCGCCGGCGCCCTTGCCGAAGCCGGCGCCGATGCCGCCGCCGCAGACGAAGCCGTGGTCGCGCACCTCGGCGCGGCGCTGGCCGTCCGGCACGAGGCTATCGTTGACCCGCGGTGTGGCGAACCGGAGCTCGGCGTAATCGAGCGCGTTTATCCACAGCGCGCCGGCTGGCAGCTTCACGGCCGGCTTTTGCGCCGGCTCGGTTGTGTACGGCCGCACATATGGGTAGTTGATGGACGCCATGAAATGCAGCACGAGGTTCTGGTCTGCCTGGGTATTGTTCACCAGCTCGGCCCGCACCAGGCGCGCGCCGTCCGAGAGCGTGGAGAACGACACGTCGCAATACACGCGGTCCTTCCACTCCAGCTCGTAGCGGTAGGAAAAGAAGGAAAGGTCGGGCGCCGCTTCCCATGGATGAAAGCCGCTTTCCCAGTTGACGTTGGGCACCATGACCTCGCGGCGGTAATGGCCGGGGAACACGCTCAGGTCGAAGCGCATCCCGCGCTCCAGGTCGACGACGTGCGAAATGCCGTTGTAGGTCTTGGTGTAGCTGCCCCAGAGCGGCAGCCGCAGATCGTGCGAGTCCGCCAGCGCCGACAGGTCGCCCACCAGGCCGGGCTGCGCTCCGTCCGCGGCCAGTGCCCGCCAATTGGTCTTGAGCAAGCAGGCGGTGCCGCCGGCGGCCAGCGCCGTGCGCGCGAGGAAAGTTCGGCGAGTCATATTGTCGTCTCTATTTTCAAAGGAGACCTCACTGGCAAAGCGTGGGGCTATCCAGAAGTCCGGGCAAGGCGAATGTCTTGCGCACCGAGTGAGCCGAACGCTGCGTTGGGAGGGCGAGCGTCCTCGCGAGCCCTGAATTTGGGAGATGTTTGGGCTCGCGAGGACGCTCGCCCTCCCTGAATTGGGTTTAGGCAGGGGCGTTTTCCGCTTTGCGTTTTGGGGCGCTTCGCGCTTAATCTCAGGCGATGAAGATTGTTTTAGCTTATTCGGGCGGGCTGGATACCTCGGTCATTTTGTCGTGGATCAAGGAACGGTATGACGCGGAGATCATCGCGTTCTGCGCCAATATCGGGCAGGAAGAGGAACTCAAGGGGCTGGAGGCCAAGGCCAAACGCACCGGGGCGTCGAAGTGCTATATCGTGAACCTTGAGGAAGAGTTCGCGCGCGACTTCATCTTCCCGATGATCCAGGCGGGCGCGATCTATGAGAGCCAGTATCTCCTGGGCACCAGCATCGCCCGGCCCCTCATTGCGAAGGGCATGATCGAAATCGCCCGGAAGGAAAAAGCCGAAGCCATCGCTCACGGCGCCACCGGCAAAGGCAACGACCAGGTCCGGTTCGAGTTGACCGCTGCGTGCCTCGCGCCGGAGCTGCAGGTCATCGCCCCGTGGCGCGACGCCCGGTTCCGGGACCAGTTCCCCGGCCGCGCCGCGATGATCGCCTACTGCGCGAAGAAGAGAATCCCCGTCCAAGCCTCGGCCAAGAAGCCGTATTCGATGGACCGCAACCTCCTGCACATCTCGTTCGAGGCCGGCATCCTGGAGGACCCGTGGATGGATGCCTTCGCGCCGAAGAACAAGGACATGTTCAAGCTGAGCGTTGCGCCCGAGGACGCGCCGGACAAGGCCGAATACGTCTCGCTCGATTTCAAGAAGGGCAACTGCGTCGCCGTCAACGGCAAGGCGCTGAACCCGCTGGGCGTGATGCGGACGCTTAACAAGCTGGGCGGCAAACACGGCGTGGGCCGGGTAGATCTGGTCGAGAACCGTTACGTGGGCATGAAGTCGCGGGGTGTCTATGAAACTCCGGGCGGAGCCATCCTGCACTTCGCGCATCGGCAGATGGAGACACTGACGATGGACCGGGAGGTGATGCACCTGCGGGATTCGCTGATCCCGCGCTACGGGGAGCTGGTGTATTACGGGTATTGGTTCGCGCCCGAGCGGCTGGCGTTGCAGGCGTTCGTGACCGAGAGCCAGAAGAACGTCACCGGCGCCGTGCGCGTGAAGCTTTACAAGGGCAACATCCTATGCGCCGGGCGCAAATCCCCGGTCAGCCTCTACAACCCGGCCATCGCGACGATGGAGGCCGACCCGACCAAGGCGTATAATCAGGACGACGCGACGGGCTTCATCCGGCTGAATGCGCTGCGGCTCAAGGTGGCAGCGCGGGTGCAGCGAGGCAGGAAGAAGTAAATGCCGCCGCTTAAAGGTTGCAAATTGGAACCTTTAATCACCATGAAGAAACCGCTCCCGGTAGTTCCCCTCGAACGCATCCAGAAACAGATTTTCCTGCTGCGCGGACAAAAGGTCATGTTGAGTCAGCACTTGGCGGAGCTGTACGGTGTCCCGGTTAAAGTTTTGAATCAGGCGGTGAAGAGGAATCGGGAGAGGTTTCCCGATGACTTCCTTTTCCAGCTCGACAGTTCTGAATCACAGAACTTGAAGTCACAAATTGTGACCTCAAGCTGGGGCGGGGCGCGTACGATGCCCTATGCTTTCACGGAACAAGGTGTCGCCATGCTTTCCAGCGTTCTCCGCAGCAGCCGCGCCATCCAGGTCAACATCGCCATCATGAGGGCCTTCGCTCAATTGCGGCAAGTGCTTTCCAGCCACACCGGAATGGCCCGCAAACTCGCAGAACTGGAACAGCGCATCGAAGGCCATGATACGGCCATTCGCTCGCTCTTCGAAGCCATCCGCCATCTCATGGCCCCTCCCCCGCCGGAACCGCCCAAACCCGAGATAGGCTTCCACGTCAGAGAAGAGGCTGCTCCTTACCGCGTAAACAGGCGGGCGCCTGGCTCGGCGCCCAGGAAGGCAACATCATGACCGCGGGGCGCAAATCCCCGGCGAGCCTCTATAACCCGGCCATCGCGACGACGGAAGCCGCCCCGACCAAAGTGTATAACCAGGACGACGCCACCGGCTTCATCCGGTTGAATGCGCTGCGGCTAAAGGTGGGGGCGAGAGTGCAGGGGAAGAGGTAAGTCACAATGAAACTCTGGAAAAGCTCACGTCATTCCAAGATCACCGGTGACTTCGGTGAATCAATTGTGCTGTATCTGCTTTCTCGCCACGGCTTCGAGTGTGCGCGGGTTGATCACACTGGAGTTGATCTGATAGCGCGACGGCCAAACTCCCGCGAGGTCCTTGGGATTTCGGTCAAGAGTCGAAGCCGTCAGACTGGAACTGAAAACACACATCTTGCATTGCCGCACGAAGGGTTTGTTAAGGCCAAGGCTGCGTGCGACGCGTTTGGCTGCACTCCTTACTTTGCCTTCGTCATAGATGCCGGCGAGCGAATACGCGTGTTCCTGCTTTCACTCCGTCATCTACAGAAGCTATTTCCTGGTGGGCGCAAGGTGTCGGCTTGGCAGATGTCCGATTCTTTCTTGAGGAAGTATTACGCTGATCCGCAAATCAACATCTTTGAGTTCTCAGCGCGCGCCCAGAAGTGGTTTTAGGCGGTTAAACTTCACGTGGATACCAAGCTCTTTTCTCGCTGGGCTCATTGGAACAGCCGAAATGGGCTGGAAGGCTTGGAGTTTCCCGGAGTATATGCGCTCGCTATCTGTAATCACGACCTCTCCGGAAAACGATTCTCGTGGATAAAGCAAATCGTCTATGTCGGTATGAGCAATGCAATTGCCGGACTCAGAGGACGACTCAAGCAATTCGACAACACGATTGTTGGGAAAACGGGCCACGGTGGGGCACAGCGGTTTCGTTATGACTATCCAAGCCACAAAAAGCTTGTGCCTTATCTCTATGTCGCGGTCGCACCCTTCAAACGCACGGGGACTTCAAATTCACCCGCCGATCTGCTCACAATGGGGGATGTTGCAAAGGCGGAGTATGAGTGCTGGGCACAATTTGCCAGCGTTTACGGTCGTCTCCCAAAATACAACGACAAGAAGAAAGCGCCGAAGTACGGTAAGACCCGAAGTGGCTGATGAGAAGCCTAGCCCAGAGCGGATGCGCCGACACTGTCCCTGCCGATTCTGGGAGTCCCGCTGGACAGGAACCGCACCTGTGAGATACGTTGGAAGTGTGAGCACGCTGGAAGAAATCAAAGCCGCCACCAAACGGCTGAAGCCGGACGAGCAAGTGGAACTGTTCAACTGGTGGGTTCAATCGGACACCTTCAAAGCGCGCCAGCTTGCCGCCTTGAAACGCGAACTGGCGGTTGGCATTGACCAGTTGGACCAGGGGCGGTACCGAACCTACGACGACACCAACGTGATGCAGTTGGCGGAGGAGGTTGGCAAGTCGGGCAGAGAACGATTGAAGGGCGGTCGGAAGAATCCGTCAAGATGAGCCAATACCGGGTTTCCGACGCGGCCAGGGCGGACTTGGAAGAGATCTGGCTCTTCATCGCCCAAGATAATCCCGAGGCGGCAGACCGCTTCGTTCGCAACCTTGTTTCCCGGTTTCCAACTTTGGCGTCCATGCCACAAATGGGACGCCTGCGTGAGGAATTGGCTGCCCGGCTGCGGAGCTTTCCAGTGAGGAACTATGTCATTTTTTATCGCCCGATGGGGGCAGGCATTGAAATCGTCCGTGTCCTCCACGGGGCACGGGATTTCCCGCCCTTGTTCGAGTAAACCAAAGGGCATTGTGACCAAGCGTTCACTTGCGCCCGCGGCGGGGCGGGAATTAGAATTGTTCCAACTATTGACAAGCGAGGAGGCGGGGTTAGGTTCCGGGTGAAATGGACCGAGCGGCGAACATCGAATGCGATAGCGGGCTGGGCGAACGGCTGGCGCGGGGCGGGTTTCGTTTTACCCCGCAGCGGGAGCACGTCTATGCTGTGCTGTTGCGGAAACGGGATCATCCGACCGCAGAGCAGGTGTTTATCCGGGCGAAGCGGGAGATGCCGGAAATTTCGATGGCGACAGTCTATAATTGCCTGGATGCGCTGGTGAAATGCGGGCTGGCGCGGCAGGTGACGCTGGAGCGGGGCGCGGCCCGGTTTTGCCCGAATATGCGGGAGCACTGCCACTTTTACTGCGACGGTTGCGACCGTGTTTTTGACATTGATCTGCCGGCCGAAGCCGGAATCCAGTTGCCGCAGGGGTACCGGGCGGAACGGTATGACCTCGCGATTCATGGGCGCTGCCCGGCGTGCGCCACAGGGCAGAGGGGAAGAGGCGGCAGGAGTAGAATGAGTGAAAGGGTTAAATGAGCTAAATGAGGTGAAGTGGTTACATAAGTTACATGAGTTACATGAGTTGCATCGGGCACATGGGGTTGAGAGGGTCGAGCGGGATTTCTGCGACGGACTGAGTTAAAATGAGCACAGCGACGGAGACAATCGAGGGACTGGTCCAGAAGGAATACAAGTACGGCTTTTACACCGACGTGGAGGCCGACGCGGCGCCGCCGGGCTTGAACGAGGACATCATCCAGTTGATCTCGGCGAAGAAGAATGAGCCGAAGTTCATGCTGGAGTGGCGGCTCAAGTCGTATCGCCATTGGCTGACGTTGAAGGAGCCGACGTGGCCGCACGTGCATTACCCGCCGATTGATTACCAGAGGTCGGTATATTACTCCGCGCCGAAGAAGAAGGGGGAAGGGCCGCGGAGCCTGGAGGAGGTTGATCCGAAGCTGCTGGAGACATACGAGAAGCTCGGGATTCCGCTGAAGGAGCGGGAACGACTGGCCGGGGTGGCGGTGGACGCGGTGTTTGACAGCGTGTCGGTGGGGACCACCTTCAAAAAGCAGTTGGGGGAGAAGGGGATCATCTTTTGCTCGTTCACCGAGGCGGTCCAGGAGCATCCGGGCCTGGTGAAGAAGTATCTCGGGATGGTGGTGCCGTACACGGACAATTACTTTGCGGCGCTGAACTCGGCGGTGTTCAGCGACGGGTCGTTCTGCTTCATTCCCAAGGGGGTGCGGTGCCCGATGGAGTTGTCCACGTATTTCCGGATCAACGCGGCGAACACGGGGCAGTTCGAGCGCACGCTGATTGTGGCGGAGGAGGGGGCCTCGGTGAGTTACCTGGAGGGCTGCACGGCGCCGATGCGGGACGAGCATCAGTTGCACGCGGCGGTGGTGGAGTTGATCGCGTTGGATAATGCACAGATCAAGTATTCGACCGTGCAGAACTGGTATCCCGGTGACGCGCAGGGGCGGGGCGGCATTTACAATTTCGTCACCAAACGCGGCCTGGGCAAAGGGAAGAACTCGAAGATTTCCTGGACGCAGGTGGAGACGGGTTCGGCGATCACGTGGAAATACCCGAGCTGCATTTTGCTGGGGGACAATGCGGTGGGGGAATTCTACTCGGTGGCCGTGACGAACAATTACCAGCAGGCGGACACGGGCACCAAGATGGTGCACATCGGCAAGAACACGCGCAGCACGATCGTGTCCAAGGGCATTTCGGCCGGGCACGGCCAGAACAGCTATCGGGGCCTGGTGAAGATCCAGAAGGGGGCGGCGCAGGCGCGGAATTTCTCGCAGTGCGATTCGCTGCTGCTGGGCGACCAGTGCGGGGCGCATACGTTTCCGTACATCGAGGTGAAGAACACGACGGCGCGCGTGGAGCACGAGGCCTCGACCTCGAAGATTGGGGAGGACCAGATTTTCTATTGCAACCAGCGGGGCCTGGCCACGCAAGACGCGGTGAATATGATCGTGAACGGCTTCTGCAAGGAGGTGTTCCGGGAACTGCCGATGGAATTTGCCGTCGAGGCGCAGAAGCTCCTGGGGGTGAGCCTGGAAGGCAGCGTGGGATGAGGCGACGCCGTTAAAGGGTCAAAGCGGTTACGGAATTTAGCGGACCTGGTGGAGTTGCGTGGGTAACATAGGTTACATAAGTTACACGAGTTGCCTCGGGAACGGGCCGGCAGAGTGAAGCGAAATTCAGGAAGTCAGAGCAGACGACAATGAAACAACCAATATTGGAAATTCAGGACCTCACCGCCGGGGTGGAGGGCAAACAGATTCTCAAAGGCATCAACCTGACGATTAATCTGGGCCAGGTCCACGCCATCATGGGGCCGAACGGGAGCGGCAAGAGCACGCTGGCGGCGATCCTGGCCGGCCGGGAGGGCTACGAGGTGACCTCGGGCCGGGTCAGTTATGACGGCCAGGATTTGCTGGAGTTGGACCCGGAAGAGCGGGCCCGGGAGGGGCTATTCCTCGCGTTCCAGTATCCGGTCGAGATCCCGGGGGTGAACAGCACGTATTTCCTGAAGTCGGCCCTGAACGAAATCCGCAAGCACAAGGGCCAGACCGAGCTCGACGCGATGGAGTTCCTGACCCTGGTGAAGGATAAAATCCAACTGCTGGAGCTGAACGAAGACCTGTTGCGGCGGTCGGTCAACGAGGGCTTTTCCGGCGGGGAGAAGAAGCGCAACGAGATATTTCAGATGGCGGTGCTGGAGCCGCGGCTGGCGATCCTGGACGAGACCGACTCGGGCCTGGACATCGACGCGCTCAAGATCGTGTCCAACGGGGTCAACAAACTGCGGCGGCCGGACAACGCGCAACTGGTCATCACGCATTACCAGCGATTGCTGAACTACATCGTGCCGGATTTCGTGCATGTACTGGTGGATGGGCGCATCGTGCGCACGGGCGACAAGAAGCTGGCCTTGGAATTGGAAGAAAAGGGCTACGACTGGATTATCAAGGAAGAAGCGGTGACGGCTTGACGGAGCAAATCCAAACTGCTCAAGCCAAGGGGGAGAAGGGATGCGTGATGTTCTCAGTTTTTAGTGTTTAATTGGAGGAGGGCGTTTCGGGGCAGGGGGGGCGAGTTGGACCAGGCTGGACGCGCCAGCGTGAGGGATGATTATTGACAGGCTCTCGTTCTCCAGACAAAGTGCGGCTCATGGCCAGCGAGATGAACAAGTCCACGATTCTGATTTGCCTTTTGCTGGCGGCGGTGACGTTGGCGGTGTATTGGCCGGTGGGCCATTATGAGTTCGTAGATTACGATGACCCGGTTTATGTTTCTGAAAACCCTCACGTCGGGCCGGGTTTGACCCGGGCGGGAATGGTTTGGGCGTTTGCGAAGCTCACGGGGGAGGGGACCTATTGGCATCCGGTGACGTGGCTTTCGCACATGCTGGACTGCCAGTTCTTCGGGCGGAAACCCGGGCCGCATCACCTCGTCAGTGTGGTTTTCCACATCGCCAACGCGCTATTGCTCTTTCTGGTGCTGAGACAGATGACCCAAGCGGTGTGGCGGAGCGCGGCGGTGGCTGCGCTATTTGCGCTGCACCCGCTGCACGTGGAATCGGTCGCCTGGATAGCCGAGCGGAAGGATGTGTTGAGCACGTTCTTCTTCATGCTGACGCTGTGGGCGTATGTGCGGTACGTGGAGAAGTCAGAAGTCAGAAGTCAGAAGTCAGAAGGAAGAATGCAGAATGCAGAATCCAGCAACACGCAACACGCGACACGCAACACGCAACACGCTTCACGTTTCACGCCCCCCGCCCTCTGCCCTCTGCCATCCTCGTTTTATTACGCCCTGGCGCTGGTCTTCTTTGCGCTGGGGCTGATGAGCAAGCCGATGCTGGTGACGGCGCCGTTCGTGCTGCTGCTTTTGGACTACTGGCCGCTGGGAAGAAGCCCAGTGTGGGGGGTGCGGACTGCGGAATCCGGAAAGGGGCCGGGCAAATTCCGGCCGGCCAGTTGGGGGCGGTTGTTGCTGGAAAAGGCGCCCTTTTTCGCGATGAGCGGGGCCGTCGCTTGGGTGACGATGGCCGGGCACCAACGGTTTAGCCTGGGCGCGACCTTGCCACCGATCCCCCTGGCGGCGCGGCTGGCGAATGGGCTGGTGTCGTACACCAAATATGTGGGGAAGACTTTTTGGCCAAGTGACCTGGCGATGCTTTATCCGTTTCCCGACCACTGGCCCGTTGGGCTGGTGATCGGCGCGGGCGCGCTGCTGGCCGGAGTTTCGTCCTGGGCGCTCTGGGGGCTGCGCCGGCGGCCTTATTTGGCGGTGGGCTGGTTTTGGTTTCTGGGCACTTTGGTGCCGGTTATCGGACTGGTGCAAGACGGGATGCAGGCGATGGCGGACCGCTATATGTACTTGCCTTCGATTGGTTTGCTGATGGTCTTGTGCTGGGGTGTGGGAGAAATCACAGGGCGAGTGACAGAGAGCGGCGCAGGCGTCCCGCCGCCAGGCGGGCCAGGCTCACGGGGCGGGACAATCCCACCAGTTCGCAGGCGAGATGCCCGCGCCACTTGGGCGGCGTCGATAGCGGCCTTGGCCATCCTTGGATGCGCAGGGGCGACGCGACACCAGTTGCAGTACTGGAGAAACAGCCTCGCGCTGTTTGGACGGGCGGTGGCGGTGACGGAGGGCAACTATATCGCAGAGGAAGACCTCGGCGTGGCTTTGGCGAAGAGCGGGGCGCGGGAGCAGGCGCGGGCGCATATCGAGGAAGCCCTGCGAATCAAGCCGGACCATGCGAACGCGCACTTTAACCTGGGCCTGTGGCTGGCGATGGAAGGCAAATGGGCTAAGGCGGCGGCCCAATACCGCGAAGCGATTCGGCTCCGTCCGAATTATCCCAAGGCCCTGAACAATTTGGCTTGGATGCTGGCCACGCACCCCGACCCGCGGGTGCGCAACGGCGAGGAAGCAGTGCAATTGGCCCGGCGCGCCGCAGACTTGACCGGGGGCAACGACCCGGAGAACTTGGATACACTGGCGGCGGCCTGCGCGGAGGCGCAGCAGTTTGCGGAAGCGATGAAAGTGGCGGAGCGGGCAGCCAGCCTGGCCCAGTCCGCCGGCGATAAGGAGTTGGCGCGGCAAATTGAGGAGCGGCTCCGGGGATACCGCGCCGGAGAACCCTATCACGAACCTCGATGATGAACGATGCGCGGCTTTCAGGTTCGCCCGCCTGGACGGGATTTTGGGAGCGGTGGGGGAGCTTGCTCGGTTGCCTCGTCCTCGCCGCGGGGACGCTGGCGGTTTATTGGCCGGTGGCGGGTTTCGAGTTCGTCAATTTCGACGACCCGTTTTACGTGACGGACAATGCGCAAGTCCGGGCAGGGATTAGCCGGGCGGGTTTGAAGTGGGCGTTGGGGGCGAGCGCGGCCGCCAATTGGCACCCCGTAACGTGGATGTCCCACATGGTGGATTGCCAGGTGCATGGGCTGAAGGCGGGCGGGCATCATACGACCAGCCTGCTGCTGCACGTGGCGAATTCGTGGCTGCTGTTTGCGCTGCTCCTGGGGCTGACGGGAAAGCGGGGGCAGAGTTTCGTGGTGGCGGCATTGTTTGCGTGGCATCCGCTGCACGTAGAATCGGTGGCGTGGGTGGCAGAGAGGAAGGATGTGCTGAGCACCTGCTTGGGGCTGCTGACGCTGCTCGCTTATGCGAAGTATGTGGAGAAGTCGGAAGGAGGAAGAAAGAATGCAGAATGCAGAATCCAGCAACACGCAACATGCAACACGCTTCACGCCCTCTGCTATCCTCCTCCCGCATTTTACTACCTTCTAGCGCTGGTCCTCTTCGCGTTGGGGCTGATGAGCAAGCCGATGCTGGTGACCTGGCCGTTCGTCATGCTGCTGCTGGATTATTGGCCCCTGCGGCGCATCCAACTCAACACCCAACACTCAACACTCAAAACTCTCTATCGCCTGGCGCTGGAGAAGGGGCTGTTCGTGGCGCTGGCGGCGCTCTCATGCGGGGCGACCTTGTGGGCACAGAACCGCTTCGGCGCGATCGTGGCCATCAAAGGTCTGCCGGCTACCCAACGGATCGCCAACGCGGTGCTGTCCTACTACCGGTATATCGGGAAAACTTTGTGGCCGACGCATCTGGCGGTATTCTATCCCTATGGCCATCCTCACCTGACCGGGATGATCCTGCTGGCGGGCGCGGCCCTGGCGGCTTTTTCCGCTGTGGCGTTGTGGCTCAGGAAGTTTCCGTATGTGGCGGTGGGATGGTTTTGGTACGCGGGCACGCTCGTGCCGGTGATTGGGCTGGTCCAGGTGGGCGAACAGGCGATGGCCGACCGATATTTCTACATCCCTTCCATCGGCCTGTTCATCGCGGGCGTCTTTGGATTGGGGGAACTGGCGGGGCGGTTTCGGCACGGGGCGGCCGGGCTGAGGGTGATTACGGGCTTGGCGCTGGCGGGGTGTCTGGGGGCGACGCAGCGGCAGGTGGGGTATTGGCGCAACAGCGAGGCGCTCTACCGCCATGCCATCGCGGTGACGCACGGGAATTTCCCCGCCTACAACAACCTGGGAACCGCCTTGGAGGCCCAAGGCAAAAGGGAGGAAGCCATCCGCTGCTACACGGAAGCGGTGCGCTGGCGGCCGGGTTATGCCGACGCGCATTGCAATCTGGGCAACGCTTATGCCGCGCTGAAACGGCGTGGTGAAGCCCTCGAGGAATATGAAAAGGCCCTGAGAGCAGACCCGAAGCTGGCGCGGGCGCATTACCATCTGGCCAACCAGTTGCTCGCCGACGGCCAGGCCGCCGACGCGGCGGGACATTACCAAACCGCCCTGGCCTTGAAACCGGACTACGCCGAGGCGCACTATCAACTGGCGGTCGCTCTGCTGGCGCGGGACGAAGTGGCAGAAGCCAGCCGGCACTATCGCGAAGCCGTCCGGCTCAAACCCGATTGGCTGGAGGCGCTGAATAATCTGTCGTGGCTGCTGGCCACCCAACCGGACGCGCGCTTTCGCGACGGCAAGCAGGCGGTCGAGCTGGCCGCCCGGGCCGTGGCCTTGACTCGCACGAACGACGCCAAACTCCTCGATACTCTGGGGGCGGCGCTCGCGGAGACGGGCCGATTTCCGGAAGCGGCCGACGCGGCCCGGAGCGCAGCCCGGCTCGCCCAGGCATCGGGCGCGGCGCAACTCGGACGGGAAATCGAGGCGCATCGGCAATGCTACGAGCGGGGCCAGCCGTTTCGCGAGCCGAGCGCACCGGGACCCAAAGCAAGCAGATGAGGCTCGTTTCATGGGGTTTTGGTACTATTAACTGCTATAATGTAACTTGGTGGTGTCCGAGTGTCCTGCTCCGGTCATGGTGCGTCGGCAAGTTGACGGGGGGGGCGATTACAAAATTAGTCAGAAAAGATTATTGGCTTATTTGGCGTCTTGGGGCAAAGTGTGGCCATGCTTATTCAAAGAAGCTGGAAAACCACATGCACGCGGTCGCCCTGTTTGTGGCGCATTTCAACTTCTGCCGGAAACACTCTGCCCACGGCATGACCCCAGCAATGGCAGCGGGGATAACCGATCACGTCTGGACTATTCAGGAACTACTTGACGCTCGGTATTAAAGCCAATTTGGCGGGGTTGTTTGGTGGAAGGGGTGTGCGGGGTCCAGGCTTAAGCCTGGCGGCCATTTAGGTTGGCTGTTTGTCGAGGTTGTTTTTACACCCTCCTTAAACGTGTCCGGTGGGAAATATATGTATTCCTCCCGTAGTTTTTCGTCATGGTTGAACCTATCGTGGTAACTGCAAAACCGGCGAGCAAAATCGTTACATTGTTTCTCCACGGATTCATTGACGGCGATTTGCGCCCATGTAGAGCGCCCCCCGTCAATGTAAGCGTTCAGTTCCATCAACAAGTGGTAGATTTCGTGGGCGATGCACATTCTGGCCAAGTGTCGGTTGGCATCTTTGTGGATGAATATCCAAGCTACTACTCGGTCGTGTTGGTGGTTGTCCTTGGTATGGCGGCTGTAAAGGTTTGTTCTGAGCAGACTGGTCGCTCCTTCGGTAGGGGACATCGGCAGGATTGCATTTGCCGTATCAGCGATAATAAGCAACTCCACGGCGATGCCTCTTTTGTAAAAGTGGTTAAAGACGGCACGAAGCGAGTGGGCCATCAAAGAGCCGATGGACTCGTTAAAGAATAGTTTGGCGTATTTTTCGGGCATAATCGGAATAATCTAAAGTAAAAAAAACCAGGATGAATCTGTTCAGATTCAATCCTGGTCAATGGTGCCTGATCGGCTCAGGCCAAGACAAGTTCTATTTTACCCATCTGGCTAAGGTAATCGTACTCCAAGCACCCCAGTTTCATTTCATCAGTGAGACGGCCACCGAGGGCATAATAATTGGAAGGTTGCTGGCCGAGGTTTGCCTCAAGCACTTTTATTTTCTGCTGGGTGTTTTCCGCACCGTAAGATTTATAGAAGTCCTTGAGATAGGCATCCGCGGCCTTGCCGTAAGACTTGGGCGGTGGATGAGGCATGTTCATAAGTTTGAGTGGATTTTGGTGTTTGGTTGCCGCCAGAATCAAGCGTCCCGAAAAGAGAAAGCCCCGCACCTGAGGCGCTGGTCCGTGGCGTATTTTTCATAGTCGTTCATGTTTCGCCGTGCGCCATTCGTTGCGTATAAGCAGCAAAGCAGCAAATCTCCTACCAAATGCCAACCACAGCCGCCACATTTACGAACACGAGTCTCGCACAGCCCAACAGTAAAACCTGCGCAATATTTACCTGTCTGTTTGACTTCGTCAACGCTTAAGGTGTTCAATTTCTGGACAATTATGTCTTGTTTTATGACTGGTTGGCACGTTGCTTGCTGTCTCAATATGAGACGGCGCGGCCATAAATTGGGACATTCCCCAAGCATTTCCCGCGCCGCCCCATCAACTTGCTGTCGCACCATGACCCCTGCTCCCG
Source organism: Verrucomicrobiota bacterium (assembly GCA_050011195.1). Taxonomy (GTDB): domain Bacteria; phylum Verrucomicrobiota; class Verrucomicrobiia; order Limisphaerales; family UBA8199; genus PALSA-1440. The sequence continues at coordinate 11,465 of JBEKJO010000064.1, read as the reverse complement.
CCCTCCTCCCACTTGGCTAGGGGGTGGCTTGCGGGTCGAGGAGGGTCCGCTATTAGCCAGGTTTATTTTATGGCGTGGAAAAGCCCTTTCCCTGGGGGAAGGGTTGCGGAAGCGCATGCGGCTGAGCTCCAACGAACCCCTTCGGTCCAAAAGCGCTGCCAGCCAGCCGTGCCATCCCCGGAGGTCGGGGAAACTATTCCCTATTCACCGTCCGAGCGGTTTGTTAGCGTGCCGGCGAATGGACCCAAGACTGTTAATCAACGGGCTGATCCTCTATCTGGGCCTGCTGGTGTTGCTGACCTTCCACGAGTTCGGCCATGCCTGGATGGCCTGGAAGTGCGGGGATGATACGGCGCTGGCGCAGGGCCGCGTCTCGCTCAATCCGCTGGTTCATATTGACCTGATCGGAACGGTTGCCTTGCCGCTGCTGCTGATCTTCATGGCGCCGGGCGGCTTTTTCGCCGGTTGGGCCAAGCCGGTTCCCGTGAACCCTGACAACCTGCGGAACCCGCGACTGGATGACATCATGGTCACGCTGGCCGGGCCGTGGATGAATCTGCTGTTGGCCATCGTCATTATGGGTTTGGCGCGCCTGGGGTACGCGGTCCATTCCCGCAGCCTGATGGAAGTATGCTTCAACTGGGCGCACCTGAGCCTGCTGCTGTGCTTCTTCAACCTGCTGCCGATTCCGCCCCTGGACGGCTCGCAGGTCGTGCGCAGCCTGATCGGGATGAGCTATGAGACTTACCACCAGATCGCGCGTTACGGCGTTTTCGTTCTGATCCTTGTCTTGCAGGTCCCCGCCGTGCAGCGGACCCTCGATGTTTTAACGACCAAATCATGGCTGGCCATTGCCGGCTGGTTTGGAATACCCATTTAATATGAGAACACTGTTACTCGGCATTGACAGCGGCACGCAATCCACCAAGGTCCTCGTCGTGGACGCGCGCGATGGGAAAGTCCTCGCCTCGGCGGCGCAGGCATACGAGCTGATTCCCAATCTGCCGCCCGGGGCCAAAGAGCAGCACCCCCACACGTGGCGCGACGCCACCGCCGGCGCCATCCGCCGCGCGTTGCGCCAGGCCAAAGCGGCTGCCGCCGAGGTGAAAGCCATCGGCGTGAGCGGCCAGCAGCACGGCTTTGTGCCGCTCGACCACGCGGGCGAGGTGATCCGCCCGGCCAAACTCTGGTGCGACACCTCGACCGCCGCCGAGTGCGAGGAAATTACCGAAAAGCTCGGCGGATTGAAGAAGACCATCCGCGCGCTGGGCAACGCGGTCCTGCCCGGCTTCACCGCGTCCAAGATTCTCTGGCTCAAGAAACATGAGCCGAAGAATTATCAGCGCCTGGCGACAGTGCTGTTGCCGCACGACTACCTGAATTTCTGGCTCACTGGCGAGAAGACCATGGAGTACGGCGACGCCAGCGGGACAGCGTTGCTGGACGTGCGCCAACGGAAATGGTCCGAGGCGGCGCTCAAGGCGATTGATCCCGACCTCGCCGGCAAGCTGCCGCCGCTGGGGCGCAGCGACCGGCCCGCCGGCTTCGTGCAGGCTTCCACAGCCAAGCTGCTTGATTTGAACCCCGGCGTGCTGGTAAGCGCCGGCGGCGGCGACAACATGATGGGCGCCATCGGCACCGGCAACACCCGCGCGGGCGTCATCACCGCCAGCTTCGGCACCAGCGGGACGATCTACGCCTGTTCGGAGAAACCGGTTGTTGATCCGCAGGGCGAGATCGCCGCGTTCTGCGATTCGACCAATCGCTGGCTGCCGCTGCTCTGCACCATGAACGTCACCGTCGCCACGGAAATGGTGCGTGAAGACTTCGGCTGGTCATACGAGAAGCTCAGGGCCGAAGCGGCGCGGGTTCCGGCGGGGTCGCGGGGCTTGCTGTTGCTGCCGTACTTCGAGGGCGAGCGCACGCCGAACGTGCCGGAGGGGACGGGCGTCTGGTTCGGCGTGAACCAGAAGACCTTCGAGGCCGGCTACTTCGCGCGCGCGGCGATGGAAGGCGTGACGCTGGGGATGAACTATGGGTTGCGCCGGCTGGCGGAGCTGGGCGTTAAACCGGCGCAAATCCGCGCGACCGGCGGCGGGGCGAAAGACAAGGTCTGGCGGCAGATCATGGCCGATGTCTTCAACGCGAAAGTGGTCACCCTGAAGGTCAGCGAAGGCGCGGCCTACGGCGCGGCGTTGCAGGCGCTCTGGTGCTGGCGCTTGCAGCAGGGCGAGAAGGTCTCCATCAGCGACCTCACCGACCAGTTCGTGGAACTGAACCCCGGCGAGAGGGCGGAACCGGATCAGAAGCGCGCTGCCGTCTATCGCGAGTTACAGGGGGTTCAGGACGAAATGTCCGTGGCCCTGCGCGACACATTTAAGCGGCACCGCCGCTTCGTGCTGACGCAGTGAGGGAGACTCAGCCCGTCTACGCCCGCTGATGTTGCACTGGCCGCCCGCACGGTTAATGCAGGTGATGTGTGTGTGCGCCGGTTGGCCAACGGTGTGCGCGCCCTGCCGAACGCATGGAAAGCAGCCTATTCGCTCTTGATGCTGTAAAACACCTGGCTGCTCGTGCCTACCGCCGGGATGGTGAAGCTGGCCGGGGTGGCGGTGTTGGTCGCTGTGCGGAACCAACCGCTCAGGGAGCAGTTAGCGGTGGCGGATCTGAGGAGGACGAACTGCGAGCCGCCGCCACCCGAGTAGCTGAGGCTGGTGTTGGTGATACCGGTGATATGCACCGGGGCCGCGGGCAGCGCGGGCAGCGAGTCGCCCGGCCGCAGCATGAGCAGCCTGAAGGAAATGGGCTCGTTGAGGTTCACCTGCGGATTGGCCACACCGGTGTTGCCGGAGTAAACCAGGCGCAGCCATTGATTCGTGGCGTTGGAGATGAACTGCCACTGGACGCGCGTCGAATTGGTGCCACTGGTCGCGGCGTTGCCGCTGATGGTGGTGCTGTTGGGGGCGCCCAGGAGGAAAGCCGACGTGGTGCCGGAGAAACTGGGCTGCGAGAACCCGATCGTCGCTCCAAGGGTGTCACCTTCGAATTTCTCCAGCACGCCATTGGTGCCGTTGGCGATGTCATCTATATAGATGTCGTAGTAGCCAGGATCCCCATTGCAGGCAAAAGCAATCCCGTCCAGCGCGCCGTAGTCTCCCTCCAGGTCGGGAGTAGCGTTGTTGCCGTTGTTCCAGAGCACCGTTGGATTGATGGGATTGAGCGAGTCGGGGCCACGTTGCAAGGTGATCGTCTGCCAGTTGTTGCTGGGATAGACGGCCATGGCGTCCTCCGGCGCGCCGCCCAGGAGGGTGGAGGCGCCGAGGAAATAGACGTTCAAGTTGGTGCCGCCGCCGGTGGTCCAAACCGGCCCGGCGAGATTGGGATTGCCGCGCAGGCTCAGCGCAACGCGCAGGCTGCTGTTGGGGCCGATGCCGACCAGCGTCCCGGCGGTCGGCACGCAGCTTTCCTGCCCGCCGATGGTTTGGGTGGCGCCCGCTTGCGCGCCAGCAACCAGACCCGAGACACGGACGACCACTGTCACATCAGGGCTGGTGAGGTTAGTCGTCCCAATGCTGGTCATGCCGCTCCCGGAGTCCTGATACACGGTGACCATGGTCGCATTGATTGACACGCCGGTGACGGTGACGTACGAGACGTTGGTCGCCAGCGGGCCGGTCACGGTAGGCGAGGCAACGGTCAGGCAGGGCTGGATTTGAACGAAGCGGAGGCAGTCAATATAAGTGTGCCCGTCGGTGCCGCTGAGGTAGTGGAACTCAATTTCCGGCTCGGCGACGCCCGTTCGGTTGGTGAGATAGCAGACGCGCCCCCACATCCCATGCGAATGCGCCAACTGAAACGTGGTGGTATTGGTCCAGCCGTCTGCGGCGGTCGCGCCATAGACGCCGCCGATGTCACAGTTGGTTGAAGCCACGCCGAAGATGATGTCCTGGGAAGCGTCACCGGATTGGGTAATGTCAACTTCATAAACAGCGGCTGCCGCTGTGCCCGGGCTGAAAACCACCCCCCAGCCCTGACCTGGGACCATTGTGCTCGTGGGGTGCATCCAAGGACAGTTGGTCCCTGTCGGCTTGATATAGGGGGTGCCTCCGTTGAGGATCTGGAAGAAGGGCGGCGGCAGGGTGGTGGAGGGCGGACAGGGGCAATAATACCAAATGGTTTGGGCGAGAGCGGAGGCCCCGCCCAGGCGCAGGAAGCTCAACACGGCCAGCAGGCTGAAGACACCCACGGCGGCAACCCCGGGCGCGCGCAGGCTTTTCGTGGCAGGCCGGCGGTTGATAGCCAAGGATACTGTTCTCATGGTGAGTTCGTTCTTGCCACCTTTTCGCGCAGGCCGCAATCACATGGATATGTGAGGGGTGGATCGTCCGCAGCAGGGCCGGGCAAGCGGCGCCTTGCCGCCCGGTTTCAAGCGGCAGTTAAGCCGGATTTTCCACGCCGCTTGCGAGAATGGTCCGCCGCAATAACTCCAGGGCCTGCTGGGCGGTGACTTGCTTGAAGGTCTCGCGGTCATAGGGATTGAAGTTGCGCTCAACAACGGTGCCCGAAGTGCTGGCTAAACCTATGAACACCGTCCCGACGGGTTTGTCGGGCGTGCCGCCGCTGGGGCCGGCGATCCCCGTAACCGCCAAAGCGTAATCCGCCTGGGTTTGCCGGCGGGCGCCTTCGGCCATTTCGCGCGCCACCGGTTCGCTCACCGCGCCGTGCCGGGCCAACGTCTCGGCGTGCACGCCAAGGAATTTCTGCTTGGCGGCGTTGCCGTAAGTGACCAGTCCCGCGAGCAGCACCACCGATGCGCCGGGCACGTTCGTCACCCGATTCGCGATACAGCCCCCGGTGCAGGACTCGGCGAGCGCGAGCGTCGCCTTGCGCTCAGTCAGCAACCGGACAATGACCGTTTCCAGGTCTTCGTCCTCCACGCCGTAAATGTGCGGGCTGAGTAGGCCCCGAACAATCGCTTCCGCTTCCCGCACCTGTTGCTCCGCCTCACCTCCGCGGGCGGCCAGGCGCACATCCACCTGGCCGGGCCGGGCGCAATAGCCGAGGTCCAGCCCAGCCTCAACCCAGCGCCGCAGCGGGCCGCCGATTTTCGCCTCGACCACCGACTCGCCAATGCCCGTCGTCCTCAGGGTGCGGCACACGAACCTGCTGGCCGGCGGCAACACTCGCCGAAGCAGCGGCGCGACCGAGTCGGTGAACATGGGCCGCAACTCGCGCGGCGGACCGGGCAGCATAATGAGCCAGCTTGGCTCACCGCCGCCGCGAAATGGGTTGGGCTGCAGCTCCATCGCCAGTCCGGGCGCGGTGCCGTGTGGATTGGGCAGCACCGTTGCCCCCTCGGGAACCAGGGCCTGCACCCGCGTTCGTTCCGGCATGGGTCGCTGGCGGCTCTCAAAGAAATGCCTGATGTGCGCCAGCACCGCCGCGTCCTCCCGCAACTCTTTCCCGAGCAACTGCGCCACCCCATCCCGCGTCAGGTCATCCGAAGTCGGGCCCAGGCCGCCGGTCGTGATGACAAGGTCGGCCCGCGCGAGCGCCTCCCGAACGGCCTGTTCGATGTCGCTGCCCGTATCCGGCACCGCGACCTGGCGGGCCACGACGTATCCCAAATCCGCCAGTTGGCGGCAGAGCCACTGCTGGTGGGTATTGAGCACGCGCCCCAGCATCAGTTCGCTGCCGGTATTGATGAGTTCGACAATCATCGTGCCCAAGCCTAATCGCCTGGCCCCGAAGTCCAAAGGCTAAATCCTGCCCTGATATACCTGCATCATCTGTATCCTACTATGGTGCCAAGAAGCACGAGTGGCCGGAGGGGGTAGGGTCGCTGGGTAGATATATTTGGTTATTGTAGTGGGTAAGCGACTGTGGATGCGACAGATACGAAAACACTTGACAGACAAGCAAAGATGGTGTACCTTGTAAGAATGGGAACGGGTCTGGAGGCCGCGCAGGCCGACAAAAACTGATCCTGCGCTTCATTAGCGCAGTGCCAACCAGACCCTGATCCCAATTCTTACAATGTAATCTTACTCCGTATTCTGCATTCCGCAAGCGAAAATGTGTTGGCTGGGATACGCCCCCCCCCTCCCGCCACAAGAGCCTCCAGGTATCATTGTGGGATCCAGATCCCCCAGGGAATCAGGGCCTAGTCCTCCGCGAAGAGATACTCCAGATCAGCTTTGGACAGGCTGCGGGCGAAGCCTTCCTCGCCGAGCACGTCGGCAATCGCCTGCGCTTTGCTCTGCTGCAACTCCCAAATCTTCTCCTCAACCGTGCCGGGCGAGATCAGGCGGTAGGCATTGACGGTTTGGGTCTGGCCGATGCGGTGCGAGCGGTCAATGGCCTGCGCTTCCACCGCCGGGTTCCACCACGGATCGTACAGCACCACGTAGCTCGCCGTCGTCAGGTTCAAGCCGGTGCCGGCCGCGCGCAGGCTGAGCAAAAAGACCGCCGCGTTCGAGTCGTTCTGGAACGTGGTCACGACCTGCTGTCGGTCCTTGGTCTGGCCGGTGAGGATGTGGGTGGGGAATTGGCGCTGGCGGCATTCCTCTTCGAGCAAGAGCAGCATCTGCACGAACTGGCTGAAGACGAGCACCTTTTGGCCCTCGGCGATCAGCGAATCGAGCAGCTCGAACAACGTCTCCGTCTTGCCGGAGACGGTGTCGTTGCCGACGAGTTTCGGGTGGCAGCAAATCTGGCGCAGCCGCGTGAGGGCGGCCAGCACGTGTATCTTGCTCTGGTTGAGGCCCTTCTCGGCCACCGTTTTCATCACCTGCTCGCGGCTGCGGCGCAGTTCGGCCAGGTAAAGCTTGCGCTGCTCCTCCCCAAGCTGGCAGTCGCGGCGCTGTTCGATGCGCTCGGGCAAATCCTTCGCCACGTGCTTCTTGAGCCGTCGCAGCAGCAGCGGACGCAGCCTGGCCGACAGCCGGCGCCGGGCGATGCGCTGGGCGGACTCGGCATTCTCGCCGCGCGGCTCGTAGGTCTCGGTGAAATGGTTCTGGTCGCCCAGATAGCCCGGCTGGATGAAATCTACGATGCTCCACAGATCGAGCAAGCGGTTCTCCAGCGGCGTGCCGGTCAACGCCAGGCGGTGCTCGGATTTCAATTGCTTCACCGACTGGGTGACTTGCGCGCCGGGGTTCTTGATAAACTGCGCCTCGTCCAGAATGGCGGCGCGGAAGGCGAACTTCTGCAATTCCTCAAGGTCGCGCCGCAGCAGGGCGTAATTCGTCACGATCAAATCGCATTGCGGAATTTGCTTCCGCAGGTCGTGCCGCGCCGCGCCGCTTTCCAGCACGAGCACTTTCAGATGCGGCGTGAAGCGGTTGGCCTCGCGCCGCCAGTTGTGCAGCACGGAGGCAGGGCAGATCACGAGCGACGGTTTCGGGTCTTTCCCATGCCGCTCCTTCAGCCACGCCAGCCACGCGAGCGTCTGCAAGGTTTTGCCCAGGCCCATGTCGTCCGCCAGAATACCGCCGAGCCGGATGCGGGTCAGGTGGCACAGGAAGTCGAACCCGTCCTTCTGATAGGGCCGCAGCTCCGCCTGCACCGTCGCGGGCAGTTGGATGGCGGGGAGGCCCTCGAAATTCTTGAGGCGCTCGCGCAGCGCCTTGGCCTGGGCGGAGTCGCCGAACCGCTTCAATCCGTCTTCGTCCAAATGCGCCGCCTGTTCCCACCCGATGCGCTGCGCCACCGGCGCCAGCCCCTCCACCCCCAGATCCGCCATCGCTTCGTGGGCCGATTGCACCGCATTCGAGTCCAGTTCCACCCAGCCCGAGTCGGGCAGTTTGACGAACCGCCCGGTGGCCGTCTGCAGGCGCTGCAAATCGGCGGCAGTAAGCTTCAGGCCTTCCTGCTCCCACTCGGCAGAGATGGCCAGCCAATCAATGCCGCTGCCCTTGACCACGAGCCGCGGACGCAGTTGGCGCGGCGACAGGAAAAGGCGGGAGAAGCCTGGATTGCCGAGATAGTCAGCCTCCGGCGGTCGGTCGGCCCAGGCGCGCGCGAGCAGGCTCAGGAAGCCTTCATTCGCCTCGCCGACCCACAGCCCCGGCTCGGGCGTGAACCAATCAAGCTGCCGCAGCCACAGCGTCGCCGGCTCCAGGCGCGGGTCGTCCAGAATCTCGGGTTTGTTCCCGGCGGGCCGGGGCCTTTTCGCCTCGTGCAACTGCCACTCGTGGCCATTCCAGAGCCAGAGGCTTTGGTCGCGCTGACTCTTGGCCAGCAGCCGCAGCCGCACCGTCTCGTCCAGCAGCTCGAAGACGAACTGGGGCTTCGCCGCGTGCGCCACGCAAAGCTGCTCCCAGTCCACGCCGTGGCTCGACTGCGTGTGGCGCAGGTGCGTCAGCAGGCGATGGCTCAGCTTGCGCATCGGCACCGCCGGTTGGCTGGCCCAGTGCTCGATCACTTCGGGCGGCGGCGCGTTGCGCAGCAGATAAAACGTCCGCCCCACCAGCGCCAGCGGCGGATGGCGATTGAAGAACCGCACCTCGCTCAACGGATAAGCTTTGCCGCCCGGCACCGTCAACTGGTGCGTGAACACCAGCTCCTTCCCGCTGTTTTCCAGGTGCGGCGTCAATTCCGCCACCTCGCCGTGAAACTCCAGCGCCTGCGCCGGCCCGTTGCCCGCGGCCAGTTCGAGCCGGGGCGTGTGACCCCAGCGCGCCAGCCAGTGCAGCAGCTCCAGGTCCGACAGCACCATCGTCTCCTCCCCGTTGCCGCGGGCGGACTGCGTCTCCGCCAGCCACTGAATGAATTCCCAATCGCCGGGCGGAAACAGTTCCTGCTCGTGTGCCGCCCGCGTCGTCAGCTCGATGATCTCCCCCAGCGTCCGCACCTTGTCGCCGGTGCGCGGGCGCAGCAGGTGCAGTTCGACGGCCAGGCGGAATCGCGCCGGCTGTTCCTCGTCGGGCTGTGGCCGGCAAACCGCCCGCAAGAAAGCGCGCGGCGAATCGAAGTGCGCCGGTTTGGGCGGGAAGAGCCACGCTTCCAGTTGCCGGACAAGCTGCTGTTCCTTCGTTGCGCGCTCCACTTGGGCAAAGCGGTCGAGATTGGCATAAGCGCTCAACTCTGTCGGCAGCGAACGCTGAGCGCGCAGAAACAGGAACGCCATCTCCTCCAGCCGCCCCTGGCCTTGCGCCGCCAGCAGCCGCGGCCACCAATCTGTGCCCGGAAAATCCTTGCGCGCGAGCGAGAGCTTCTCGAAGTAGTCCTCCAGCAACAGCCATGCCCGCTGCGAATCCGTGCAAACGGCGAAGCTCCGCAGCAGTTCCTCCCGCTCGGCGACGACGGTTTTCGAGTCGGCGAGTTCCCGGCGCAGGTCCGCCAGCGCGCCGTAGGTCTTGGACAACACCGTGTTATGGGCGTCGTACTTCGACGCCTGCGCCGAACGTGACCCGTTCCCGTTTCTGAGTAACACTTTGGCCATCTTCCGAATACACCCGGTTCAGAGTCTCACATCTCGGCACAGAACGGCATTCGGGTCAATGAGAATCGTGAACATTTTCGTGTGACCTGAAATTCGTCAAATCCCTGTAACCTTGCCCACCCTTCCACCGTCTATGTCTGATGCCCGGGCGCGTCGGGACGCCACGCCGCTCGACGGCTTGACCGCACCGGTGCCCCGCCCGGCGACTGGGCGGCAGAAAGACGGACGGGGGGCGAGCTCCCCCGCGAGCCTTGGGTGCCCGGCCCGGGGGCAGGGCGGGAAAGAGGAGTGCAAGGCTTCCAACAAGCTTGCAACATGCTTCCAACACCCTTCCAACATGCTTGCACCTATCGTGGTGCTCCGGGGGTGCTCCCGGGCTGCCACCGCCTTCCTCCGGCCACTCCGCCTGGGCGGCGGCGGGACGCCGCCCAAACCCGCATGCGAGACGCCTACGCCACATTTACATTACAAGCCGGAAAGCCTCCCTGCGGATTTTGCTTTGCCGGGGGCTTTTCGGCGGCGGATCAACACGGTAGTCCTCTGTTAATAGTGCCAGCGGAGTTGAGGCAATTTAGAAGCGTGAAACGGAGAATTCCAAGAGCCTCATCGGTGGCTAACGCTACCAGTTGAAGTACTGAGTTTTGCCGTACCAAAAAGCATGGACTGCCGCTGATTCCTCCGTATCCATCTTTTAGCCCGACAAGTTTCGGCTCCTGCCTGTAGGGCTTCAGCCGAGTTAGGTCGGAAACCACGCGCGAATCAGTCACATCGTACGCGCGGGTTACATGAAACCTTCGCTGAAATCGAACGCCAATACTGGTATGAGCCTGAATCCGTCCAGGAAAGCCGACGAAAGCTAGGGCGTCGCCCCTCTTGACGCGAGGCTCACGGCTGCAATTGAAGCGGAAGAATTCAATTTCACGACACTGTTCCAGAAATGGTTTCATGTCGAAAGATGCAATATCGAGATTCTCATCCTGGTCGATAGGTTGGATTGGCTCAAGGAGGACGATGGAATTCGAGTTAAGACAAAGGCACATCTTCAATTGGGGATTCTCACGACGGAGCTCTTGAAACTTATCCCAAACGTGATGACATGTGACCAACAGTTTCATTGTGCCCGTATCTGCCAAACCGAAGCTGCCGCTTTCGATAATGTCATCCGGAGCTCCTGATTCCAAAGGTCGAGTGAAAAAGATGGGCCCGCAGCATGGACGGATTTTCGGCTCGACCAAGAACACCAGATCAAAGCCTTTGAGTTTAGGTGGAGGTTTAGGCATAGCCATCAAACTTTAGCATAAACACTAGCGTCCTTGGATCTGAAAACTGTTGAGGTGCGTGGGTCGTGCCGTTCGGAGAGGCCACGGCGGAGGAGCCGTTGGTAGGCTTGGGTGTAGAACAAGGCGGTTTTGAGGCCGAAGGTAGTGAGTCGATAGCGGTGGGTCTTGGGGGTGGGCTCAATCAGACCGTGGAGGCGCAAGCGGCGCAGGTCGTAGCTCATGCGCCCGGGGCGGATTGGGGATTCGGGGAGGCCGAGCAACTGCGCAAGCCAGGGCCGCAGTTGGTGATTACGAAAGCCCTGGGGCTGGGGACAGAACCAGACCAGCCCCGTTAGCAAGGCCTGCACCCGCTCCTGCCCGAAGGGCAAAGCGGACACAGGCTGGCCGTCGACCTCGGCCGGTTTCTGGAGTGGATCAAACACCTGGGAGCCGCTGTGGCAGTCATGAGTCAATTGCTCGACGGGCAGGACGCGTCGGTTGGCGGCGAAGCCAATCGGGCGTAAGGCGACCAGGTTTTTGAGGCGTCGGCCCCCCCCGAAGTCGCAGGTGGGGTTGATCGGGGTTTCGGTCCGCAACCCTGCGCCTTGCGGCGGGCGTTTAGGGTATTGTTGGAGGTGGGTGTTTTTATAATAGACGTGCAGGGAGGGCACGACGCCCTGGGTGATAATGCGCGTGCGGCAGCGGCCGTCGGGGGCGGTCTTTCTTGGCCTCTTGCGGGCCAAGATCAACTGCCCCTGTTC
>JBEKJO010000063.1:0-30996 GCA_050011195.1 Verrucomicrobiota bacterium | reverse complement strand
ATATAATGCATCTGCGAGGATGGTTCAGTGGCCGGCAGGCTCACACTTGTTCCCGCCGCGCCGGACCCATAGCTGAAACCGAAAATGTCCTGCACAAACTGGTAGCGCGGTGTGCTGCCGACCGCGAGATTGTTGTCGAAGTTGACCAGCCCGGTTCCGTTGGAGACCGCCAGGGAGATGTTGGCCTGAACCGTGTTGTTCAGATAGGTCTGACTGATGTCCAACTGGTTGTGGCCGATAATGATCACGGCGTAATTGCTGATGCTTGGGCCGGGCGCATTGGTTGAGATGTCCAGCACCGTGTAGGGAAAGCCAAAATTGTCCAGGTAAGGCTGAATGAACTGCTGGAAGTCCAGGTAATTGGCGCTCTGGGAATTGACCAGCACCACCGCGTCGGCTCCCACGGGAGCCGCTTGGAGTGGAGAGGCGACCCTGTCAGCCAGGAAAAGACCTGTCCCCATTGCGATGGCCAAACCGAGGGCACCCGCGCGCCCGCGTTGCATAAAATATGTCGCTATATGACGCATAACCCGTTCTTTTCTTACCTATTCCGTTTTTGGCGCAAATTGCTGTCCCGGCAACATCTTTAGCGTGTGGTGTGCCAGAGGTGCTCCGCGATGGGGGGCCACTGAATCGAGTTCGGTGAAGTCGCCTTCGAGAAATTCGCAAACGCCCTATCGGCAACCATTTGCCTCGCACTTTCGATTGAGCCGGGAGCGGAAAAAGCCGGGCCGGGTCAAAAGCCCCGACTCCGCCAGACCTGGGTTGCGTTTGCAAAATGCAAGACGAAGCAGCCTCGATAGTGCAACTTGCACGGTATCTGCATCCTGGCCGACCAACCGAAAGACCTCACCCTGCAAACGGTCCGCGCTGCGGTCTTCGGTGGATGGCAGATTATCGGCGGAAGGGTTGGCAAGGTTACAGGGGAGAATCGCTACGACCCGGACGCGCGGCAGCGCGAGGTCGTAATCACCACACCCGGCAAGTGACTACCCCCGTTTGGAACGCAACTCAGTGCTATGGCCCTTTTCCCGGGGCCGTGGCGGCAGTTCGAGGGTGAAGGTCGCGCCCTTGCCCGGGCCGTCGCTATGAGCCGTCAGTTTTCCGCCCAGTTCTTTGGCGGCCAGAGCGCCGTTATGCAGCCCGAAACCGTGACCTTCCCTCCGGGTGGTGAACCCGTGCTCAAATATCCGCGTCAGGTTTTCCGGTGGAATGCCGATGCCGTTGTCAATCACTGAGATTTTCACCAGGTCATTCCCATTCAGGCCGACCTGCAGGACCAACCGCTTGTCGGTGTGTCCCCGGTCATCCAGGGCGTATTTGGCGTTGCGGATGAGGTTGACCAGGATTTGCAGCACCTTGTGCTTGTCCACCAGGATGGGCGGGACCTTAAAATACTCGCGGACGATCTTGACCTGGTGGCGCTCCATCGCGCCGGCATTGAGACGCAAGGCATCTTCGACGAGATCGACCACCGGGAGGGACTCGACCACGCCCACCACCCGGGCGTAGCTTTGTTGCATGGTGATGATCTCCTTGATGTGGTCGATGTTGGCCGCCAGCGACTTGAGTTCCTTAAGCGTTTCATGCTGTTCGGCGTCCAGGTGATCGGCCAGGCTCCTGAGGTAACCGGGCAACTGCCGGCCCTTGGGGTCATCGGCCAGAAAGGCGGCCAGATCGTTTTCATGCGCCTGCAGCAAGGCGACGGCTTTCGCCAGGTTCCCCGCCTTCGAGGCCCGCACTTTGTCGGAAATCAGGGAGCTGGAGACATTGACGCTGTTGAGGACATTGCCGACGTTGTGCAGGACGTTGGTGGCCACCTCGGCCATGCCGGCTTGGCGGGAGACCTCCAGCAATTGCTGGTGCATCCTGGCCAATTCCGCCTCTGTCTGTTTGCGGGAGGTGATGTCGCGCACGTGCAGCAGCACCGCTGACTGGCCGGCGTAATTGACGCGGCTGGCCCGCACCTCCACTGGCACCATCCGGCCATCTTGTGTGTAACTGGCCCCCTCGATTTGCGCCAGCCGGCCTTCCACCAGTGCTCTGAAATCGCCCGCTGCCTCTTCCCGCCGTTCGGGCGGGATCAGGTCGAGGACGTGCTTGCCGATCAAATCGTTGCGGGTCGCGCCGTGCAGCCGGCCGGCCGCCGGATTGATGTCCAGCACCGTCCCGTTGAGGTCCTCAACAAAGACCGCGTCCGGCGAGCCTTCGAACAAATCGCGAAACCGCTGTTCGCTGTCGCGCAGGGCCTCGTCGGCCCAAATGCGCTCGAGGGCCATGCCGCAACAATCCGCCAGGGTTTGCAGGGTCTTGAGGTCCTTCTGGGTATAGGCCTGCGGAGTGTAACTATGGATGGCGACGATCCCGGTCACCTTCTCGGTCCTGAGCCGAAGGGGAACCCGCATGATGGCCGCGGAGGGGCGCGAGGTGTCGCCAAAAGAAGTCCCCATTGGGTCCATGGCGGGCGAGGAGGCCTCTTTCAAAATCAACTCGGCCCCTTTCTCAATGACGCGACAATCAACCGGGCTGGGTTTGCCAGGCAGGGTTGGCGGCGGGACCTCGACTCGCCGGCCATCGATGATGTCCATGTAGAGCACCGGTTGAGCCAAATCCGTTTCCGGCGAATACAAATAGAAGGCGCAGGCGTCCCAGCCGAAAAGTTCATCGGCGACTTGTAAGAGAAGCCGGGCGGCTTCGTTCTGGGTGGTCGCCAAGATCAGGCTCTGGCCGAGCTTCGACATGGCCAGGGCGGAGAGTTCGGCCCGTTTGCGCTCGGTAATGTCGCTGGAGATGCCGCAGGTGCCGATGATGCGGCCCGCGCCGTCCCGCAGGGGCGATTTGGAGGTCAACACCCAACTCTCGGCGCCGTCGGGCCAGGTTTCCTTTTCTTCGATGCCCAGCAACGGCTGGCCGGTGCGGATGATGTCCTGCTCGTCAGCCAAGGCCTGGCGCGCGTGTTCCGCAGAGAAGAAATCCGCATCGGATTTGCCGACGAGCTGCGCCGGGTCGCTGAAGCCAAACAATTTGGCCAGGGCCGGACTGACGCGGAGAAAACGGCTGGCGGCGTCCTTGAAGTACACACGAGCCGGGAGGTTCTCCATCAGGGCGAACATCAAGGTCTGTTCCTGCCGTAACGCGTCTTGCGTCCGGATGCGCCCGACCGCTCCGGCGCAGTGATCCGCCAGCCCCAGCAAGACATCCAAATCCTGCCGGGTATAAGCCTGGGGAATGTAACTTTGGATAGTCAGCACTCCCAGCACCCGGTTCCGGCCCATGACCGGAACGAACAGCAGCGAAGCGGAGGGACGGCTCGTGTCCCCAAAAGGCGTAGAGTCGGGCGCGAATTGGGGCGTGCCCTCCCGCAAGATCAATTGGGCGCCTTCGCCGATGACCTGGCGCATCCTGGGGGAAGGGGCTGCGCCAGGCCGCACGGGCGTGACCTCGGCTCGCCGGCCCTCGACAAGGTCCATCGCCAGAATGCAATCGGTGGTATCCAACTCCGGCGAATACAGATCCAGAGACGCGGCATCCCATCCCAGCAGCGCATCGGCGGCCTCCAGAATGACTTCCGCCACGCGCCGCACGGTGGCGGCTTCATTCAAGCCCCGGCCCAGCGTCGGGAGAAGCCGACTGCCCGCCTCCCGGCGCCTGGCGGCCTGGCCGGAAGACTCGCGGGTGTTTTGAACGGGTTTAAGCATAGTTAAGCCTTCGTGACTGTGGGGACATTCGCATGGGGCTGCCGTTGGCTGGAGGGCACCGCCTCGTCAGTTTCAGCCGGGCAACGGGAGTGGGTTTGCGACTGTGCGCCGCGGTCCAGGCACAGTCTGACGGCCTTGAGCAGCGTCGGCGGGTCGTAGGGCTTGCGCAGGAAGTTGGCGCCGTGGGTCAAGTGCAGGTCTTCCCTGACGGCTTCCGAACTGTAGCCGCTGATGTAGAGGGCACGCAGGTGGGGATCCCTCGTTTGCAGCACTCTGGCCAGCGCGCCGCCGCTGACGCCATGCGGCATGACCATGTCGGTGACCAGCAGATCAATGCGGACCGGACACCGTTCCCAGACCGCCAAGGCTTCCGGTCCATCCCCGGCTTCGAATACGCGGTAGCCGCCGCGCTCCAGCGCCAGGCGGGCCGCTTCCCGCACGATCCCCTCGTCTTCGACAATCAGCACCCCCTCACCGGACGCACGATGGAGCGGAGGACTGCTGGCAGCTTCGGCGGTCGGCGCCCCGGACGTTCCCTCCCAGACCGGCAGGAACACCTTGAACGTCGAGCCCTTGCCGGCCTCGCTCGCGACTTCGATCCAGCCCGCATGTTGCTGCACGATGCCATGGACCATGGAAAGCCCCAGGCCGGTGCCTTTGCCCACGTCTTTGGTGGTGTAGAACGGGTCGAAGATACGGCCAAGAACCTCCGGGCTCATCCCGCAACCGGTGTCCGAGACCGTCAGGCAGACGAACTTGCCTGGGCGGGCTTCGAGATTCTCGCGTGCGGCCGCCTCGTCGATCACCGCGAGACTGGTCGCAACCTGGATGGTTCCGCCGCCCGGCATGGCGTCCCGGGCGTTGAGCGTCAGGTTGATGAGAATCTGTTCCACATTCCCCTCGTCCGCGCGGATGGCCGGCAGGTCCGTCGCGCACTCCAGGCGCAGTTGGTAAGGCTCGCCGACGAGCTGGCCGAGCATTTTGGTCAGGCCCTGAACCGCAGCCGAAAGTTCGATTGGTTTGAGTTGCACGGGCTGTTTGTGGCTGAACGCCAACAGCCGGCGTGTCAGGGACGCCGCGCGCTGGCTGGCTTGGGCGATACGCGCGATGGATTCGGCGGCAGACGGCGTCCCCAGAGGTTTGCCGCTCAGCAAATCCGTATGGCCCTGGATCACCGTCAGCAGGTTGTTGAACTCGTGCGCGATGCCGGCGGCCAGGCACCCGACCGCTTCCAGCTTCTGCGCCTGGCGCAACTGCGCTTCCAGCTTCAACTGGGCTTCCTGAGCGCGCGCGCGTTCTTCGATCTCCTGCTGCAGTTTCTGCGTCCGTTCGCGCACCATCCGGTCCAGGTCTTCCATCCGCAGCCTGGCCTGGCGGGCAAGCGCCCATTTCCGCGTCAATGCGTGCGCCACTTGCAGCACTTCAGCCGTATCAAACGGCTTCTTGAGGATCAACAGGCTGTCGGCCTGACCCAGCCGGCGCGCCATGTCGTCCCAGGAATAATCGGAATAGGCGGTGCAAATGACCGCCTGCAGTTCCGGCGAGCACTGCCACAGCCGTTCAAGCGTCTCCACCCCATCCCAGCCGGGCGGCATCCGGATGTCCACGAACGCCAGCGTGTAAGGGTCGTTCTCCTCCAGCGCCCGTTGCACCATCGCCAGCGCCTCCTGACCCTGGAAAGCCGAGTCGATGCGGAAGACCGCCCGCGCCGCCGGCGTGGCGGTGCCGCCAAAGAGCGATTTCTCCAGGTCATCGAGCTGCGTCCCCGCCACGGGCTGGCCCCCCAGCGTCTTGCGGAAATCGTTGTGGATGGCCGCGTTGTCATCGACGATCAGGACGCGGGGCGGGCGGTTGGCGGGGTCGTCCTTCATGTTCCCATCCCTGCCAGTTCGCGCCGCCGCCCCAGTCTGAACGCAGCGCCCCGGCCCATGACGCGCGGGCAAGTGCCCGCTGCCCACGCCCGGCACTGCGGCATGCTGGCTCGCATCCACTGATTGAGAGTTCTTTTCATTGCCAACAACGGTCACCAATTCGTGCGTTACGGCCCGTGCATCACCAAACCAACCGCCCCCGTACAAATCATGCCCCCTCCAACACAACGACCGGTTCGTTAATGCAGCAGTTGCCATGCCCTTTCGTTAGTGACAAACCCCAGCCGGAACTCCCACCCCTGGCGCGTGACGGTGTCTGGAATATTGACACTCAGCCGCCGGACGTTTCCGGGTCGTTGGTTATGCGCTTTTGCCGGATGGGGATAGGCTTCAGGTCGCCGACTATGAACCACATCGAGCAGGCCGCCAGAACGACCATGCAACTGGCAATCAGCAGGGCCTGCTGGAAGCTGCCGGTGAGCTTTAGCAGGAAGCCCGTTACCAGCGGCGCCAACACACCCGCCAAGCCCCCAGCGGTATTCATGAGGCCGGCGAGCGAGCCAGCGGCGGAGGGAGGAGCCACGTCCGTGCAGGTTGCCCAGAGCACGGAGGTGGACGCTGATTCGCACGCCACCGACAGGGTCAACAGCCATACGGCGGTCATCGCGTCGGGCGTATATCCCGCCAGCACCACCGAAGCGGCGAGGAGCTGCATGGCGATGATCGTGGTCTTCCGGGAAACGGTGATACTGATCCCGCGACGGATGAGCTGATCGGAGAGCCAGCCCATGAGCGGCTGGGCCAGGGCTCCCGCCATCCACGGCAACGAAGCATACCAGCCCATTTTCATAAGGGTGAAGCCGCGGTCCAGGATGAGGTAAGCCGGCAGCCAGGTTACAAAGACATAGAATAAGTAGTCCTGGAAGAACTTGCACAACACCAACCCCAGCACAGTGCGGTTTGCCAAAAGTTCCTTCCAGGGAATCTTAGGAACGGCTCCGGCCGCCGCCCGCTCCGTTTTTGTCTCCTGGTAGGTGAAACACCAAAGAACCACCCAGAGCAAACTGGCGATGCCGGTCACGTAAAACGCGAAGCGCCAGCTCCAGGTGGAAATCAGACCAGCCATGAGGATCGGCGTCAGGGCAAAGCCGAGGCGCAGGCCGGAGGTGTAAAAGCCAACCGCCGTCCCGCGCTCTTCGGGCGGAAAGCGGTTGGTCACGATCCGGGCGTTGACCGGAAAGCTGGCGGCTTCGCCGACGCCCACCCCGATGCGGGCGAGGACGACGTGCAAACACTGAGTGGCCGCGCCGGTGAGGGCCGAACATAGGGACCACAAGCCCGCCGCCCAGCCCAGCGCCCGCTTGGCGCCGTATTGGTCGGCGAGCCCGTCGGCCGGAATGTTCATTATGATGTACGACCAGAAGAAAGCGGACAGAGCGAGGCCCATCATTCCGGCGTCCAGGCCCAGCTCGGCCATGATATTGGGGGCCGCAGTCGAGAGGCTGGCCCGGTCAATGGCGTTAATGAAGGTGCCCGTGAAGAGCAGAAAAATGACCCACCACCGAGCCTTGACAGGTGAATTGCGCAATACTTTGTCCCGGTTCAGTTGGTGACTGATAGAAGGCATTCGAGAGGCGACTATTGCTTCCGCAGCGCCACCACCAGGTTGTCCGCCAGAATCAAAGCACCCAGCGTCTTTTCGGCAAGCTGGTAAAGAGCCTTCACTGGTTTGAGCAAGGGATTCTGTTTGTACGATGTGGTGCGCTGCAACAGTTCGGCGCGCTCGCGGTTGGAGATGTCTTTGCCGCCGCCCCGCCAGTCCTGCCAGATCACAATCGGGTTGAAGTGGGTGGAGCTGAACTCGATGACCGAGAAGCGGCTCTCCACCAGCCTCGTCAAGGTTGCCTTGGTGAAGTAATTCAGGTGCTGCGGGTAGAGGTACCGGTAGCGCGCGCCGAGCGCCCGCGCGGCCAGCGACTTCATGTTCGGAACCAGCACGAAGCAAAGCCCGTCGGGCTTGAGGACCGACCAGGCCTTCGCGAGAAAGAGCTGCGGTTCGAGCAAGTGCTCCATGACCGCCCAGAACGTCACCGCGTCGAACCTCTTCTGGCCGAACTCCTGTTCGAGGAAGTTGCCGCGCACGACCGCAACGCCGCGTCCCTCGGCATAGTCCAAGGGCGGACCGCTCACGTCAGTCCCAAGAATCTGGTAGCCGCCCGGGAAACGCTGGTTCAACTGAAACAGAAACGCGCCGGACGAGCACCCGACATCCAACACGGCCCCGCCCCGGCAGTGCTTTCGGAACAGCCGCAATTCGCGCTCGAACCGCACCGCCGCGTAATCACCCTCCAGCTTGGCCGGGGAAAGATAGTAATCCGCCCCCGCCCGGTCGTAATACTGCCCAGAAGCGAATTCCGCCGGCGCGGGATTGGCATAGATCATCGAGCAAAGGCGGCAGCGCACGAGCCGGAGCGCGCCCTTTTGCAGATAAGCCTCCGCGTCTTGGCCGCCGCACACCGGGCAGTCTCGGGATACCGGGGCGGAGGTCATGGGACGCCAATTTCAGTTGTCTTCGGCACGCGGCAGTTATAGAAGGAGCCAGGGCCGCAATC
Source organism: Verrucomicrobiota bacterium (assembly GCA_050011195.1). Taxonomy (GTDB): domain Bacteria; phylum Verrucomicrobiota; class Verrucomicrobiia; order Limisphaerales; family UBA8199; genus PALSA-1440. The sequence goes on along the minus strand of JBEKJO010000063.1, from coordinate 22,815 downwards.
AAAGAAATCCTTGGCCGGCCCCGGATGAATCTTTCAGCGCGCATTAAATCGTGGTGGAGCCGGCCCCCAAGCTGCTCCACCTCCGCCACGGCGAGACGAAAAGCATCGGTTAACCCCACCACAAACACAATTTATTGCATGGCTGTTTTGGCTGCCCTGATTTACAAGCTGCTGGTCTTGAGAACCGACCTTTAACGGCGAGCCAAGGCAACTTTTGGTGGTTGACTGAGGGGTGCCGAAGTGCATAATCTTCGTGCATGAAAGGGTCTGCGTGCTGGTCTTACGTGGTTTGATATCGCACTAAAACTATGAACCATCTCCTCAAAGGCATTTTTGCTTCGTTTGCATTCATTAACATAACGTTTGCGCAATCTGAACTGATAACTTTCGACGATCTGTCTGGCAGTGGCTACATCCCGCCCAACTACGCGGGCCTTCAATGGTCATCAGATTTCTGGTATTTAAATGCGGTTCAGTTCGAGCAAATATATGGTATTACTGGTCTTAATTATGGGCTTATATCGGGCACGGAAGTCGCCGTTAACGGCTATGGAGTTCCTGTGTCAATAACTAGTAGTCAGTTGTTCGATCTAACTTCTGCTTACTTGACTGCGGCTTTTAATGACGGAATGCAACTGGAAGTGAAGGGGTTCGCCGATAGTACTTTACTTTACGACAACACCTATACTTTGAGTGTGACGAGACCTTTGCTGATTACCTTTGAGTATTTGGGAATCAATGAGGTTGACTTTGTCCCTTCATTCAACGGGGATACTTCTAATTTTGTGATGGACAACTTGTTAGTTAGTATCCCTGAGCCAAATGTAATCAACTTTTCAATCTGTGGCGCGATCATCATAATCTTTGGCGCTCCACGGCTGAGGCAATTACCTTATCTTTTACGCATCGCACATCCTAAGAAATGAAGCAAACTGGGTGGATGAACCATTGCGCCGGTCACAATACTATAACCGCTTAATCCGTGAGTAGATGAACTTCTTGGCAAAACTTAAGGCCCGTTTCACTGGCAAGGCGGAGCCTGAGCATTTGCGACGCGGCAAACTTGGCGAGCGCGCCGCCAAAAAGCACCTCCAGCGCCAGGGCTTGAAGTTCCTCACGGCCAACTTCCGTTCGCCGCGAGGCGAGATCGACCTGATCTTCCGCGACCAGGACTGCCTTGTGTTCGTCGAAGTCAAGACCCGCTCGTCCGAGGAATGGGTGCGTCCCGCCGCGGCGGTGAACGCGGAGAGACGGCGGCGGCTCACCCGGGCCGCGCTCGATTACTTGCGCCTGCTGGACAACCCGCCCGTCAAGCTTCGCTTCGACATTGTGGAAGTGCTCTTGCAGGACGGCGCGGTGCGGGAAGTGCGGCACCTGCCGAACACCTTTGCGATGGCGCACCCGTATCGGTATGGGTGAGGGGAAGAGAAAGGGAAGTTACTGGGGTCCCCCGCAGGGGGGAAAGGCTCCAGAAGTGCGGGGCGCCTACGCTGTAACCGGGACGGCCTGCAGGAACTGGCCGGACATCACAGGTGATTATGCGGGATGCGTTTAAGGGCGTGGCGCGGGCCGCTCACGCGTCAGTCCGATCCGCGTCCAATCGAAGAGTTGGCCGGGGTCGGTGCGGCGGGCGCGTCCGGCCCATTCTTCGTGGCCGATGATGTGGAAGCGGTCGTGCACGATGGCGGGATGGCGGACGCGGATGTCGTCAATGAGTTGTTTCAAGGTGGTGTACTGCGCCTCGGAGAAGCCGACCCAGTCAGGATGCAGGCTTTTGAAGGAGTCGTATTGGGCCTGGCTCATGCCAAAGAGCTTCATGTCGGCGGGCGAGCCGATGGCGAACATCTCGATGCCAATGGCTTGCTGGTTCATGGATTTGAGCGCGGCGTCCCACGGCAGATGGCCGGTGCCGGCGTGCCAGGCGACGCGGTCTTCGGGCACGAGGCGATAGACGGTGCCGTCGCGGGCGATGAGATAATTGGCGCTGGCGGGAGCCTGGCGAAAGATTTCGATCTGACGATCAATGTCGTAAGGGTGATCCGGGTGGGCGATGACATCGGAGCAGAAATGGAGCACGATGTGATCAACGGCCATCGAGGCTGGACGCGTCGAGGATTGCTGGAGCATGAGGCGGTCCACGAATTTGATCGGGGGGCGGGAGTTTTGGGCCAGGGTGCAGAACGCCATGAGCAGCAGCGCGGCGAATAACCAGACAGAGGTTTGTTTTTCCGCAGCGGCGCGGTTCAGGAAGAATTGACGGTTATCCCGATTCATGGAAAAGCCTATTTCCCGAAGTGACGGGAGTCAAGCGGGGCATCGTCAGCCTGGGAGAAAAAGGCATCTGGCAGGTGGCTCGACGGGCGGGAGCCGCTCTGGGCCGGTTTCCGGCGGCGAACATGGGTGTGTTCTCCGCCGCCCCAGTTCTGCGCCCGCCCGGCTGCCAGCACAAGCCGGGAAACGGCCCGTGCATCGGAAGGCGGGGAAGCCGGCAGATGGCGCACGCTGAGGCCGAGTGCGGGGAGGCCCCAAAGTGTCCGGGCAAAGCGAGCGATTTCCCGATTTCCCCCCCCCCAAAAAAAGTGAAAAAAATGTGCGATTCGTGTTGACAAGAGTCGCCCCAGTGGCGTAAAAGAATGGCGCAATGTTGAAATAAGGCTTTTATTATGGCTTTCATCAAGCGCAGTTTCATATTGGCGGCAGCCCTGCTTGGCGTTGGATTGTCCTCCCACGCTAACCTGCTAATAAACGGGAGTTTTGAACAAGGTAACTTCGTCCCAACTGAGCAGGGTTCCATGTTGCTCGGAGTGGGCGCCACCGACATAACGGGGTGGACTGTCGAAAACGGTGGCTTGGCTTGGGACGGGCCAACGAATCCTTATGGCCTGACCGCTTCCGATGGCAGTTATTTTCTCGATCTCACTGGTGATCACGACAATATCCCTTATGGCGGCGTGGTGCAGTCACAGACCATTTCGACTACGATCGACGCTGTGTATCAGCTTTCCTTTGATCTTGGCAGCGACTCACATTACGACACGACAGCGGTCGGAGTGCAGGTCACTGCAGGCAGTGCTTCTGAGACCTTTACCAGCAGCCTTCCGGTAAACCGCAATCAGTGGCAAACGTTCACGTTTGATTTCACCGCCACGTCTGCGAACACCAGCATCTCGCTCGACGGGGATGCGAGCAATTACCAAGAATATATCGGCCTGGATAACGTGAGTGTTGTAGAAGTGCCCGAGCCTGGTACTTTGACGCTGGTTGCCGGGCCGGGCTTGCTGGTCTTTGCTGTGTGGCGCCGGCTCCGGAAAGCCTGAATCCCGCGCGAGGTCGCAGCTTTTTCACCGCAGGCGCAGTTGGTCGCTGCGCCTGTTTTTTTGCTCACCAGGCCCTGATTACCTGCCGCATCTCGCCTGTGATACCGAGTACGTACCCACCCCAAGTGTACCGTACGTGTGCGTACTGGGACAAACCGGCAGGCCCCTTGTCAAGGAGAATCTGCCAGAAATTCAGTATCATTATGGGGTGGAGATGCCCAGGGGGTAATCAAGTGCCTGGACCTCACAATAATACGTAGAGGCACTGGGAGGGGGCAGTGAAGGGGTGTTGAATAGGCTCTCGGATTTCGTCAATGCTGCTCGCCGGCCATTACATCGGTGTCGCTGAGCGGAAGCGGAAACGGTTCGAGGGGCATGGGGCGGTCGTGGTCGAGGAACTCTCCGCAGATGCGGAACAGGGCGGCGGTGGTCGTGACGCGGCGAACCTGATGCAGGAATTGTCCGGTCGGCTCGACGCCCACACCAAGATAGTTTAGGTATTTCTTCATCTTCTGCACCTGCGCTGATTCGCGCGCGGCGGGCGAACAGACCGCTTCGTAAAGCGCGCGCACGTAAGCCAGCACATCCACGCCGCGCGGGAGGAAGAGGGGTTCGCCGCGCTGATGCTGCCGGATTTGCCGGAACAGCCACGGGTTGCGGATTGCGCCGCGGCCAATCATCAGTCCGCGCGCCCCGGTGCTTTGCAGAACCTCGGTGGCCTTTTGGGCGGAATAGACGTTGCCGTTGGCCAGCACGGGGCAGGGCAGCCCGGCGACGGCGCGCGCGATGAATTCGTAATGCACCTCGCTGCGATACATCTCCTTCACCGTGCGGCCATGCACGGTAAGCAAGTCAAGCGAGTGTCTCGCGAAGATGGGCAGCAGCTCAGAGAAGACTTCCGCCGAGTCGAAGCCGAGGCGGGTCTTGACGGTGAACCGGGTTTTCACGGCGTCGCGCAGCGCGCCGAGAATGGCATCCACGCGTTTTGGTTCGCGCAGCAGGCCGCCGCCCGCGCCCTTGCGATACACGACCGGCGCGGGGCAGCCGAGGTTCAGGTCCACCGCGGCCACCGGATATTCTTGCAGCTCGCGCGCGGTGCGCACGAGCGCGGGAATGTCGTTGCCGATCATCTGCGCGACGACGGGGCGGCCGGTGGGGTTCTCCGTGATGGATTTAAGAACATGCTTGTCCAGCCTGGAAGTGGCGTAAACCCGGAAATACTCGGTGAAGTAGATATCCGCCCCGCCGTAGGCGGCCATCAGCCTCAGCAAGCGCAGGTCGGTGACACCTTGCATTGGGGCGAGGGCGAGGATCGGCGCCGGGGCGGCGAGCATTTCCTCGAACTGTTGCCGGTAATCCACAAGCGCAAATCTAGCCTGGATATTTCATGCCTGCGAGGCCGGAGCGCCGGTTTCCAAACCGGCTTATGCCGCCCGCACTTATCATTCGTGTCCTTTGCTGGTGCGAGTCCATGTTAAGCCGGTTTGGAAACCGGCGCTCCGGCCTATCGGTATTCGGTGCGGGCAGGTTCGATGTGAACCAGCACGTCGCGGACGGCGGGAATCTGGCAGCGAATCTTGTTCTTCACGTCGTGGGCGATCTCGTGGGAGCGTTGCACGGTCATCTGCGGGTCCACCTCGACGTGCATATCCACGTAGTAGTTATAGCCCATCTTGCGGACCATGCATTTCTCGACGCGGGCAACGCCGGGCGCGGCCTCGGCAATCCAGCGGATTTGGCCGACGACCTCGGGGTTGGGGGCGGTGTCCATCAATTCGTCAAGCGCCGGGCGCAGGAGCCGCCAGCCGTTCCAGGCGATGACGCCGGCGGCGACAATCGCCGCGACATCGTCGGCGGCCTCGTAACCTTTGCCGCCGATGAGGGCGACACTGATCCCGATGGCCGCGGCCAGCGAGGTAATCGCATCGCTGCGATGGTGCCAGGCGTCGGTGCGCACGGCGGAGCTTTGGACCGAGGCCGCTTCCCGCCGCACGAACCGGAAGAGGGTTTCTTTGATGGCAACGACCGCCCCCAGCACGAGCAGGGTGAAGGGGGCCGGCGCGGGATGCGGCTGCGCGACGGAACGCACGGCTCCCAGCACAATCCAGCCGGCGGCCAGCAACAGCATCGTGGAAACGACTGCGGCCGCAAGCGGTTCCGCTTTGCCGTGGCCGTAGGGATGATCCTCGTCGGCCGGCGCGGCGGCCACGACCAACGCGCGCCAGACGACCATGGAACTGACAATGTCGGCGAGCGACTCGACGGCATCGGCGACGAGCGCATGGGAATGGCCGGCGAGGCCGGCGGCGAACTTGGCGCCCGTCAAAACGGCATTGACCGCCAAGCCCGTGAAGGTGGCGCGCAGGCTGCGTTTTAGCCGGTTTATTGGCACGGGCCGATCATGTGGCAGAACAGGGCGTCGCGGAGCTTGGGTTCGAACCAGGTGCTCTTGGGCGGCAGGATGCCGCCGGCGTCGGCGATGCTCATCAGGTCTTCGATGCTGGTCGGGAACAGCGAGAAGGCGCAGGCGTACTCGCCGCGGTCTGCCAGCTTCTCCAGCTCCGCCGCGCCGCGGATGCCGCCGACGAAGCTGATGCGCTGGCTGATGCGCGGGTCGGCGATGCCGAAAAGGGGCTCGAGCACGCGCTTTTGCAGAAGCGTGACATCGAGCGTTTCCATCGCATCCGTCGCCGCCGTGAGGTGCGGGTGAAACTGCAGCGTGTGCCACTGGCCGCGGAGGTAGAGGCCCAGCTCGTGCTTGCGCGTCGGGGTGGCGGCGCCGGGGCGGCTCAGGTCGAAAACGCTCCCGAGCTTCTCCAGCAACTGCCTGGGCGACAGGCCGTTCAGGTCCTTCAGGATGCGGTTGTACGGCAGGATCTGCGTTTGGTTATGCGGGAAGATGACGCTGAGGAAAGAGGCGCTCTCGCCAGCGCCCTTGCGCTTTTGAAAGACCCGGGCCGCCGCCGCGCTGCGATGGTGGCCGTCGGCAATGTAAAGGCGCGGAATCCGGCGAAACTCGGCTTCAATGAAACGAATGCTGGCGGCGTCGGCGATCACCCAGGCGGTGTGGCGCACGCCGTCGTTGGCGGCGAAGTCGAGGTTCGGCGGCTCGGCAGTCTTCCGGGCGACGAATTCGTCCACCACCCGGTTGGCGCGATAGACAAGGAAGACCGGGCCGGTCTGGGAGTCCAGCGCCTCGATGTGCCGCACGCGGTCGTCTTCCTTCTCGGGCCGGGTCAGTTCGTGCTTGCGGATAATGCCCTGGAGGTACTCCTCGCAACTGGCGGCGGCCACCAGCCCGGTCTGGCGGTGCGCGCCCATGATCTGGCGGTAGAGGTAGAAACAGGGTTGCGGGTCTGGCCGGAGCGCGCCCCGGGCGATGAGCCGCTGGAAGTTCTCGCGGCCTTTGGCATAGACCTCCGGCGCGTAGATGTCCGTGGCGGGTGGCAAATCGATTTCCGGCTTGCTCACATGGAGAAAGCTCAGCGGATTGCCCGCGGCGATTTGGCGCGCCTCTGCGGAGGACATCACGTCGTAAGGCAGCTCGCATATTCTCGGCGCCAGTTCCGGTTCGGGACGCAACGCCGCAAAAGGCTTAATCGTGGCCATTGCCAAAGATACGGTTCGCCTCTTCGAGCGTCTCCTTCGACCCGATGTCGTACCAGAGGCCGGGGACTTTCCAGGTATAGACGGGCAGGCGCGGGTAGAACCACTGAATGAGCCGGCCCGGTTGATCGGGATTGTTGCCCTCGGCGATGTATTGCCGGATGAGCGGCAGCGTGGATTTGGGATAGAAATAGAGCGCGATGCCGGTCAGGGTGCTGGTCGGGTTCTTCGGCTTTTCCTCGAAGAAGGTGATGCGCCCGTCGCCGTCCAGGGTGATGGCGTTGTATTTCTTGATCTGCTCCAGATCGCCAACGTCATACACCGCCAGCACCGGGGCGTTTTTCTCGCGGCAAAACCGGCCAAAGTCCGAGAGCTTCTCGCTGAACAGGTTGTCCCCCGCGACGATGATGATGTCGTCCGTGATGTTTTGGGTCTTAAGGACGAAATGGATGTCGCCGATGGCGCCCAGCTTATTGGTATCGTCGGTGGAGAGGTCATTGACGATGGTGAAGTTGAGTTTGGCCTTGTTGGCGCGGTAGTCCATCGACCATTGCTGAAAGTGCCCGGCGAACTTGGCATTGGTGACGACGTAAACACGGTCGATGCCGCCGATAGGCGTGAGGTTGTCGAGGACATAATCGATCATCGGCTTGCCGGCGACCGGCAGCAGCGGCTTGGGCTGCGTGAGCGTGAGGGGATAAAGACGGGTGGCGTAACCCGCCGCTAGTATAATGACCTTCATGTTTCCATCATATCAGACCATGCAACCCAGGTAACTTACTTGTTGTCAAACAAGCTTGGGGCGATCTCCCGGGCGAGCTCCTGGCAGCGCGCCAGGATTTCCGCCGCGGATTCGCAGTCCAGCGCAAAAGCGGCAAGCTCTTGCGCCTCGCTCAGCTTCAGGCGACGGATGAGGAATTTCAGCGACGGCACCAGCGACGGCGCCGCGCTCAGTTCATCCACGCCCAGGCCCAGAAGCAAGGGCGCCAACACGGGGTCGCCGGCCATCTCGCCGCAGACGCTGACCCGGACCTTGTGCTTGTGCGCGGCATCGACGGTGGTTTTGATCAGCCGCACGATGGCCGGATGCGTCGGCTCGTAGAGGTGGGCGATCTTTTCGTTCAGGCGGTCCACGGCCAGGGAGTACTGGATCAGATCATTGGTGCCGATGCTGAAGAACCGCACGTGCTTCGCCAGCGAGTCCGCCACGATGGCGGCGGAGGGGGTTTCGATCATCGCGCCGACTTCGAGGTGCTCGTCGAAGGGAATGTTCTCCTGGCGCAGTTCGGCCTTGTATTGTTCCAGCAGCGCATTGGCCTGTTTCAGTTCGTCCAGGCCCGAGATCATGGGGTACATCATCCTGAGGTTGCCTTCGGCGCTGGCGCGCAGGATGGCGCGGAGTTGCGCCCGGAAGATGTCCCGCTCCTGCAAGGAGATGCGAATCGCGCGCCAGCCGAGGAACGGGTTAAGCTCGGTCGGCATCTGCATGTGCGCGAGGAACTTGTCGCCGCCCAAATCGAGCGTGCGGATGACGACCGGCAGCGGCTTGAGAGCGGCGGCGGCCTCGCGGTAGGCCTGGTATTGCTGTTCTTCGCCCGGCAGCCGCTCGCGGTTCAGGAACAGATACTCCGTGCGGAACAGGCCCACGCCTTCCGCGCCGTTGGCCTTGACTTGTTCGGCATCGGCGGCCTGCTCGATGTTGGCGTTGAGCAGCACCCGGTGCCCGTCCAGCGTGACAGCCGGTTCGAGCAGCAGGTCACGCAGGCGCTGCTGCAACGTCGCTTGCCGCAGGATAAGCTGGCCGTACTCGAAGAGCGTCTGGTCGGTGGGATTGACCACCAGGACGCCGTTGTGGCCATCCAGCAGCGCGTACTGGCCGGTCGCCAGTTGCCCGCTGACGTCTTTCAGACCCACGATGGCCGGGATGCGCAGCGACCGCGCCATGATGGCGGTGTGGGAAGTCTTGCTGCCCACGTCCGTCGCGAAGCCAAGCACGTTGCGCTTGTCCAGTTGCGCCGTGTTGGACGGGGTCAAATCGTGGCTGATGATAATGCACGGCTCCTTGAGGTGGCGAAGATCGGCCGCCTCCTCGAGGCCCAGCAGATTGTTCAACACGCGGGTGGTCACGTCCCGCATATCGGCTGCGCGCTCGCGCAGATACTCGTCTTCGATGGCGGACAGGGTGGCGGCGTAGCGTTCGGCGACCGTGTGGAAGGCGTGTTCGGCGTTGACCTTTTGCTCCTGGATCACCCGCACGACCTCGTCGAGCAGGGTGCGGTCTTCGAGCACCAGCAGATGCGCGTCGAAGATGCTGCCTTCCTGGGCGCCCATGCCTTGGCTCACCCGGCGCTGCACCTCCAGAATCTGGTGCCGCGTCTGGACCAGCGCCTTCTCCAAACGATTGACCTCTTCGGCCAGGCGCTCATCCGCCACGCGCAGTTGCGCGATGCTCGGGCGGGCCCGGCCCAACACGAGGACCTTCCCGCGGCATACTCCGGTCGAGACCGGTATGCCCCGGAAGCTCTTTTCTCCCTTGTGCTGGGGCTCTGGCATGGATGATTCTTACGTAACCCGAGCGTGCCTGAAAAGCAATTCTTTGCAAGGGGGAAACACCCGTGTTTCCCGGAAGAAATCGCTTGCCATACGCCCAACTCTTTTCATTCACTAATACTCACACTACGGCCTTGCCATCATGAAGAAGAAAAGTGCAACCGCCCGCTCCGGCCTGCTCGCCGGCGGCAACTGGATCATCGACCAGGTCAAGATGATCGATGTCTATCCGCAGCCCGAACAACTCGCTAACATTCGCAGCCAGTCCCAGGGCACCGGCGGCGCGCCCTACAACGTCTTGATCGACCTTGCCCGGTCCGGCACTCCCTTCCCGCTCTTCGCCGCCGGCCTGGTCGGCCAGGACGCCCTGGGCGAGCACATCCTCGCTACCTGCCGCCAGCACAAGATTGACACCCAACACCTCGGCACGACCCCCAAAGCGTCCACGTCCTACACCGACGTGATGACCGAGCAGGGCCACGGGCGGCGAACGTTCTTTCATGCTCGCGGCGCCAACGTCCTGTGGCGGGGCGACGACTTGGACTTCAACAAGATCAACGCGCGCATCTTTCACCTGGGCTACCTGCTTCTGCTTGACGCGCTGGACGAACCGGACGCCCGGTTCGGCACCCAGGCGGCGCGCTTGCTGGCCCGGGCGCAAGCCGCCGGGGTCAAAACCAGCGCCGATGTCGTGAGCGAAGACAGCGACCGCTTCGCCCGCATCGTCAACCCCGCTCTCAAGCACGTGGATTACTGCATCCTCAATGAAATTGAGGCGGGCAAGACCACCGGCTTCAAAATCCGGGAGCCGAGCGGACGACTGGACACAGTCGCCCTGCGGCATGCCGCCGGCGCGTTGCTCCAGCAAGGCGTGCGCGAACTGGTGGTGGTGCATTTCCCCGAGGGCGCCTTCGCCCGCACGCGCAAGGGCGATGATTTCTGGCAGTCCTCGTTGAAACTGCCGCCCCAGCACATCGCCGGCACGGCGGGCGCGGGTGACGCCTTTTGCGCCGGAGTTCTATATGGTCTGCACGAAGGCTGGGACCTGCAGCGGTGCCTGCTGACGGGGGTGTGCATCGCCGCGGCGTCGCTGGCGGATGCCACCTGCACCGCGGGAGTCAAATCCCTCAACACCTCGCTCGCCCTGGCCCGCAAGTTCGGCTTCGCCGCCCCGCTGGACGCGGGTGACTAAAAAGGTCTCCAGCGTGAAAGTTCCAGGCCCGCCGGAAGGCGGGTCTTCTTGTTCAGACTTTGGACTTTGGACTTGGGACTTCCCCTACGCCCTCTCCATATACTTCCCGGTCCGCGTGTCCACCTTGATCTTCTCGCCGGTCTTGATGAAAAGGGGGGCCTGGACGGTAATGCCCGTTTCCAGCACGATCGGCTTCTGGACGTTGTTGGCGGAATCACCGCGAATGCCTTCGGGCGCATCGGCCACCTTCAGCACCACGCTCGACGGCAGCTCGATCGTTACCGCTTTGTCCTCCACAAACGTCACCGTCACCAGGGCGTTCTCCACCAGGTAGTTCTTCGCGTCGCCGACGATCTCCGGTGAGATGGTCACCGTCTCGTAAGTCTCGGGATCGGAGAAAACGAAATCCTCGCCGTCCTTGTAGCTGAAATCCATCTTGCGCGTCATCATGGGCACGACCTCGATCTTCTCGGTCGAGCTGAAACGCACATCGGAAGACCGGCCACTGCGGATGCTGCGGAGCGTGGCTTGCACGAAAGCGCGCAGGTTGCCCGGCGTGCGGTGCTGGCTGTCCAGGACCACGCAGATGTCGCCGTTGTAACTGATCGCCATGCCGCGGCGCAGATCGTTTGCTGTTGCCATATCTCGGTAATCTAAATCATTGCCGCCCGGGTTCCGGGACGGGAGCAGTGGAAAATAGCCAACCCGCGCCCGAATGCAAGCCCGCTTTTAGCGGTTTTAATGTCATGGGCGGCTGGCGGGAAGCAAACCGCCGGGTCTGGCAGCCGTTGGTGACAGTTTCCGGGCTGAGGGAGGGGGCCGGCTGGAGGGTATGCGGGCCGGCTTTTGGGCTTTGAATTGGGAGGGCTGAATCCTAAATTCGGCGGCGTGAGCTCGTCGAAATACCGCGTGCGGCGCGCGACGCTGGATGACATCGGCCAGTTGACAGCCCTGTGGCAATCCATGCACTGCCCGACCCAAGAACTGTCCCGGCGCGTGACCGAGTTCCAGGTAGCCGAGGGCCCGGACGGCCAGGTGCTCGGGGCGCTCGGGCTGCAAATCGCCGAGCGTCAGGGCCTGGTTCACAGCGAGGCCTTCAGCGACTTCGCGCTGGCGGAGCATCTGCGGCCGCTGCTTTGGGATCGCATCCAGGCCGTGGCGACGAATCATGGTTTGCTGCGGGTGTGGACGCAGGAGCAGGCGCCGTTCTGGAATCATTGCGGCCTGGTCAAAGCTGGCGCCGAGACGCTGCAAAAGCTGCCGGCCTTGTGGCGCGGGCCATCGTCCGCCTGGCTGACCTTGAAATTGAGGGATGACGTGGAAACCGTTATGTCGCTGGACAGGGAATTTGCCCTGTTCATGCAATCGGAAAACCAGCGCACGGAACGAATCCATCAGCACGCGCGAACGTTGAAGACCATCGCGACGCTGATCACCGTCGCACTGTTGATTGCGGTGATGGCTTGGGCCGTCAGTCTGTTCCTGCGCAACCCCCAGTTACTGCATCGCTGAGGCGGTTGCGGGAGAAGGGGAGGAGGAGGCTGAGGCGGCAAGGGCAAACTCCTCCGCGTGGTAGGAGCTGCGGACCCTCGGCGCGCTGGCCACGTGCCGGAAACCCATCTCCCGCCCGCGCGCGCCGTATTCAGCGAACTTCTCCGGCGGCACGAACTCCACGACCGGCAAATGCCTGAGCGTCGGCTGAAGATACTGGCCGAGGGTCAGCAGGTCGCAGCCCACCCGCCGCAAGTCGGCCAGGGCGGTGAAGAGTTCCTCCTCGGTTTCGCCCAGGCCCAGCATCAGGCCGGACTTGGTGTAGGTCGTCCCGCCGCGCTTGGCCTTCACTTGGCCCAGCACGCTCAGCGAGCGATCGTAAGTCGCCCGCGACCGCACCGCAGGCGTGAGCCGGCGCACCGTCTCCAAGTTGTGGTTGAAAATGTGAGGGTTGGCGGCCAGCACGGTGTCAAGGGCGGTCTCGCGCGCGTTGAAGTCAGGCGTCAGCACTTCGATGACGGTAGCGGGGTTGAGCGCGCGCACCGCTTCGACTGTCCGCCGGAAATGATCCGCGCCGCCGTCGGGCAGATCGTCGCGGGCCACGGCGGTGATGACGACGTGCCGGAGCCGGAGGCGCCGGGTGGCTTCCGCCACGCGCGCCGGTTCGTCTGCGTCCAATGGGAAAGGCTTGGCGGTGGCGACCGCGCAAAAGGCGCAGGCCCGCGTGCAGCGGTCGCCGCCGATCATGAAAGTGGCGGTGCCCTTGCTCCAGCATTCCCAGTGGTTGGGGCACCCGGCGCTTTGGCAAACGGTGTGGAGCCTCAGTTCATCCAGCAGCGCGCGGGTGTGCGCGAAGCGGTCGGTGGTGGGCAGCCGGGTATGCAGCCAGGCCGGCAGACGCGGGCGTGGCCCGGTGGCAGCGGGAGTTAATCCGGGCATTCTAATTCTCCAGCTTCTCCCAGAAGTCAGCGAGCTGGTCGGGGCCGAAGTCGGCCAGAATCTTGCCATCCACGTCCAGCACGGGGGCGAGGTCGTGCCCGGAAAGCCGGATCATTTCGTCGTAGGCGGCTTCATCGGCGATGACATCGACTTTCTCGTAAGCGACCCCATGTTCATCCAGCCAGCCCACCGCTTTGCGGCACCAGCCGCAGTAAGGCTTGATGAACAGTCGAATCTGTTTCCGTTTCACAAGCATACAATGGCGGAGGTTGGGCGATTTTTCAAATGGGGAATGGGGGGATGGCAACTGGTGATGGGTGAATGGTGTCTGGAATCGGCCCAGGGCTTCGCTTGACTTGCGCGGCAGTGGGCTTGTTTAATGGCTCCGGTCTATAGCGCAACCACTCGAATCTTTGCTAATGAAACTGAAGAACTTGTGCCAGACAATGCCCTTTGTTGCTGAAGTCATCCTTGCTGCCCTGCTTTTTGTCCCGCTGCCGTCCCGTGCGTCCTGGCAGCCGGCCGCCGGGCCGCTCAAGACGCGGTGGGCTAAAGACGTGTCGCCCGAGAACGCCCATCCGGAATACCCGCGGCCTCAAATGGTCCGCCAGGATTGGCTCAACCTCAACGGCCTGTGGGACCTCGCCATCACCAGCAAAGATGCCAAACGGGCCACGTTCCAGACCCGGATTCTTGTGCCGTTCCCGGTTGAGTCGGCCTTGTCCGGCGTCATGCGCCCGATCAGCGAGAACGACCGCATCTGGTATCGGCGCGCGTTTGAAGTGCCCGGCAAATGGCATGGCCGGCGGGTGCTTTTGCACTTTGGGGCGGTGGACTTCGAAGCCACGGTCTGGGTGAACGGCAAGGAAATCGGCCAGCACCGGGGCGGATACGACGCCTTCAGTTTCGACATCACCGACGCGCTCAATCAATCCGGCCCGAACGAGTTGATCGTGACCGCCTGGGACCCGACGGACGCCGGCACACAGCCCCGCGGCAAACAGGTGCGCAAGCCGAACAGCATTTGGTACACATCCACCAGCGGCATCTGGCAGACGGTTTGGCTCGAGCCGGTCAACGCCGCCTGCATCACTGGGCTGAAAATCACGCCGGATGTGGACAACAGCGCGGTGACCATTCACCCCATCACCACCCCAACGCTCGGTCCTTGCACGGTCGAAGTGACGATTCGCGATGGGCGCAAGACGATAGGCACCGCTTCGGTGAGGGCCGAGGAGCAAGTCACCATGCCCGTCAAGAGCGCCCGGCTCTGGTCGCCAGAGGACCCGCACTTATACAGTCTGGCGGTCAGCCTCAAGCTGGGCAACCGCGCCCTGGACAAGGTGGAGAGCTACTTCGGCATGAGGAAGATTTCCCTGGGCAAGGACGAGAAGGGCTTCACCCGCCTCATGCTGAACAACAAGCCGTATTTCCAATTTGGCCCGCTGGACCAGGGGTTCTGGCCCGACGGCATTTACACCGCGCCGACCGACGAAGCGTTGCGCTACGACATTGAGATGACCAAGAAGCTCGGCTTTAACCTGGCGCGCAAGCACGTCAAGATTGAGCCTGACCGCTGGTACTATTGGTGCGACAAACTGGGGTTGCTCGTCTGGCAGGACATGCCCAGCGGTGATAAATTCAACGGCCCGAAAGACCCGGAGATTACCCGCAGCCCGGAATCGGCCAAAGAGTATGAACAGGAACTCACGGCCCTGGTACAGGGACGCGGCAATCACCCGTGCATCGTGATGTGGGTGCCCTATAACGAAGGCTGGGGCCAGTGGGACACGGCCCGGGTCGTCGAGATGATCAAGAAACTCGACCCGACCCGGCTCGTGGATAACGCGAGCGGCTGGAGCGACCGTGGCGTGGGGGATGTCAACGACATGCACAAATATCCCGGCCCGGCCTCGCCGGAGCCGGAGGCCAACCGGGCGGTGGTGCTGGGCGAATTTGGCGGCCTGGGCCTGCCGGTCCGCGGCCACACATGGCAGAGCGAGAAAAACTGGGGCTACCGCAGCTTCACCGACGCGGAGGCGCTGACAGCCGCATACCTTGATCTGGTCGCCAAGCTCTTTCCGCTCATCGACGAGAAGGGCTTATCCGCCGCCGTTTACACGCAAACCACCGATGTCGAAATCGAGGTCAACGGCCTGATGACCTACGACCGGGAACTGGTGAAGATGGATCTGAACAAGGTGGCCGCGGTGAACCACGGCCATCGCTGAAAGACTCAGCATTGAGACGGGAAGCGGGAATATGAGACTAGATTTCATCTCCTTGCTGTGCGCGGTGGGATTGGCTGGCGGCGCGCCGATCCCTGACACCTGGTCCGTCCGCGATTTCGGCGCCAGGGCCGACGGCCAGACCGACGACACCGCGGCCTTTCAGAAGGCGCTCGACGCGGCGGGGCAGGGGGGTGGCGTGGTCTATGCCCCGCGCGGTAATTACTTCTTCGCCGGCCACCTCAACGTCCCGAGGGCCGTAACCTTGAAAGGCATTTGGGAATCCGTTCCGTCCCATATCGGGATTCGCGATGCCGGCTTGCCCAAGCCGACGGATGATGGCACGACTTTCCTCGTCACGGAGAATCGCGGCAAAGAGGACGGGGCCGCGTTTATCACCCTGAACAGCGACAGCACGCTCAAGGGCGTGGTGATCTATTATCCCGAGCAGGACCCGGCCGAGGAGCCGAAGCCTTATCCCTGGGCGATCGCGATGCGCGGGCAGAATCCCGCCGTCCTCGCCGTCGAGTTACTCAACCCCTACAACGGAATCGATGCCCGCCATAACGAACGGCACCTCATCCGGGATGTCCAAGGCCAGCCGCTGCGGCGCGGAGTGTCGGTGGACGTGATTCTTGACATCGGACGCATCGAGAACGTGCATTTCAACCCGTGGTGGAGTGTGAAACCGCGCCTGTTTCAATGGCAGCAGCAGCACGGGGAGGCCTTTATCTTCGGTCGCAGCGATTGGCAGTACGTCTTCAACACCTTTTGTTTCGGCTATAACATCGGCTACAAATTCGTCCAGACTGCCGCCGGCCTCTGCAACGGCAATTTCCTCGGCCTCGGTGCCGACGATTGTTACACCGCTCTGGTGGTCGAAAACTGCGCCCCCCTCGGGCTGCTGATTTCCAATGGCGAATTCGTCTCCTTCCACGGCCCCGACCCGACGATGGTGCGCGTGGAGGCCGCCAACTCGGGCAGCGTGCGCTTTGTGAACTGCGCCTTTTGGGGGCCTTGCAATCAGATCGCCAAGGTGACTGGCCAGGGCACGGTGGGATTCAGCGATTGCACCTTTGTGCATTGGGACCGCAACAATGAAGGGCGCCACGCGCTGCAAATCGCCGGGGGGACGGCGCTGGTCCGCGGCTGCGAGTTTCAAGCCGACAAACCGCAAATCGAGCTGGGCGAGAAGGTGCGGCGCGCGGTTATTTCGGACAATATCCTTGCCGGCAAACCCCGCATAACCAATCACAGCAAGGCCGTGGTGAATATCCACAACAACGCGAGCGAGTGAGGGACCAGTCGTCCACTCACCACTCACCTGCCTCCAGAACCTTCAACATGATGACTCGCCTCCAATCGATCTGAGTCACGTTGGTCCCTGAGACACCGTTTCATTTCCGCTCGCTGCGGGGCAATTCCTGGATACGAATATTGCGGAAGTCGAAAGCCTTGCCCTCCGCCTGGATGCCAATGTAGCCGCGGTCGGTGTCCAGTTCGTTGAATTCCCAGGCCCGCTCCCCATCCACATCCAGCGTGATCTTCCGCCCGCGGACTTCCATGCGGAACTTGACCCATTGGTTCAGCGGCATCGGCGGCGTCTCGGCGGGCACCACCGTCTTGAAGCCTCTGACCAGTTCACCCAGCGCGCCGCGGTTCAAGTTCACCTGCCAGACGTCTTTGGGCCACGGCTTGCCCTCCAGCCCGGCGCGGATGAAAAACCCGCTGTCGTATGCGGGTACCAGTGCGCGCCACTCCGCTTCGAGCACAAAGTCCGTGTATTGCTTCTCTGTGCGCAGCCAGCCCATGCCGTTCACCAGCCGCAGGTTCCCGTTCGTCACAACAAAGCTAACCTCATGCACTGGCACCCAGCCGCTCAGGTCCTTGCCGTTGAACAGCGGTTCCCAGCCACCGTCCTTCGCCGCCTCGGCGGCCACGCAAGGTTGGGTGCAGGCCAAACACACAAGCAGAACCGCAGGAAACAGGCTCAACCGGGTCGTCCTCATAAATTAGTTCTCAGTTCGGGTAAAACTGCCAAGCCGGGCCAACCCTATCGCCAGGCAGGAGACAGGAAAAGCCAAAAACCACCCCAATCCGAAATCGCCTTCCATGTCAGAGAGGATACCCCCCTCACACCAAGGTTTGACACGCGCCCCCCGACTTGGTTCGATGCCCTCCAGTTCTGATAATCACTCTTAACCTTGAGGACCTGAAATGACTGCATCTGAGAATGAGCACGCAAAAACTGACACTGCACCCATCACGCGCCGGCGCTTCATTGCCGGGACCGGGGCTTCGGTCCTGGCATTCACCATCTTGAAGCCGGACCTGGTTCGGGGCGCCGAGGCCAACTCGAAGATTGATATTGGCCTGATCGGCTGCGGCAACCGCGGCAAGTGGATCGCCGACCTGTTCCAGAAGAACGGCGGCTACACCCTCGTTGCCGTCGCCGATTACTTCCAGGACCGCGCGGACGAGGCCGGAGCGAAGTTCAATGTGCCGGCTGCCCGCCGCTATACCGGCCTTTCCGGCTACCGCAAGTTGCTGGAGCAGAAGCTCGATGCCGTAGTCATCGAAAGCCCCCCTTACTTCCATCCCGAACAGGCCGCCGCCGCTATTGACGCGGGTAAACATGTTTATCTCGCCAAGCCGATTGCCGTGGATGTGCCCGGCTGCCTGACCGTCGCCGAGAGCGGTAAAAAAGCCACCACCAGGAAGCTCTGTTTCCAGGTGGACTTCCAGACCCGCGCCAACAAGCTCTATCAGGACGCGGTGAAGGCCGTGCACGACGGCGAGCTCGGGAAGATCGTTTCCGTCGAAGCCAATTACCAATGCGGCGCGACGTGGGACCACATGGACCAGCTCCTGCGGAAGGACCCGAACAACCCCGAAGTCCGCCTGCGCGCCTGGGGCGTCGATCGCGTCCTCTCCGGCGATGTCATCACCGAGCAGAACATCCATGCGCTCGATGTCGCCTGCTGGATGCTCGACGCCGAGCCGGTCCGCGCTTACGGCACCGGCGGCCGCAAGCGCGAGTTCGTGGGCGACTGCTGGGACCACTTCGCCGTCATCTTTTACTTCCCGAATGACTTGGTGGTGAGCTTCAATTCCCATCAATCAGGTTTCGGCTACGACGACATCCTGTGCCGGGTCTATGGGCTGAAGGGCACCGCCGACACCCATTACTTCGGCAACGTCACCGTCAAGGCAACCGAGTTCCACAGCGACGGCAGCGTCGGCAACCTTTACAGCGACGGCGTCGAGACCAACATCGCCACATTCCGCGACAATATCACCAAAGGCGAGTGCGCCAACCCGACCGTCCCGGCCAGCGTGCGCAGCAACCTGACCACCATTCTCGGCCGGATGGCGGCCTACAAGAATGGCGTCGCCACGTGGCAGGAGATGATGCGCGCCAAAGAGAAATTCGTGCCGGACCTCAAGGGGTTGAAGGGATGAGTGGCGTCAGAGACTCCTTGATATGCCCTGTGCGCGGTGGTAAGTTGCCCCTGTGAGCAACAACCTCCAAGAGCCATTGCCGGTCGAGGTCAGCCACCTCGGTAACTTCGAGGCGCGGATGCTGCGCAACTTTCAGGCCGCGGTGGAGGACTGGGACGAAGTCTGTTCTGCGCTTGGCGCCTGGGAGGCGCAGCATCTGACGAGAGGCGACTCGGGCCAGGCAGTGCAACAACATCGCCGCTGGGTGACCGAGCTTGTGTCCTGGGGTCGTTTGGTGCAGCGGGCCACGCAACAGCCCGAGTTCCCGGATAGGACACTGGCCGCGCGGGTTGATGCCCGCGTGCGCCACTTGGAGGACAAGTTGTCTCTCTGGCATGGCGACATGCCCCCGGCGGAACAAGACCGCATCCTGCAAGCGGCCTTTAAGTGAACCCGGAGCTCGAAAGGTTGCTCGCCGCGCTGCAGACGCGAGACAACGCGAGCCCAACGCAATTCGACGCCGCCGCGGCGGAGGTTGAACGACTGCTCGCGCCGATCCTCGAACGCCTCTCACCGATGGGTCGCGCCGATTTTCTGCGCGCTTTGCAGAACCGCTATCGCGCGTATGTCAAGGCTGGCCAACGTCCGCCCACCCTGCCACCATCGGCCTGACCTAACGCTATCCTTAAGTAACAAACAAATGACCAGTGTGGGAAAACTGACTAGTGCGAATGCCATACGGCAATCGTTCCTGGACTTCTTCAAGTCCAAGGGCCACACCATTGTGCCCTCGTCGAGCCTGATGCCGGATTCCCCCAACCTGCTGTTCACCAACGCCGGCATGAACCAATTCGTGCCGATCTTCCTCGGCCAGCGCGCCCCCGATGTCACCAAATGGGCCGGCGCCATCGTGGGAAGCGACACCGTCGCCACCCGTGCCGCCGACACCCAGAAATGCATCCGCGCCGGCGGCAAGCACAACGACCTCGAAGACGTCGGGCTGGACACCTACCACCATACCTTCTTCGAGATGCTCGGCAACTGGTCTTTCGGCGATTACTTCAAGAAAGAGGCCATCGAGTGGGCCTGGGAACTCGTGACCGAAGTCTGGAAGTTCCCCAAGCACCGGCTCTATGCGACGGTCTATTCGCCCGACAAGAGCAAAGGCGACCCCAGCGAGTTCGATCAGGAGGCCTACGACGTTTGGGCCGGGAGATTCCGCGCCGCCGGCCTCGACCCGAAAGTCCACATCATCCCCGGCAACAAGAAAGACAACTTCTGGATGATGGGCGACACCGGCCCCTGCGGCCCGTGCAGCGAACTCCACGTGGACCTCACCCCCCAGGGCGACACCAGGGGCAGCTTCGTAAACAAAGCCGATGCGCGCTGCATCGAGATTTGGAACCTGGTGTTCATCCAGTTCAACGCCAACCCGGACGGCACCTTTTCCCCGCTGCCCGCCAAACACGTGGATACCGGCATGGGCTTCGAGCGCGTCACCGGCATCATGCAGAACACGAAGAATGAGAAGGGCGAGAGTTTCAAAGACTTCACCCGCGTCATCTCGAACTACGAAACCGACATATTCCGGCCCATTTTCAACAAACTGGAGCAATTAAGCGGCAAAACCTACCGTTCCACCCTCCCCGGAAAGCCAAATTCCGCCCTCGAAAACCCCTTCCGAGAGGACGAAAAGTCCGCCCGAGAGGACGAAAAGTCTGTCCGAGTCAACGAGAACTCCGTCCGAGAGGACGAAAAGTCTGTCCGAGAGGACGAGAACTCCGCCCGAGTCAACGAAAACTCCGTCCGAGTCAACGAGAACTCCGTCCGAGTTGACGAGAACTCCGTCCGAGAGGACAAAAACGACGTTCCTGGGTCGGGATTTCAAGGGTCCGGCCCACGAATTGAAGCCAATCAGGTGGCTTTGGACATTGCCTTCCGCGTCATCGCCGACCACATCCGCACGTTGAGCTTCGCCATTGCCGACGGCATCGTGCCCGGCAACAACGACCGCAACTACGTCCTGCGCCGCATCCTGCGCCGCGCCGTCCGCTATGGCCGCACCCTCGGCTTCCACGAGCCGTTCTTCTACAAGCTCGTGGACGTGCTGGTCGAGAACATGGGTCGCGTTTTCCCCGGACTCCGTGCCAACCGAAACCAGGTCGAGGAAGTAATCGCGCGCGAGGAGGAGGCGTTTAATAAGACACTGGATAGGGGGCTCCAGGTCTTCGACAGAATGATGTTCGATACCCTCGCAGAATTAGGGCCTGATGCTTTCGCCGCCCCGCAGTACGATGAGGTCTGGATTTCCTTGCCGAGCACGAAGATGCTTCAACGAACAAAGCTTAACCGCACCCTTCCGTTACCTGAAGGAAAGAAAGCCCGAACTCTCGTCTTTGCCGTTGGGCAGAATACGACCCCTCACACCCTCGATACGTACATAAAGCAAAAGCTGATTCTACGCGGGGCGGACGCGTTCGATCTCTATGACACCTACGGCTTCCCGCTCGACCTCACGGAGTTAATGGCCCGCGAGCGCGGACTGACCGTGGATGTCGCGGGCTTCAACAAGCTGATGGGAGAGCAGAAGGCCCGTGCCCGCGCCGCGCAGAAGAAGCAGGTCATCGAACTCTCCCAAGTCGAGACCACCGCGCCCACCCAATTCGTCGGCTACGACAAGCTGGAGTCGCCTGCCAAAGTCCTCGAAGTCGTGGGCGTGAAGGACAAGACGGCGGTCATTCTCGACACCTCGCCGCTCTACGCCGAGATGGGCGGCCAGGTCGGCGATACCGGCAAGTTGAGCCACGGGGGCGAACTCTGGCGCATCGCCGACACCCGGAAAGCCGGCGATGCCTGGCTACACTTCCTGGAGGTGCGAGGGGCGAGGGGCGAGGGGCGAGGGGAGGAAACGGATGTGCCGGCTGCGGGGAGCGAGGTGACGCTGACGGTTGACCGTGCCCGGCGGGAGGCCATCCAGAGGCACCATACGGTGACTCACTTGCTGCACTGGGCGCTGCATGAGGTCGTCAGCCTGGACGCTGTGCAGAAGGGCTCCTACGTCGGGCCGGAGAAGCTGACGTTCGATTTCAGTAGCGCGCCGCTCACGCCGCAGCAGGTCGCCGATGTCGAGCGGCTCGTCAACGAGCGCATCCTCGAAAACGCCGCCGTGACATGGACCGAGGTCGGCTACGCCGACGCCAAGGCCCGCAAGGACATCATGCAGTTCTTCGGCGAGAAGTACGGCGACCGGGTGCGCGTGGTGCAGATTGGCGGCAAGCCCAGCGCGCTGGACGGCTATTCGATGGAGCTTTGCGGCGGCACGCACACGCGGGCGACGGGGGAGATCGGCCTGTTCCGCATCGTGGCTGAGTCGGCGATTGCCGCCGGCATCCGGCGCATTGAGGCCGTCTCCGGTTTAGAAGCCTACAAGCGGGCCAGCGAGGAGTTGCAGCTTATCAAGGCCGTCGCCGGCAAGGTCAATTCGCCCGTCGGCGAATTGGAGAAGAAGATCGAGGCGCTGCTCGCGCAGCAAAAGGACTTGGAGAAGCAGCTTAAAGCGGCGCAGCAGAAGCAGGCGGCGGAAACCGCGCGCGGCCTGGCGGCCAAAGCCAACACCTTCGGTTCGACGCTGGCAATTATTGAGAACCTCGGCGCCGCCGACAGCGATTTCCTGCAATCCATTGCGGACGCGCTCAGGGAGCAGTTCAAGGGGGTGGTGGTGCTGGGCGGCACGGCGAACGGCGCGGTGGCTCTCGTGGCCACGGTTGCGCCGGAGCTGACGAAGAAGATTCAGGCGGGCAAGATCATTCAGGCCATTGCGCCCATTGTCGGCGGGAAAGGCGGGGGACGCCCGGACAACGCCCGCGGCGGCGGCAAGGATGTGGGCAAACTGGACGAGGCGCTGGCGAAGGCGAAGAGTTTGCTCGAATGAGCTGAACAGACGGAATTTCTCTTGCCCTACTGCCGCTCGTGAAGTAGTTGTGGCATATTGCCGGGCGCAAGTGCGCTGGCACAGACTCTTGGAAAACATGAACGACTAGCGAGGAAAATC
>JBEKJO010000062.1:0-31567 GCA_050011195.1 Verrucomicrobiota bacterium | reverse complement strand
CGCACTGCTTGCACCGGGTTGAGCCGAAACGGCGCCGGCGGGGGCGGGGGCCAGAGGAGCTTGGGCCGCCCAATCCGCCCCAGCCTGCTGTTGAACTTGACGTAGGCTTGTTGCCCGCTGAGCGGGCGACCGCCCAGAAGCCACCGCCGGATGATACGGCGGTGATCGGGGGTCAAAATATGAGGGCAACAGCGGTTGAGTTGGCGGGCACAGTCAATCCAGGCCGCGCCCCAGCGGCGGTTATAGTATCGGGCAAAGGCGGTCCAGGCGTCCCGTTGGGGCGGGGTCAATAAGCCGAGCCAGTCGCGGGAGAGGGCGCCAAAGAGTTGGCGCATGTCGGCTTGGGCCGGGGTGCGGGGGTTGCGGGGGACGACATAGCGGCGGGCATAGAAGATGTGGGGGCGGCCAGGGTAAGTGTAACGGACGATGTTCGCCTGCTTGTCCCGCCCGAAGCGGCGGGGGATCAGCCAGACCCTTCCCGGAGCACATACATATTTCATAAGGTTGTGTGATTGGGCTGCCGAAGACTCGCTGAAGGGCATCCGCCGCCTCCGCCGGGGCACAAACCGAGCGCGCATGGGGGGGGCGGCCAGAGGCCGATCAGCGTGCTCGGAGGCACAATTTGGTGATAATATGCACGAGGGAGGAAGGAGCGCAAGGGGAATTTGAAGAGTTGATAGCAGGGGGAGTTGATAGTTGATAGGCGGAGAGGTTCGGGGCGCGGTCGTTGCCCGACACGCCTTTTTTGTTGTGCCGGAGTGCGCCTGAGGACGGGCGCAGCAATGTCCGCAAGCAGTGGGGTCCCAAGCTCTCTGCCGCCGCGCGGTCGGCCAGCACCAGCGCGTGGTCGCGGCAAACCCGCCCGGCTGGAATCGTCACATCCCCCTCGCGCAGACGCGTCAGCATCCCGGCCTTCTCACTACCGGTTACCACCCACAGGATTCGCCGCGCACGGTTAAGCATCGGATACGTTAACGTCATCCGACGCCTTTGCTGATAAGGCTCCGTCAGCGCGACGTCGGCTTCGGTGATGTTGAGCACCGTGTCTCCGGGCACCAACGAGGCGGTGTGGCCGTCAGGGCCGAGGCCGAGGTGAACAAGGTCGAGCACGGGAGGGGTACCGGCGATTTCTCGAAGCGTGAGCGCGTATTGCCTGGCGGCGCCCGCAAGGTCTGAGGAATCGACCGGCATGGCGTAAATTTGCTCAGGGCGCAACGGGGCATGTTGCAGCAGGCTCTCGCGCAAGTGGGTCAGGTTCCGGTCCGGGTCTCTCGCTGGAGCCACCCGCTCGTCCACCTGCGCCACATAGACCGCCTGCCAGGGGACATCCTCGCGCGCCAAGGCACGCAGCATTTGCCAGGGGGTGTGGCCGCCACTGACGGCCATGATGAACCGGCCCCGCGCCGCCACCGCTCCCCTGCCCTCTTCGGCAATGACCTTGGCCGCCTCGACGGCGACCGCCGCCGCATCCGCCAGCACTCGAATCTCCATAGCGCCGCGCTATGCCCCTTTCAGTTTCCGGTAGCGGCGGATGAGGTTGTTCGTGGAGCTGTCGTGTCTGAGTTCGGGGGCGGTCTTGCTCTCGAGTTCCGGGACGATGCGCTGGGCCAGCACCTTGCCCAGTTGCACGCCCCACTGATCGAACGAGTCTATGTGCCAGATTGCGCCCTGCGTGAAGACATGGTGCTCGTAAAGGGCAACCAGCTTGCCGAGCGTTTCGGGCGTGAGCCGCTCGGCGAGGATCGTGTTCGATGGGCGGTTGCCCTCGAAAACCCGGTGAGGCACGAGCCAATCGGGCGTGCCTTCGGCTTTGACCTGCTCGGGCGTCATGCCGAAAGCCAGCGCCTCGCTTTGCGCAAAGACGTTGGCCAGCAGCAGGTCGTGGTGGCGCCCAAGGGGAGCCAGCGCCTGGCCGAAGGCGATGAAGTCGCACGGGATAAGCCGCGTGCCCTGGTGGATCAACTGGTAGAAGGAGTGCTGGCCGTTGGTGCCCGGTTCGCCCCAATAGACGGGACTGGTGTCGCAGCCTACCGCCGTCCCCTCCAGTGTCACGTGTTTGCCATTGCTCTCCATGGTCAACTGTTGCAAATAGGCCGGGAACCGCTTCAGGTATTGCTCGTAGGGCAGCACCGCGGCGGTCTGCGCGCCGAAGAAGTCGTTGTACCAGATCGCCAGCAGGGCCATGAGCACCGGCAGGTTCTGCTCGAAGGGAGCGGTGCGGAAGTGCTCGTCCATCTGGCGGAAGCCGTCGAGCATCGCGCGGAAGTTGTCCGGGCCGATGGCCAGCATGGTCGAGAGGCCAATCGCCGAGTCCATTGAATAGCGCCCACCCACCCAGTCCCAGAAGCCGAACATGTTGGCGGTGTCTATGCCGAACGCGGCAACCTTCTCCGCGCTGGTTGAAACCGCGACGAAGTGCCTTGCCACGGCCTGGTTGTCTCCGCCCAGGCCCTCGAGCAACCAATCGCGCGCGCTTTGGGCATTGGTCATCGTCTCCAGCGTGGTGAAGGTCTTCGACGAGACGATGAAGAGCGTCTCCGCGGGATCAAGGTCGCGGGTGGCCTCCACGAAGTCGCTCCCGTCAATGTTGGAAACGAAGCGGAAGGTCATCCCGCGCTCGCTGTAATGCCGAAGCGCTTCGTAAGCCATGACCGGCCCAAGGTCGGAGCCGCCGATCCCTATATTGACCACGTTGCGGATGCCCTTCCCGGTGTGGCCTTTCCACGCGCCGCTTCGCACGCGGCTGCAAAAGCCGGCCATCTTGTCGAGCACGGCGTGGACATCGGGGACAACGTTCCTGGCGTCCACGATGATGGAGGCGCCCCTCGGTGCGCGCAGGGCCACATGCAGCACGGCGCGGTTTTCCGTAAGGTTAATCTTCTCCCCGCGGAACATCGCCTCAATCCGCTCGCGCAAGCCGGACTCGGCCGCCAATTGCACGAGGAGCTTGAGGGTTTCGTCGGTGATGCGGTTCTTGGAGTAATCCAGGCACAGCCCCACTGCCTCCGCGGCCATGCGCTCGCCGCGTTTCGGGTCCGCCGCGAACAGCTCTCGCAGATGCCACGCCCGGGCCGTCTGGTAGTGTGCTTTGAGGGCCTTCCAGGCTTTGCGTTTGGCAAGCGGTCTGGCGGTTGCTGCGATAGGATTCGTCACGCCGCCTCCCTAAGCGCCGCAGTCTTCGACGCGATTACCGCTATCAATTCGTTCCAGGACTTGGCGAACGACTTGGCCCCTTCGTCCTGGAGCCGGGCGGCGAGAGCGTCGAGGTTGATCCCGGCCTTGGCAAACTGGGCCAGCACGGCCTCGCAATCACCGCCGTCAGCCGGCATGGTCGCGCCGACTTCGCCATGCTCGGCAAAGGCCTTCAAAGTGGCTTCCGGCATCGTGTTGACCGTGAAAGGGGCGGCGAGGGCCTTGATGTAGAGCACGTCGGAAGCTTTGGGGTCCTTGGTTCCGGTGCTGGCCCAGAGGAGGCGCTGTGGGCGGACGCCGCAGTTGTAAGCGCGTTGCCAGCGGGGTGAGGCCAGCAGGTCGCGGTAGGCCCTGTAGGTCCGCCGGGCGATCGCGACGCCGAGTTGATTGCTCAGCGCGGCAGGCACCTGGCCCGCCACAGCGGTGTCCCAGCGGCTGATGAACAACGAGGCGACGGAACCCACCTCGGGGTTTAGCCCGGCGGCGATGCGCCGCTCGGTGCCGCGCAGGAACGCCTCAGCCGCCGCCACATATTGCTCGCGGGAGAACAGCAGCGTCACGTTGATCGGCACACCCGCAAAGATTGCCTCCTCGATGGCCGGCAGGCCCTCCCGGGTGCCGGGAATTTTGATGAACAGGTTCGGTCGGGCCGCCCGCGCACACAGCTCTTTGGCCTGGGCCAGCGTGCTCGGCGTGTCGTGGGCCAGCAGGGGCGACACTTCCAGCGACACCCAGCCGTCCACGCCACCAGTCCGGTCATAGACCGGTCGGAACAAGTCGGCCGCCTGCGTGAGGTCCTCCAGCGCCAGCTCGAAGAACAACCCCTCGCCCGATTTGCCCTGCCTCAACCTGTCCCGGATCGCCGCGTCGTAGGCGGTGCTGTTCTTGAGCGCGTGGTCAAAGATGGTGGGATTTGAGGTAAGCCCGGTAACCGACAACTCATCAATGTAGCGCTTGAGGGTGCCACTGCGCAGGAGGTCGCGCGTGATGTTGTCGAGCCATAGGCTCTGCCCCAGGTCGTGAAGCATTTTTGTGGCGTTCATATACTTATTGCTTGCCTTTCCTGCCCCCAATCTAAGGTTGGTGTGGAGTGGATGTCAAAGCGTGAAGAACTATGCTCTGCGCCTCCGCCACGATCCGTTCCAGGTGCTTCTCGTCGCGGAAGCTCTCCGCATACACCTTGTAGAGGTTCTCCGTCCCCGAAGGCCGGGCCGCGAACCAGCCGCTGGCGGCCACGACCTTCAAGCCGCCGATGGGTTCGTCGTTGCCCGGGGCGCGGGTCAGCTTGGCCGTGATCGGTTCGCCCGCCAGGTCCGCCACCTTGACCGCTTCCGGCGAAAGCTTCTCCAGGCGCGTCTTCTGCTCGGGCGTAGCGGGGGCATCAATGCGCGTGTAATACGGCCTCCCGAATTCCGCGACCAGCGCTTGGAAGTGCTCGCCCGGGTCTTTGCCCGTGCGCCCGGTAATCTCCGCCGCCAGCAGGTCCATCAGGATGCCGTCCTTGTCGGTCGTCCACACCGTGCCGTCCTGCCGCAGGAAACTCGCCCCGGCGCTCTCCTCCCCGCCGAAGCAGTACGAGCCGTCGAGCAGCCGCGGCGCAAAATACTTGAAACCCACCGGCACCTCGGCTAACTGCCGGCCCAACTTGTTCACCACCCGATCAATCATGCCGCTGCTGACCAGCGACTTGCCGACGGCCGCCTGCGCGCCCCAGCGAGGCCGGTGGGCCAGCAGGTAGCCAATCGCCACCGCCAGATAATGATTGGGGTTCATCAAGCCTGCCGAGGGGGTGACAATCCCGTGCCGGTCGGCATCCGGGTCGTTGCCGAACGCCACGCGGTACTGGTCCTTCAGCCGGACCAACCCCGCCATCGCGTAAGGGCTGGAGCAGTCCATGCGGATTTTGCCATCGTGATCCACAGGCATGAACGAGAAGGTCGGGTCGAGCTTCGGGTTGACCACCGTGATGTCCAGTCCGAAGATGGAGTTGATCGGTTCCCAGTAAGGCAAGGAGGCGCCGCCCAGCGGGTCCACTCCTAGCTTGAGCCTGGCGGCCCGGATGGCGTCCATGTCAACGACGTTCGGCAGGTCCTTCACGTAGGGCAGGACTAAGTCCTCCTCGTGCGTGGTTCCCGCCTTGATGGCCGTGGCGAACGGCACACGCTTCACGTCCGCATCGTCCTCGCGCAGCAACTCGTTGGCCCGGTCCTGAACCCGCTTCGTCACGCCCGTTTCCGCCGGGCCGCCGTGGGGCGGGTTGTACTTGAACCCGCCGTCCTCCGGTGGGTTATGCGAGGGGGTGATGACGATGCCGTCGGCCAGCCGCTCCTTGCGGCCCCGGTTATGGACGAGGATGGCCCGCGAGATGACCGGCGTCGGCGTCACCCCGTCATCGCGCTGGATGATGGTTTCGACGTTGTTGGCCGCCAGCACTTCGAGCGCGGTGCGCTGGGCCGGCCCGGACAGCGCGTGCGTGTCCTTGCCCATGAACAGCGGGCCGTCAATGCCCTGGCTGCGCCGGTAATCGCAGATCCCCTGCGTGATCGCCAGGATGTGCGCCTCGGTGAACGTGCCGCGCAACGATGTGCCCCGGTGCCCGGACGTGCCGAAGCTGACCCTTTGGTTGGGGTCGGCCACGTCAGGCCGGCGCTCATAGTATTCCCGCTCCAGCCGCGCCAGGTCCATCAACATCGCCTTCGGTGCCGGCTTGCCGGCCAGCGGAGAAATCGCGGCGGGGTTCTTCGGTTTGGTTGCCATCACCGGTTCTTCTAGCCCGAATCCAAGGCAAGTTCAACCTTTCTCGGCATCTATTGTCATCACCGGAACAAGAAGCGCAAATACCCACGAAACATTATTATGGGTTTTGCTTATGGATTCTGCTGGACACCTCCGTTGCTTTGTGATGAAGTGGCCACGGAAAAGCGTAGAGAGTCGGAATCAGCATTCGACGGCCGGGGTTTGTTGGTTTCGCGGTGTCAGCCGGAAGGCGCGGGTTATGGATATGGAAATGACCGTGGCAAAAGAGAGAATGGGGTCGGGCGCGCAGGTATCGGGGCGGGTTGCCCGAATCGTCCGCGCGTTTGAAGGTAGGGCGCGCTGTCCCCAGCGCGCTGTGGGAGGTCGCCAAAGCCTTGCATTTCGGACATCTTCGCACCCTCGCGGCGCGCTGGGGACAGCGCGCCCTACCCCCCGGCTCACTTTGCCAGATTCCCCGCGACTTTGCCCGGCGCATTCCTCTGTATGGGGTGGAGGCCGATGGCCTCCCCTTGAGGGTGGCGCGGCGGGCAAAAGAGAACCGCGCCCCGGAGCCTTGAGGAAATCCGGCATAAACCCGGAATGTGGATGCCAAGAACTGAATATGAAAACCCGCAACCGCGCATTTATGAAAACTTCCCTTAAGAATCTGTATATCCCGCCCGTGCTGATCGCCTGGCTTGGCTTGCTGTTGGCTGGCCGGGCGGCGGCGCAAACCTTCACGAACCTGCATAATTTTACCGGTCCTGACGGAGAAAATCCGCAAGCGGGATTGATTATATCGGGAAACACCCTGTATGGGGCGTGCGATTCTGGCGGCGGTTCGCGCATTGGCACGGTCTTCGCCGTCAACACCAATGGCACCGGTTTTACGAACCTGTATAATCTCACGGCTCCCCCTGGTTTTTCTTCTTCTGATTCTTCTCCTAGTTCTACAAACAGCGACGGGGCTTATCCGGATGGCACTATGACTCTATCGGGCAACACCCTGTATGGGACGGCGTATTTTGGCGGCAGTGCGGGCGCTGGCACGGTGTTCGCCGTCAACACCAATGGCACCGGTTTTACGAACCTGCATAGTTTCGCGGCAGGCTCTGGTTCTTTCCCTCAAAATTACACCAACAGCGACGGCGCCTGTCCGGAAGCCGGGTTGGTTATTTCGGGCAACACTCTCTATGGGACGACAGAAAAGGGCGGCAGTTCGGGCCTCGGCGCGGTGTTCAAGGTCAATTCTAATGGCACCGGTTTTACGAATCTGCATAGTTTCACTGGCGGCACCAACGGAGCTGTTCCGGAAGGTTTGGCTTTATCGGGCAGCACCCTGTATGGGGAGGCGGGGGGTCTCTACTCGGGCGATGACGGCACGGTGTTCAAGGTCAACACCGATGGCACGAGCTTTACGAACCTGCATAGTTTCGCGGCAGGTTCATGGCCTAGCGCATTGGTTTTATCGGGCAACACCCTGTATGGGACGACGTATAATGGCGGGAGTGCGGGCAATGGTACGGTGTTCGCCGTCAACACTAATGGCACCGGTTTTACGAACCTCTATACTTTCACGGCAACCTCTGGTCCTCTTTCTACCAACAGCGACGGAGCTAATCCGATGGGCCCAATGATTTTATCGGGCAACATCCTGTATGGGACGACGTATAATGGCGGCAGTTCGGGCAATGGCGCGGTGTTCGCCCTCAACACCAATGGCACGGGTTTTACAACCCTCTATGCTTTCACGGCGGAATCTTCCGGTATCAACAGCGACGGAGCTAATCCGCAGGCTGGTTTGATTTTATCGGGCGATACCCTGTATGGAACGGCACAGTACGGCGGCAGTTCGGGCTATGGCACGGTGTTCAGCATCACGCTTCCTTCTGTCATTCTCTCAGCGCCACAAATAACCGGCAAAACCAATTTTACATTTGTGCTTTCCGGTCCTGCCGGCAGCAATTGCGTGCTGCAAGCTTCCACCAACCTGTTGTCCACGAACCTGTTGAACTGGAGTCCGATCAGCACTTCCACCCTGCCTGTGAGCGGAAGCCTCCACTTGACCAACGCCATCAGCGGCAGCCGGCGGTTTTATCGGGTGTTTATGCAGTGACTTTAACGCAAAGGCACAGCGCGGCAGAGCCGCAACCGAACTGCGCGAAGCGTTTGGAGCGCGCGGAGCTTGCTCCCGCTTTTCGAACCACCCCCGCCTTCCGACAGCGCCCGCAAGCTGGACGCACCTCCAAACGCTTCGCGCGGCAGTTCATCCACAAGAACCCTCGCAGCTTGCAAGTATGTTGATGTATAGCGGTGCGAAGAGGCAAAGACGCGGCCGGAAATGGCTCTTGTGTCTTTGCTTCCTGGCGTCTTTGCGTTAACTCCCTTCTTTAGGTTCACTCGAAGCTCGTTTCCAGCAGCACCAGCGTCTTGGGACCGGTGTAGCGGACGGAAACGTTGGTTACGCCAGCGGGGAGGGGCGAGCGCAGATTGAGGGTTTGGCTGGCGGGGATGGTGACGGGGCCGGTGGCGGTGTTTCCGTTGATAGCGATGGTAAGCTGGCCGGGGCTGGCGGCGGGGTTCTTGACTTTGGTGAGGACGGTTTTCCTGCTGGGCGGAAGGCTGGCCCAGAAGACGCCTGAGCCGACCGCCGAGTCCGGGTTGAGGTCCTTGAGGCTGGAACCGGTGCTGTAAGTGTATGGCCCGAAGGGGTTGCGACCGCGCGGCTCGAATTGGGAGCCGGGGTCCATGTTCCAGGAGCCGGTGTTCGGCGGCAAGAGCGGCGCGGAGGGGTTCGTGGGCGGGGCGAGCCACTCGGCATTGACGATGAGGCCGTTGAGCGTGCCGCAGACCACGCCGCGTTCCGTGGGGTAATTCCCCCATTGGATGGGCTGCTCGATCAGCGGATGGACGGGGTGGTGGTCTGTCGAGGCGGCGTAAGCGACCAGATTGGCCAGCAGCCGGTCGGCGGCGGGGTCCAGCCCGGCGCGGCGCACGAGGTCAAAGCCGGACAGAATGACCGAGCCGGCTCCGTCGAACATCTCGCACAAGGCGACGCCCTCGAGGCCGCGGTCGTAGTCGGCCAGAATGGCCGTGCGCGCCAGGGCCTCCGGTTTCAGGAGTTTGAAGCCGGCGGTGACGGGATAGACTTGCGGGAAGCCCGGTTTGGTTTCATCCCAGCCGGTATAATCCGACCAGAGGGCAAGGCGATGGCGGTCCAATCCACGGAACACCGGGTGGCCGGGCCGCTCGGGGTTGACGTTCATCTGCTCGCGGAATGGCCGGGTGCGAGGCGGGTAGGCAGGGTCATTCGGTGAGCCGCTGAGCGGAGTGATCTGCTCCGGCAGCCAGTCACGCTCGAAGGCGCCGTTCACCGGCCCAAGGCATAGCACGCGCCCGCCGTCGTGGATGAACTGCCGCAGTCGTTGCTTTTGCGCCCCCAGCGCCTTGTCCCAGGCTCCCTCAGCGATGACTAGGGCGGTCATATCCGCCGGCCAAGGCGAAAGGCTGGAGAGGCGTTTGAACCCGAGGCCGGCCTGCTCCAGCGCCGCCGCCGTTTTGCCAGCGGGATCGTAGAGGTGGACCGGCAGTCCAGACGACGGCGCGGACCTTCTCCATTCAGCGCCAGCAATAAACAACTCCACGGCATTGGTCGAGAGCGAGTGCGAGCCGGCCATGATGCGGCCAGAAATGACGTAGTCCCCCGTGGCCAAACTGGCCGGCAAATCGAGGGTGACGGCTTTGCTCCAAGCGCCGAAATAGGGGATGTCGGGCAAGTCAATCCTCCCCTGGCAGAACTCCCCGCCGTTCTTCGCCTGAACCTGATAGACGAGCGTGACGTTGGCCAGCGCGCTGCCGTCGTCGGCGTCGTTGATCACGTGCGCGACCGCGCGGACCTGCGTGCCGGCCTGAATTTTCACGACCGCGGCCGAGGCGGCGCTCACGATCACTGTGCATTGGCCGTTGGTGACCGGATTCAAGGTCGTCCATTGTCCCAGCCACGAGGCATTGTTAGTGATGGCCGCGCCGCCCAGAGCCACGCCGTCGGTCGCCGCAACGTTGCCATTCGGGACGGTCAGAAAGACAGCGGCAGCGCTGCCTGAGGAAAAACCATCGGGCACAATGGTTACCGCCGCATCGCGCGCGCCAGTGCCCTGTTCCTTGTTGATGATGGTGACATACAGCTCCGCCCCGTCGCCAACAGCGTAGGCGGTCAGATTCAACCCGCTCGCATTAGTCATCGTGAGCGGCTCTACATAGCCGTGACTGCCCAAGTCAAAGGCCTTGATGCCGTAACCTTTCGGATAGGTTATCAATTGGCCGCTCGAACCAGGAATGATGGTGTCGGTTGGAATCCAGCGTTTGTTGTGGAAATTGACGCCGCTGGCGCCATGGGCGGCCCACCACTGCATGAAATCCAGCGCCCACAACGCCGAGGCGAAAGCGTTGCTCGCGTTGGTCACCCCCCCGGTAAAGTCATTCGCTTCGGTGAACCGATAAGGCAACCCGCTCTGCAACACGGGGCCTCCCATTGCCGTGTAAAGCGTCTGATTGGAACTGGTGTTCCAAGCCGGCGACAACATCGCCTCGATGCCTTGCTGGGCGGTCAAGTTGCCAGCGCCTTCGCCGACATAATCGTGCTGTGTGATGCAGGCGATGAGTCCCGAATCCTCTTCCGCGAGCGCAAAACTGGTCGTCCAGGTTGGTCCTGGTCCGTTGTTCGGGGCTCCCGTGACAACGTTGCCGCCTGTGTCCGGCCCGCTGAAGGTTGCGCCGGGCACAACATTGGTGATGGCGGTGGCGAACTTCTGCCAGTCGGCGAGGTAGCTGGTGTAATTCGTTATGTTCGGGTCCGACTGATGGTAGGAATTCCAATCGGGCTCGTTGCCGATGGCGAAAGAGTCGAGTTGCGTCCGGTAATGGGTCCAAATGTATTGGGCCAGGGTGGCGTCGGTATTTGTGCTCCCGTTGAGCAAACGCAACGAGTAGATCACCTTCACCCCGGCCGCCTGGGCGAAGGCGAACAGATGGTCTATGTCATTGTTGGTGGGGATTGCCACGGTGGCCATGTCCACGGTGGCTCCGCCGATGCGCAGGCTCTTGAGGCCGAGATTCTGGAACAGGGTAATGAGCGGCGTGTTCGTCGCGCTGAACCAGTAGCCGCCCGTGCTGTCCGGCAAAAGGGTCATCGTTTC
The DNA here is from genome assembly GCA_050011195.1 of Verrucomicrobiota bacterium. Classification (GTDB taxonomy): domain Bacteria; phylum Verrucomicrobiota; class Verrucomicrobiia; order Limisphaerales; family UBA8199; genus PALSA-1440. The sequence continues at coordinate 20,444 of JBEKJO010000062.1, read as the reverse complement.
GAAACTCAACCCGCTGAAATCTGCAGGAATCGCATAGCCGGGAGACTGGGTGTCCACCGTCAAGGTAACCGGCGACTGCGCCACCGCCGTGCCAGCCAAAAGGCAGGCAAAAAGCAAATTGGGAGTCGCTCTCACTATATCCGAAGTGAGAAACTAGGGGCCAGGGGCCGAAGTGCGCGCGGCCATCCAATAGATGTCCACATCTGGCGGAGCTACAACGCCGATTGGGTTGTAGTTGTAGGTAGTATAATTAGGCGTTTCGATTCTGTCTGGCCTGAGCCACTTGTGGATCTCCGAATGTCCGTCCGCGAATGAGAGGCACGTGCTATTATCGCCGTGCAGCTTGGCCGGCTGGTTATACCATGCGGTCGTACTGGTGGCGGAAGCCGGCATGTAGAAAGCGAAGCCTCCGTCGTCGATGCTGTCGGGATCCTCCTCGATCAGCACCCACAAATCGGAAAACCCCGGCGCACCGACCTGGCTTTCTTTCGAGTAGGTCTGCCAATGTCCGCCGCCAGCCGGCGAACTCATGCCGCCAAGGTTGCCTTGCGGCAACTGGCCAAAGGGCGGCGTTGCTACGGGCGAGGTGCATCCGACGGCCTGACTCATCGAATAGCTCCGCACGCGCGGTGCTCCGGTGCTGCCATAAGTCCGGCTCTGGTCGGCCGGACATCGGTACACGCCTGGATTGCTTACATAAGGAGCCAACTGTGTATAGCGCGAATCCACCAGCAGCGCCGAATTGGTGTTGTCCATGCTGCCGGAGTAGCATTCCCGCCCCGCCACCCAATTCACAAAGCCAAACGTGACCGGCCAATTATCGTTGCCACTGCCGGGACCAAATCCATCGTTGCACGGGAAAGCGCCCGAGTTGTCAGTAGCATACATTTTCCAGCCCAGCATGATCTGACGCAGATTGTTCATGCAATAAATGCCCTGGGCCTTTTGCCTGGACTTCACCAGAGCCGGCAGCAACAAGGCCGCCAGGATCGCGATGATGGCGATCACCACCAGCAGTTCGATCAGCGTAAACCCGCCGGTCCCTTCCCGGGTGCGGGACCATTTGCCGCCTGAAACAATCTGCGCGTCCATCTTGTAAAAGCTCGTTCTTTGCCTTTTTCTTGTCAACTTCATTCTTCCGGCTGTTCTCCCCGAACGCGAGCCGGCCAAGCCCCAGGGCCTGGCCGGCCTTTGCGCATGATTCCGGTTACTGACGCGCTCGATAGAACATCTGCGCATTGGTTGGGGAGGTTGTATAAGAAGGCGAGCTGGCGCCCGTGACCGTTGAGTACGGACCGGTCACATTCGTCGAGGAGAGGAGCGTGCCGGTGTAGGTGATGATTAGATTGTTCCCTGAACGCTCCAGGCTGATGGTGGGCGGGCCGCCGCCGGCGTCGCTGTAAAGCTGGCTGACTTGTGCCGCCGTCAGGGCGTTGGTGAAGAACGCGGCCTGGGCCAAGGCTCCGGCGAAGTACTGCTGATTGCCGCCGACCACCGTGAAATCGGCGTTGCCGCCCAGGAACAGGTTGGCATTGGTGTCGCTCGCCAATTGACCTGTGGCAGCGGCCGAGATGTTCAAGGCCCCGTCAGTATATAGATAATTATACGCCCCGTCATAGACGCCGACCGCAAAGTGCCAGTCGCCGTCATTGAGGATGCCCGTCGAGGTGACGTTGCCGGCGGAGTTGAGATCCCACACCAGGTGACCCGTCGTGCCATCGAGGATCATCGCCCAGTTCGTCCCGTGACTCATGACGGCTTGCACCCGGCCATCCGAGGGATAGGTCTTGAACCACATCGCGGCGCTGAACGGTTTCGTCCCGGTCGGATTGAACAAGGGATCGTAACCGGCGTCCACGCACGAGATATTCCCATTGATGGGTGCGGCGAATTCGTTGGTTCCGAAGCCGAAATCCGGCGGGCCAGACACGCCCCCGGGCACTATGCCCGGGCGATAAGCCCCATTGACCAGCGACGAGCCGAAGTTCATAGCAATTGGGTAGAGGCTCGGGCTCGGATTGGTGAACCCCGGGCAGTCCATCCGATAATACAGCAGAGGATGCTTGGCCAGAACATCGGCTTTATAGGCACCCGAGCCGCCACTGAGGCCGTCGTTATAGTGCGTCGTAAGGTCGCTGGCCAACAGGAGGTTGGTATAGACGGCCACCTCGTCTATCAGACCGCTGAAGTTGCGGGTGGGACCGGTGCTTTGCCAGCGGCCATTGCCGATGCACAGTGGTGTCCAGGTATCAATCGCCATTGTGATGGCCGCGCTGGCGACCGGGCTTGAACTGCCGTCCACATAGACGCTGGCGGTTGTGCCATCGTAGGTGACCGCGCAATAATGCCACTGACCCGCCGGGTAGTCCGGAGTGGAGAAGCTGGCCGTGAAACTCGTCGCACTGGTCCCGTCGCACGCATAGATTTGAAAGTTGCCACCCCAACTCAAGCGCAAGCCCGCCCAGTTGCCGCCGTTCAAGCCCGAGCCGGCGCCGTAGGCCAGAATGTCGCCAAACGCCGTGCCGCTCGGGTTGACCCACACTTCCCACGTGAAGGGCGGCTGGAGGGTCAGGGCCGGTGAGACACGCGGAACAAAGGCGTAGCTGGTGATGCCATCGGTGCTGGCCGGGCCGCTGACTGCCACCGCCGTGTCCGTGTCGTTGGGCAGGGCGCCGGTCTGGCCGAAGGTGACGACCGAGGCGTTGGTCGCCGCGTAATAGGCATTGCCGAGCGCGCCGAGCGTGCCGTAGTTCGTCTCCATGTTCGCCGGAGCCGGCGGGTTGGTCTCTTGCAGCGGCCAGTAGCCCACCGCCCCATAGGTGATCAGGATGTTGGTCGCGTAAGGGATCCTGGGAGGCAGCATTGCCGTCAAGACGGAAACCGTGCTCGTGGCCGCCCCATAATGGTTGGTAATCACCACATCGTAACTGGCTGAAACGGCGGCGAACGAGTAGTTCGATCGCGTTTGGCCCGCCACCGGCACGTTGTTGGAATACCATTGAAAGCTGAGCGGCGGAGAGCCGATCACGGACACCACATAGGTGCAGGGTTTGCCCGCCGGGACGACGATTTGCGCCGGCAGATCCGTGATGATTTGAGGGGCAGTATAGATCGAAAGCGTCACCTCGCTGGAGTCGTTTGTGCCATAGGCGTTGGCGGCGATCAGGAACAACTGGTGGGTATCCAGAGAGCCAGGAACGTTGCTGATGACCAGTGTGGCGTTGGTTTGGCCTGCTAACGGCGCGCCCGCGGTCGCATCCCACCATTGGTTGGTCACCGGCGCTGTCCCGCTATCCGCCGCCGGGATGGTCAACGTGGTATTTCCAGAAGCGTTCGTGTTTGCCGGAGGCTGTTGCGTGAAGTACGGCGGGACGCCGGCAGCATTATACTGCGCGTCCACCTGACTGGGGCTCAGGGCGTAGCCGAAAATGGCCACGTCGTTGACGTAGCCATAGAATTGGTTGTCATCGCCGCTGGTGGCGCTGGTGGGCCGGGCGCCAATCACCATCGGCACCGTCGCATCGGACGCGATGAGGCCGCTGCCCGTCGGAATGTTGGTGCTGACGGCCAACAGACCGTCAATGTAAAGGTTTAGCACCCCGTTCGATTCGTCGCAGACCCCGACCAGATGATGCCACAGGCTGTCACTGGCCGCCAGAGTCGAGTTGGCGTTGTAAGCCGTGCCGTTGGCGCTCCGCACCTCGAACCGATAGCACTTGTTGGGAGCGCCGGTGTCGAGGGTGAACTCCTCGTTGTTGAAATAGTCCTTCGAGGCGATGCCGGTGTTTCCTGACGCCTGGCCGGTGCCTTCGGCCCAGGCTTCCACCGTGAACACGACACTGGTGTTGGTCGGGGCCGAGAAATCAACGCCGGCAATGCTGTTGGCAGCGCTGTTGGGGGTGTTGAAATTCCCGAACAAAGCCGAGGTCTCGGTTGGGTCGGTAGCGGGGCTATAGTTGTATTGGGTGGCCAAGCCCTGGCTGTAGCCCTGCTCGTCCAGGTCGGTATTGGTATAAATTCCGTCATTGCCCTCCACGTAATCATGGGCGATGGCGCCCTGGTTGCCGTTGCCATCGTCCATCTCATTCAACCGCCAGTAGCCTATCGGAGTAAGTCCCAGCACCGCCTGCGGATAGGGCGCGGTGGGGGCCGCAACTACCGTGGCCGTCCAGACAAAGCTGGTGGTGGCGCCCACAAAGTTGGTGACGACACAATAGGTGGTGATCCCGCCGACCGGCAAATTGTGCAACTGGCAAGTCAAATTGGTCGCGCTCGCGACCTTTGCGCCGTTGGTGTACCACTGACAATAGATGGGCGCCGCGCCGGAGACCGATGCGATCGAGAAGGTGGGACTGGACCCGGCATACAGGGTATAGAGGTTAGTGTAGGGGACGGGCAATTGATTGCCCAGGACCGGGCTGGTGAATACCGTCAGGCTCACCACCGTGCTGGTAACGGCGCCGTAATTATTGGTGACCGCCACGAAGTAATACCCGGCGTCGCTGCCATGCACATTGGTGATGACCAGACTGGCGGAAGTCGCGCCGGTAACGCGCCCGTCCGCGGTGTTGGTCACCGTGCTGGCGCCGCTGTAATTCGAACTGGTGTTGAAATACCACCGATAAGCCAGTGTAGGGCTGCCGTTGACAGCAACGGTGTTGGTGAAGGCGGTGCCCGCGTTGACATTGGTCGAAATGGGCTGCCGGGTAATGACAGGAATAACACCCAGGTCAGTGTAAAGCGTTTGAACATCGCTGGCGGCGAGCGCATTGGTAAAAAACGCCACTTCACACACTTGCCCGAGAAGTTGACGGCCAAGGTTATCATTGACGTTGGTATAGGATGGATCGGCCCCGATCATCACGTGTTGTGTATTCCCGGGAATGCTGGCCGTTGAGACGTTCGTGGCCACCAGCGCGCCATCCACATACAGGAAATTGGTGGTTTGGTTGTGAACCGCCACCACATAATGCCAGAAACCGTCGTTACTGGTTGCCGTCCCAACCAAGTCGCCGGCAGCGGTGCCGGTCGCCGCCGCCGCGCTGTTGGTTCCGGAGTTAAAAACAACCGTGCCACTCGTGGTCAGCCCCAACATCCAGGAATTGGTGCCATGACCGACAATGCTTTGAACCCGGGGGTCGGCGGGATTGCCCCGAAACAGCGCACTGACACTGAAGGTTGCGCTTGCGCCGGTCGGGTTATAGGATGAATTGTTGCCCGCATCCGCAAAGGTCCCCATGGCGCTGAGAAGAGGCACTTGATTGCTCACATTAACGGGGTAGCCGTTGGCAGAGATGCCCGTCAGGATTCCGGGAACAGTTCCCGGAGTATAAACGCCGTTGGCCGCCACGCTCCCATAGTTCGTCAACGCCGGCCAAGTGCTGAGATTTGGCACCGTGTAGGCCGGCGCATTCATGCGCAGATAAATAAGCGGATTGTAACTCGTAATTAACTGAAAGTAATTTGTGGGGGGATTGGCGCTGGTAGCGGCGTTATAGTGAGCAGAAAAATCCCCCGCCGCCAACGCGTTCGTGTAAATCGCCACTTCAGCCAGGGCGCCATCGAAGCTGAAACTCCCCGGCCCGGTATTCCCATTACGGCCATTCGCAAGGAAAACGGGCGACCAACTGGTGGGAGGCAGTGGAGGAGTAAGTGTGCCGCTGGGACCGTTGACTGCTGTGTTGGCAACGCAGTATGTAGCATTACTTGGGGTGGTGAAGACGTAGGCGAAATAATACCATACATTCGATTGTGCCAGTGTGGAGGAGGCGCCTTCGCAACCGGTTATCGTGCCGCTGCCCGGGCCGCCATAAGCATACATATTGAAGATGGTGCCGGATGATCCAAAAGACAGAGTATTCCAATTCAAGCTCCAGCCGCTATAACTCGAGCTGTTATTCAGGCCGGCGCCGCCGCCTTGGCTCACCATTGAAGAAAGGGTACTATTATAGTGGCTGGCTTCGGCCCAGCCCTCAATCGTGAAAGGCGGCGTGAGGGTTAGCGCCGATGAAATGTTTGGAACCAGCAGACAGCCAGCGGTTGCCACCCGTTCAGCAGTATTCGTAAAATACGCGCCCGTGTCAGCAGGGTTGACGACAGGGCCGGGAACCTGGCGTACTATTGCTGCGGTGGCGCTCGGCAACGCCGTCCAGTCGTTGTAATAACCGTTGCCCAAGGCGCCCAAGGTGCCGTAATTGGTTTCAATGTTTCCCGGCGCCGGGGCTTCGACCTCGTGCATCGGCCAATAGCCGGCCGGGTTCAAGTTGGTTACCGCCCGAAAATAGGCTGATTGTCCGCGGGCCACCGCCGCTCCTGACAAAACCAGGGAGGCCGCCATTAAATTAGTCATTATTCTCTTTTTCATGGATTGAGGTTGGTAGTGTGAGTTGAAGTTCAGCTCACATGCATTGCGTTGTTGCTGACGTTCACAGCCAGCAAGTTTACCATAGCGGTCGCCCGGCTCATATCCCCCAAACGGCGTATTTTTCCACCGGCCCCTTTTACCCCTTGGCCGTGTCCTTGAGGTGTTTGACCACGGCTTCCGTGCGGCCGTGGACGTGGAGCTTCTGATAAACGTTATTCAAGTGGGTGCGTACCGTCTCGGCGCTGATCCCCAGGCGGGCACCCAGTTCTTTGTTGGAGAGACCCTGCGAGAGGAGGTTGAGGATTTCGAGTTCGCGCCGGGACAAGCCGCTCTCCTCACTCGCGTTGGCGGGCGAGGGGCGAAAGGACTGGACGACGAGGCGGGCGATTTCGCTGGTCATGGGCGCGCCCCCGGAGCGCACTTCGGCGATGGCGCGCAATATGTCCTCGGCGGTGGAGCGCTTGAGCAGGTAACCGCAGGCCCCGGCCTTCAGGGCCTGGAAAATCAGTTCCGGATCCTTGTACACGGTCAGCACAATGAACTGCACGCCAGGCAGGCGCTCTTTCAGTCGGGCGATGCAGGTGATGCCGGACTCGCCAGGCAAATACAGGTCCATCAGCACGACTTCGGGTTGCTGGCGCGGGATCTCGACCAGGGCCTCCTTGCCGGTGGCACACGCGCAAACGCAACGGTATTCGGGCGACGCATCAATCAGCTCAAGCGGGCGAGGCGTTCGCGGAGGTTGACCAACCCGTCCCCCGAGGCCGGAGCGGAGGCGTCGAACCCGCGTCCGTCGTCGGCGACCACAATTTCGAGCCAGCCGTTCTCCATCGTCAATCGGGTTTCGACCTGGCTGGCCTGCGAGTGACACACGACGTTGTTCAGAGTTTCTTTCACGGCCAGCAACAGACCCTGGCGGACCTCGGCCGCCAAATGCAAGGGCGGCAGGTCCATCGGGATCTTCAAATGGCAGGCAATGCCCGAGGCGGAGAGATACTCCTCGGTGTAGCTGGCCAAGTAGGTCGCCAGAGCGGGGAGCGCGTCCTTCCGCGGGTTGACGAGCCAGACGATGAGATCCAGCGCACTGACTGTCTCACGGGCCTTGTCGCGGATGGCGCGGAAGCGCTGGCCGGCCTTCTCGAGGGTGGGCAGCGCGCCAGCCCCGGCCTGGGCCAGCAGGCCGATCCCCGTCAGGCTCGCCCCGAGGTCGTCGTGCAAATCGCGGGCGATGCGGGCGCGGTCGGCCTCCAGCGCTCGCTGGCGCTCGGTCTGTTCGTGGTCGCGAATCCTGGCGGCCAGTTGGCGGGTGCGTTCCTCCACCTGTCGGCGCAGCAGGGTGATCCAAACCAGCGCGGCTAACATGACCGACCCCATGCTGCCGAGAACTGCCAAGGTATGGCCCAGCCTCCACCAAGAGGGCCGCTCCAGCACCCGGATGTCCGCCGGGGAATTCAGCAACAACTCGAATGAATCGATGTCCCGGCCCAGCGCCCGGTTGCCTCCCCGCCCGGCATAGACCCCCGTCAACTCAAGCCGGCTGCCGGCAACGAGGCCGCGCGCCAAACCGTGACGGGTCCGCAGCCGAGCGACGAATTCCCGCGTGCCGGCCTGCAGCTCGAGTGCCTGTTCCGACCGGTTCACACTCATATTCACCAAGCGGGCGGGGACCCGGACCAATGTGGCGTCATACCGACCGTTCAAGAAGTTAGTCTCCGACAGCGATTGGGCGGTCGGCAGGGCGGCCTGTCCAGTTCGGCGCGCGACCGCCTCGCGCAGTACGGGCGAGGGCCCGCCCAGGTCTGTAAAACCGACCACCTGTACCAGGTCGCCCACGCCCAGGTCGGCGCCGGTTTGGGGAACAAACCGTACACCGCAGCCGTTATCCATCAGGTAAAACTCCCCATCAAGCTCGTGGAGCACCTGGCCGGCGAGCCGGACCCGTTGCATGGCGCCAGCCTGGGGGTCGTAGAGCAGCAAATCGCAGGCGCGTTTGAGGGGCGCGGCAAACGGGTCGGCCGGAGCCGGTTCATCCACGTTGAAGGAGGCGCTAAAGAGGCGTATCTGTCCCACTTGGGCCTGCTGGCGGGCATTGTACCTGGGGCTAAGGCAACCGCGCACCCGCACCAACGCGTTTTGGTAACGGCCCAGGGTGTGCGGGTCAAGGCCGGGAAATTGCACCTTAATCTTGCCCGAGCGCGTCAGGAATGCCACGCCATCGGTTTGGATGGCAGTGATGATTCCCTGGACCTCGACGTATTGCGTATCGAGGCTGCCATTACTGAGCTGGTCCCAAGTCGGGTGCAACGGTTCGGGCAGCGTTCCGGCCCCGAGGCGGACCGCCCGGCGGGGCCGCACATTGGGCGCAAAGCCAGCAAAGGTTTCCCCCTCGACTTCCCAGAAGTCTCCCACCCGTGGCGCCGGGCCTTTGAGCGCAGGCCGCCACTCGACGTACACGGCTCGGGTCGAGTCCTGGAGGGCGAAGGCCCCATAGGGCCAAACGCCGATAATAACCCCCCGGATTCTCAGGGGATAGCCACGCTGCGCTTCCTGGCGGTCCAAACGCTTGATCTGGTCAACGGTCAGAAGCACTGGCAGCGCGTTGGTGGCCTCACTTTCCTCACCCGCAAGTTCCCGATAAAGGCCGGACTCCAACACCACGTTGGTCCCTGCTCGACTCCACCGTCCCAGCACCTCGACCTGCCCTCCGGAGGTCCTGGGGGCGCGCTGGGTGGTCTCCACCAACAGTTGCCCGCTCTCATCCTCGACCACCAGTCCCCGCTCTGGTGGCACCGAACGGACCTTGCCCCGAATGTGGGCTATCGCCTCCATGTTCTTAGGAACATTTGTCGCGCCGAGCTGGCCGATGGGCGTTACCGGGTACTCGTCCCAGCGCGCGGAAACCACCTCGAGCAACTCGATCTGCTGTGAACCTGGCACCAACAGCCTCCCGGCTACCCGCTGGCCGTCGCTGGCATAGGTGCCCTGGCAAACCCCGGTTACCCGAATGCGGCTGTTCAACAGCAGCAGGGCCGAGCTGCCGGCAGGATGGGCGATTTCGACCCGCAGCCGCCCGGTGCTTGAACTCAGTTCCAGTTGCAGCGCCCCGCCCTGTTCGCTGGCGAAGGCAACCGTCCCTTCCGCCTCGGACCATTGGTCCTCCTGGTCGGGGCGCAGGACCTGGCCTGGGGCAATTGGGCGGGACACGGGCGGCGAAGCTGTGCCCAACATGCTGACTCTGAGGGGAGAATCGCCAACAAATAATCGGCTGCCATCATCTGACCGGGTCCAAAACGTATAAAGACCATCACGCGGCACTTCCAGGTAACCCCCGAATTGCAGTCCCACTTTCTGGTCCCGTGTCCGGACGCGCAGATCGAAGTCGGCCACGGTTCCCGTCTTCACAGGCTGGAGCCGGTGGAAGTCGGGCAAACGCTTCCAATCGCCTTCATAACATCGGTAGTCCAAGCCATGCAGCAGGTTGCTGGTTCCTTCGTCAGGCTCCGTGACCGCCCGAAACAACGCCGACTCCGGGATTCGTTGGCGCGGCAATTCCGGCCCTTCGTATTCAATCTCCAATTCCCAACCCGCCGGGCCGTTGAACCACTCGGCGCGAAGTGGATGCCGTCCCGTCGCCAGATAGATGGCCCCGGACTTTTCCTGCGGCCCGTGGAGGCCATCATTGTCCACCAGCGCCTCCCGAATTACCCCCTGGCCGGCCACACATCTCCCCTCCAGATGGACCCGCTGGCCGGCCAGCACCGGGGGCTGGCCGCGCAAATCCAGTTGCACCGCCATGGCCCCGGAGTCATCCTGCAAGAACAAATCGCCTTGCGTCTGGCTGGCCCAGAGCACGACTCCGTCCAGACGGACTGGATAGCTCACGCACTGCTCCCCCCCCACCACTCGGCGCAACTGCAGCAGATTGGTCAGCACAGGGACCAGCGCGACAGCGGGCGTTGGCTCCGCGCCAGCCAAGGTGCCCCCACCACCCAGCAGCAGCCCCGCGGCGAGCGCCCACTCACACGTCGGCGCGACCGCGTGGCGAATGCAATCAGAATATAACAATGTGTCCGCCGGGCCCTGGCGGCAGCAGGTTGCAAGCCTGCGATACAGCAGATGAAGAATCCGCCCTGCGGCGGCAACCCAGCCGCGACCCGAGCGCTTCGAAGTTCGATCCAGCGTCATGAAACCACTAATGATTAGCAGACCCGGCCAACCAAAGTAAGTGCAAAGAGGAAAACCAGCAGAGCCACAGCAAAGCCCCAGGCACGCCCAATCGAGAAAAACGAGCGCAGATTCCGCAACTTATTAGAGGAACAGGCCGCGACCACCCTCATGGCCCCGGCCTGCTGCTCCTTTAACCCAACGGAACCGCACCCCACATCTCCCGGCGAGGCGCCCGATGCAGCGCCCAGCCGGCGATCTTTCCAGAATCGATTGCGCTTATCGCGTCACGGATTACGTGCCCGACAGCATCATTGCGCATCGGTCTGCGGCACCGGGCAAAGCGAACTTGCGCCGGTTGACACTAATCTACGTCGCCAGCGCCCGCTTGCAACCTGTCCTACCGTCCAAGCCGCATGTGCTGGCCGGTTTTATTGGAGCAACAATTGGTAAAACAGGGCACGATTGGTTATGGGCACCACGACCTGATTTTGTCCGTTCACCAGATTGACCGCATTGGTCACATTGACCCAATTGGTCGTGGCGACTGAGGAGTTCTGTTGCAGGACGTAGCCGCCGACCTCTGCCGGCCAGGAGATCGTGGCGGTGTTGCCGGACACTTGGATCGCCAGGTTAACCCGGCTCAGGAAGGTAAAGTCGCTGATCTGCTGGGTGGACGCGGAGCTGCCAGTGCTGGCGGTAAAGCCGACGTAGGCCACGTTAGTGCCTAGAATGGCAGGGATGTTCACATTAGCTGAAGCGGAATACTGCGTGTTTGCGTTTGTGTCCGTCAAAGTGACGGTGGCTACCCCGTTTTGATAGGTCAAGACGGTATTGATGGGGTCACCGCTGTTGATGACCAGAGGCGCGGTCGAAACCACAGACCCAATCGAGCCATTGGTACCGAACGAAATGCCGACCCCTCCGATAGTGTTATTCGCGTAGATGTTGAACTCGAGTTCCACGCTGGGGGTGATGGGGTTGGGGGTGCCCACGCCGAGTTGGCTGCCGCTGCCGCCCAAGGCCGCCGCGCCGCGCGGGTCGTTCTGGATGCAGAAGCAGGCGCCATCGGCGCTGTTGGCCGGACTGGTGACGCATTGGTAAGTGAAGCTGGCTTGGAAAGCTCCAATATAGAGCGGGAAACTGTAGAAGGCGCTGTTGTGTTCCGAGTTGATGTTGTCCGTCAGTTGCAGGACGTTGTTCCCTGGCCATGAGGTGCTCCCCTGGGACGACCAGCCCGGGCCGGTGGTGTTGAACGTAAGATCGGACACAATCGTGACCGAGACCACGCTGCTGGTCACCGCGGCAACGTAGTTGGAATCGGACACGATTACGTCGTAGGAGCCTGCCGCAGCCGGTCCCGCGCTGGTGAGAAGGAACAGGCTGCTCGTGGCGCCGGAAATGTTGGTGCCGCTTTTCTGCCATTGATAAGAATACGGTGGCACGCCGCCGGTTACAGTCGGTGTCAAGTAGCCGATCACCCCGGCGACCACATCAATAGAAGCCGGCAAGGCAACGGCGAGCGGCTCCAGCGCGGCCGCGTAGTGCGCCGCGACCTGGTTCGACGTCATGGCATAAGCGTAGAGGGCCACCTGACTCATGGCGGCGTTGGTCACGCCCGGGAAAGAAGAGCCGCCTTGAGACTCTTGCGCAGCGATAACGACGGGGTAGGTGCTGGACAAGGACAAGAGTCCCGATCCCGCGGGGACCGAGGCTGTGCTTTCAAGGCTGCCATCGACATATAGATATATTTTGCCGTTGGCCTCGTCGCACACGCCGACCAAGTGATGCCAGTTGCCGTCGGGCACTACTGACCCGCTGTTGGCAGTGATGATCGAAGTTCCGGAGGCAGCGCTAGTGTGAATCACAAAACGGAAGTTGGCGCCTCCATTGCCGTCAAGCGCGAACTGCGTATCGTTGGGGTAGCCTTTCTCGACAATGCCCCCGCCTTGGGGAAGTTCCTGTATCCACGTTTCGACCGAGAACTCGGCGTTGGCTCCCTGGGTGGAGAAGTCAATCAGAGGAATACCATTGGCGGTATTGTTGTTCTCCTCTGCCATGCTGGGGGTAATCCCATTGGTGCCGAATACGGTTGCGGTTTCAGATGGCATCGTAATGGGCCTGAATCCCGGCTGGCCATTGACGGCGTTGTTATAGGCGGCGTTATGGCCGCCCACGTAGTCGTTGGCCGTGGTGGCGTTCGCAGGTTCATCCAGCCGCCAGAACGCAATCGGTGTGCTGCCGAGCACGGTCGAGCCGTAATAATCGGTCGGCGCTGGGACCACGGTGAGGCTGGCCGCCGCAAGCGGGCCGGAGCCGACGCCGTTGGTGACCTGGCATCCGATGGTGTAGGAGCCGGCCAGCACGGGGACGTTGGTGTAAACGGCGTTAGTCGCGCCGGGAACAGGCGTGCCGTTCGTGGACCACTGGTAGAAGAATGGTTGCGTGCCTTGGGCCGTGGCCGTAAAAGGCACTGGTAAAGGCAAACCGGCATAAACCGCGAGGGACGGCGGCGTAATTGTGACCGAATTGGGCGGGCCTGACACAACTTGAATGTAGATCGAACTGCTGGCCTGGCCGTAGAGGTTTGTCACCGTCAAATCAAGGGAATGGTAGTTGTAAGCGGCTGCGCTGATGTTGCTGATGACCAGAGTGGCGTTGGTTTGTCCGGCCAACGGTGTCCCCGGAGTGCCGGACGTGACATCGTACCATTGATAAGCCAGTACCGGGGAGCCGGTGACCGCCGCCGGGACAGTCAGGGTTGTGCCTTCATTCACAATCGTGGAGCTCGGGAACGCAACGCTGGGGCCAATGCCGGCCGCATAATAGTGATTCGCCACCTGGGATGCGGTGAGAGCGTAGTTGTAAATCGCCACATCCTGGATGTCCCCCTGGAAATTGTCGTCGAAAACGGTCGTGGCTCCGCTCATGCGTGAGCCGATGACGACCGGGTAGGACGAATTGAGAATGCCAGTGGAGGGAGTGTACGCGGTGGTGGTTCGCGCCACGCCGTCCACGTAAATCGTGATGTTGCTGTGGACGGTGTCAAGGACACCCACCAGATGGTGCCAGTTGCCATCGGTTTTATTGGTCGAAAGGGCCGAGAACACAGTGCCGGCGGTGTTACGCACATAGAACCGCCAGCCATTGTAATCATCCAGCGTGAATTGCTCGCCGCCGTTGCCGTAACCCTTGTTGACGATACCCGCCCCACTGAGTTGCGAGATGTATCCATTGGCCCAGGCTTCCACCGAGAAGGAGGACGCCTGGCTGGCCGCGAAGTTGATGTTGGGAATTTGGGCCACGTAGCTGTCACTGTACGAGTAGGAGCCAAAGAGAGCCGACGAATTGGTGTCGGTCGGAGGCGAGTAGCCGTATTCATTCGTCAAACCCGCGGCATAACCCGCCTGCCCCAGAACGGCATTGGTGTAAAAGCCGTTATTGCCGCCCACGTAGTCATAGGCCGTCGTTCCGTCGTTTCCGTAGCCATTGTCGGGAACTTCATTCAAAGGCCAATAGCCGATGGGGTGGTCATTGTACACCGCCAGCGGGTACGGGAAGGTTGGAAGAGACACGACCGTCAGTGACACCACCGCGCTGGTGGCCATGCCGATGGAATTGCTGACCACGCAGTAGAAGGAAGCGTTGGCCAGGGCGTTGGCGATGGGGAAGCTCGAACCGGTCACGGCGGAATCGAGGGCGTTGTTCGTGTACCAATAATACGAGAGGGGGGCATAGCCGACCGCCGTCAACGAGTTGGTGTAGTTCGCGCCCGCATACAACAGAAGATTGGTGGGACTGGGCTGCGCGGTGATGACCGGGGCGGAATAGGCCGTCACAGCGGAAACTGAGCTGGTCACGGCGCCGTAGGCATTGGTGACGACGACCGTATAGGCCCCTGAGTCGCGCTGGGCAACACTAGTATCCATGCCGGTAATTGTCAGGGAAGCCGTGGCGGAGCCGCTCGCCGTCGCGCCTGAGCCGGATATGCTCGGACCGTTTGTAAGGTTGGCGCCGTTGAATTGCCATTGGTAGCCGTTGGCCGTGCCGTTGTTCATCGCTGTGACGCTTAAATTCAGCACGCCGGTTGGACAGTTGGTGCTGGCTACCGGCGGATAGCCGATGGCCGGGCCGCCGGTGACCCAGGACCAGTTGGTTCCCATGCGAAAATCAGTGACGTAGAGGTCGTTTGGGGTGGCGGTGGAGCGATTGTGAAGATTAACGGCGGAGATGTAGGGGGTCAGGTCACTATCCGAGGCCAGAATACTGACCGTTTCCGTGGGCTGGGTTTGTGGTCCGAAGGTGCTGGGATCGGGGTTGATCCACAGACGGACGTTGTCCCTGGTTCCGCTGGTCGCAATGGTAGTCACGATCTCGTAATCGACCACGACGAAAAGAGCTTGGGCGGTGGAATACACGGTGCTGGCATAATTTGTGGAGCCACCCTGTTTGGAAATGCCCAACTGATAGCCGCTCCCGTTTTTCTTAAAATAAAGCCTGGCGGCCACGGTCCCGGGCTGGCTGGTTTGATCGGCGATGGTGCCTTGATCGCTCATCCCAACACAGTAGTCGCCAACGGTGGAAAGACTGCTGATGTTGGACACCGACAAAACCATGGAGTAAAAAACGGAAAGGGGACCAGTGACGAAGAAACCGCTGGCATTTGTGGCCACGAACATGCGCGCCCCCTCGCCGGCTACGTTTCTGAACAGAATCTCGTTCCCCGAAAAGCCGGGTAATCCCTGATAGGAAAGCGAGTACCCGGTATTCGTAATGGCATTGGCGGCAGCGCTGGTGATGGTGGTGGCAATGCCGTACCAATTTTGCCCCATGGCGTTGGTTTGCTCGGCCAACAAGCTGCCCGCGGCGTAGCTGCTGCCCCCGCTGGCGGTGGCACTGGTGAAAGGGTCATAAGCCGGGAAGGCCGGAAACGTGGAAGCCGCCGCCGCGTAACCGAGCAGCAGAAGCCCAAGAAGCAGTGCTTTTTTCATAGAGAGTGTTTTCATAGTTTTAGTACCTATTGTATTCTTTGATCGCTTATGAGACAATTCCAGCGGGCCGGCAATGGAATTACTTTGAAAGCAACGAAAGTTTTGCGCCGAAACCCAAGCGGTTGGTATGATGTATGCTTGCTGGGAATTCTTTTGGCCAATTTCACAGGCCGGTTTTACTTGACCACAGCAGCGCCTGCCGCATAACATGGGCCCGAATACAACCATTGCCGAGGGTGCCGGGAAAAGTCTCGGTTCCGTTCAGTCGGAGCAAAGGCTTTACCGGAAAGTGACCGCCCGCTTAATTCCCTTCCTGTTTGTCTGCTATATCCTGTCCTATGTAGATCGTGTTAATGTCGGTTTCGCCAAGTTGCAGATGCAGCAAGGCCTTGGGATGAGCGACACTGTGTTTGGGGCAGGCATGGGCATTTTCTTTATTGGCTATTTCGTTTTCGAAGTGCCTTGCAACATGATCCTCCAGCGGGTGGGAGCGCGGCTGTGGATCGGCCCGATCATGATTGTGTGGGGACTGGTTTCCTCCAGTTTTATGTTCGTCAGAACTCTGCTGGTCTTTTATCTGCTGCGGTTTTTGCTTGGCGTGGTTGAATCCGGTTTTTTTCCGGGGGTGGTGCTTTATCTGACCTTTTGGTATCCTGGAAAATATCGAGCCCGCATGGTGGCGGCGTTCATGAGCGCCATTGCGCTGTCCGGCGCTTTGGGGGGGCCGGTCGCGGGATGGATCATGGCCGAGGTGTCGAACGTGGGCGGGCTCACCGGTTGGCAATGGCTTTTTGTACTGGAGGGAATTCCATCCGTGCTGGTTGGCATCGTGGCGATGTTTTACCTCGATGACGGGCCGCAGCAGGCGGAATGGTTGCCGCCAGCCGAGCGCGAGTTTTTAGCGCAACGCATCGCAGAAGATGAGGCTATCAAGCGCAGGCGTGGCTATTTCCACCATACTCTGGCCGATGCGTTCAAAAGCCCACAGGTGTGGCTGCTGTGCCTGGTGTATTTTGGCATTATGATGGGCAACTACTTCGTCAGCTTTTGGATGCCACAGCTTATCAAAGATGCTTTCAGCCGGGACCCATGGCAAATCGGGATTATTTCCATGATCCCTTGGGGCTTCGGTGCCCTGGCCATGATCTACTGGGGCCATCACTCCGACATCACCGGTGAACGCCCCTGGCACTTGGCGAGTGCGCTGGTGGTGGCTGTTTTTTTTCTGGTTTTGAGTGGCCTGCAGGGAATGCCTTGTGTGTTGGGCATCGCCATTTTAGCCTTCGCGACAGCCGGGATTATGTCGTCCATATCAACTTTCTGGGCGTTGCCGACCGGCATTCTTTCCGGGCCGGCCGCTGCCGTTGGGATTGCGTGGATCAATTCCATTGGCAACTTGGGCGGGTTTGTCAGCCCTTATATGGTGGGCTCCATCCGGGACAAGACCTCCAACCCGATTTATCCTGCCCTCGTGGTGGCTACCGCTTGTTCCATAGCGGCCTTGCTAGTGTTGGTGGTGACGCGCAAGCAAAACCGTTCGCAGGCAACCGCGTGAGGCGGTTAGCCGTTGACGACAGATCGCCAGCGCGTCGCCGAAGGTCATCTTGCCCCCCACATAAGCCGTTGCGTGTTCGGCTATCTGTCGTTCTTCCCCTTCCAAATCACCGAGCCGGAGTTCTGCCACAGACAGCACCTGCGCTTTGAGAGAACGGCGAATGCGCTTGCCCTTCACGCGCATCTGTGCGAATAACATTCGCGATGGTACGTAACGAACCAAGTTTGACACTGGCGTTTTCTGCCATAGACTTTCTGATGTGGTCTGACTACGTTTCACGAAATCAGTATCAGATTGTCAGGCTGGGCAGTGGTGAATACTCGTAAACTATTGGTAATCAAATGGCCGGAGAGATGGCTGAGTGGTTTAAAGCGCACGCCTGGAGAGCGTGAGTGGGCTTATACCCCACCCTGGGTTCGAATCCCAGTCTCTCCGCCAACTTAATAAACGTCATTACAATCAAGGTGCTTCCCAGATTTTCTCGGTTCGGCGAGGAAAGTCATAACACAAAGTCATAACACCTTCAAAGGTTTCATCCCCGTTTAAGGCCGTTCCAACCTGTCAGAAAACACCAACCTGAGAGAAGGCCAAAGCCCGCGACTTGAACCAGATTTTCGACACCGCCACCACGCCGACAGCTAAAAAAGAGCCCGGAGACGACTGAGCATTTGAATTGGCCTGATACGCTCCCTCAACTGCCACGTCCTCAATCAGGCCCCAGCCTGCCGACGACACGGTCATGGCAGTTCGACGACGCGATAGAACCGGCACGGCGAGGAACTGCTGGCGTTGGGATCAGACAGGGTCACGGTGCCGTTGGTGGCCACCAGTGGCCCGCCCAGATTGATCCAGTTGGTTTGGAGCAGGTTCGTTGTGTATTGCGCCTGGTAAGCCAGACCGGTAACGGCACTCCATGTAAGATTGAAAGTGTTGATCGCTTTTTGCGCCGTCTTAAATACCGGCGGCGAAATCGGTGTCACGCTGATGTCGTCGAGGCCGAGATAGCTTGGCGGGTCTTTAAATCCAAACTGGAGAACCGTGCTGGCGCTGGCGGCCGTGACAATGAACTGCAAATTCGTCCAGGTGGTATAGGGCATGTTGGTCTGGTTGAAGAGGGTTGTTCCATTCCATTGCACGAGAAATTGATTGGGGGTTGCTCCAGGCTGTCCGCTGGGATTGTCCACCCACAAAGAGAGCAGATAATTCTGTCCCGGTGAAGTGGCCAGAGTTTGATAAAGATAACCGAGGGAATAGTATGGTCCCAATTCCGCGCCATAACTGCCAGAGTGAACCCAGGCGCTGCTGGTCGTCACGAAGTCATACGCGCTACCCTCGTCCTCGCTGCTGACGTTCAACGTCCAGCCGGAGAAACTGCCGGTCTCAAAACCGCCATTGTTCACGATTGGCTGGCCAACATTGATTGTGAATGGCAGGCTGGCCGCCACGCCAGTGGGGTTGGTGACCAGCATATCCGCTGTGTAAATGCCGGACGCCAGGCTGTTCGCCGCCGCCGTCAGGCTGACCGTCATGGTCGTTTGCGCGCTGCCCGGCAAGGTGCCGCCGGACGGTGAAGCGCTCAACCATGAGGAGGTGTTGATGATGCTCCACGGCAGCGAACTGCCGCCCTGGTTGGTCAGTGAGTAGTTTTGCGAGGTCACGCTAAACGGGCCCCCGACCGGCCCCGAGGCGGCAAATCCCTTGGTCGGCGAAACCACCAATGGCTGGCTGAGATTGATTGTGAATGGCAGGCTGGCCGCCACGCCGGCGGGGTTGGTGACCAGCAGATTCGCCGTGTAAACGCCCACCGCCAGGGTGTTGGCCGCCGCCGTCAGGCTGACCGTCAGGGTCGTTTGCGCGCTGCCCGCCAAAGTGCCGCCGGACGGTGAAACGCTTAACCATGACGAGGTGTTGATGATGCCCCACGGCAGCGAACTGCCGCTCTGGTCGGTCAATGAGTAGTTTTGCGAGGTCACGCTAAACGGGCCGCCGACCGGCCCCGAGGCAGCAAATCCATTGGTCGGCGAAACCACCAACGGCTGGCTGACTTGAAGCGTGAACAGTCCGGCCTGCGCGACCTGGGCCGTCCAGTTGGAGAAGGTCAGATTCGCCGTGTAATTCCCGACGGCCAGACTGCCGGCAGCGGCCGTGAGGCTGCAGGCAAGAGTGGTTTGAGCCGCCGCCGCAAGCGTGCCGTTGGTCGCGGAAATTTCAAGCCACGCCGAGGTGTTGACCAGCGACCAGGTCAGCGAGGAACTGCTGGCGTTGGTCAGCAGAAAGTTTCCGGAGGTAATACTGAACGGCCCACCCGCCACGCCGGTGGCGGCGCCGGATAACGGAGAAACAATCAAGGCTTCGGAGCCGGCCAGGGCATTGATCAGGTTGGCGCCGTTGGGCGTACCCCAGCCGGTGCAGAGGTCATAACCGGTCACGGCGGAGAACTTGGCGGGACTGCTACTGCTGAAGTTGTTGCCAGTGGTAATGTCGTGGAAGGCGGAAGTGTAGCTCGCGCTCTTGCCGATGGTGTAGAGGGCCGGGTTGAGAAAGCCAACGGCGGCCTGCCCGGCGGCCACGGCCTGCTGATTGACAAGGGCGGTAAAGGCCGCCCACAACGGCGCCGCGCAACTGGTTCCGCCGACGATTCCGGCGCTGCCATCGCCATACACGATATAGACATTGTCCGCCGTCAGCGCCACGTCCGGGACATTGCGCATGGTGGTTGATCCCAGGTTGGCGGACATGCTGAGGCCTTCCTGGTAGGAGGGGATCGCGTAGTAGGTGCTGATCCCGCCGCTGCTGCCCACGTAACTGCCGTCGTGCAACCCCCAGTTCCAGACGGTCTCGGAGCTGTAGGCAGCGCCCGAGCCGGTGGTGAGCGTCGTGCCGCCAACCTCGGTGATATTAGTGCTGTCCGACGGGAAGGGGATCGACCCGGTGAACGCGTCGGAATCGCCGGTGGCGTTGAAGAAGGACTGCCCTTGAGAGCCCATTTGCTTGAAGATCTGTTCGGCCGTCGCGTTGTGAGAGCCGCCGCCCCACGAGCAACTGAGTTGCTTGGCGAGGTTGTCGTTGGCCATGCGACTGAGTAAACTATCCCACTGACTCGTCTCGTTGGGCGCTTCATAAACGTAAACCTGGGAGAGGCCCGGCGCCATCGAGATCGCCACTTCGATGTCCAGCGAGACCTCGTCCACCCCGCTGCCGGGAGTGCTGATGCCGCCACTAACCGGCACAACGGTCAGCGGCACATTGGGCAACCCGGTCTGGCTTTCGTAGGTGGTGATGTCATTGGCGTAGAAGCCATCAAACTCCAACAGCCCGATGCTCTGCCCGGCGCCGGTCAGCGAGGTACCCGGCACGTAGGCCGTGCGGA
>JBEKJO010000061.1:0-31796 GCA_050011195.1 Verrucomicrobiota bacterium | reverse complement strand
GTCGTGCCGCAGCCCGGGCGCCCCGCTGCCGGCCACTGGCGGCGTCCCGGGCGGTGGCGTGGGCAGTTCGCTGGCCGGCAGGGGTTCGCAGCTCCGAACCACCCCCGACACCTCGACCCACTGGGCATCCAGAGCCAGATCGCTTAATTCTCCGAGCATGACTCGCCGTGGCTCCGGGATTTGTCCTCGCCCCAGCTTGCGCAGGGTTTGCGCGACCACGAACGGAGCGAAGCCGCCAGGGTCGGTTCTGCCGTCAACCTCGACTAAATCTCCTCGGCTGATCTCGGAGGCCAGGCCGGGCGGCCCGTGCAGGTAAATGCCCTCCGTCTCGTCCATGATTACACAACCCCGGCCGCCGGGTTCCGTCTCCCCGAGAAACACGCCGCGCAGGCGCACCGCCTGATGCCGCGCGGCTTCCTCCGTAGTCAGAGCACGAACCTGAGCGGCATTGGTCAGAAGAACCGTGGCCGCTGGTTCCCCCGGTTGTGCCGACGCTGTCCCTATCACCAGGGCCAACGCAGCCCGCCAAAGAAGGTACGGCCTGAAACACTGTGGACGCGCGCGCATCTTCGCAATCAACGGGACAGTATGAGGTAGAATGCGTTCGCCCGCAATCCCCCCCTCACCGTATTTTTACCCTTTCGGGTAATAGACGCTTTGGGCGCTTCCCTGGTAACTTTTCAATATCTGCGCCGATCTGGTTGGCCCAGCGTGTGATCGGTGCAGCTTGACTCAACGACCGTCGTTTTATGAAACCGCAACTGAGTACAGGGAAAGGTGGCTGCCTGCCCTGGCAGACGCCGCCGCCTGCGCCGAACAAAGCCATCTGCAACCAGGGACGACTTGCTCCGGAAACCAAACAGAAACCAATAAACTACCGTTAACCACTACACAAAATCATAAGCCTATGAAAACCTCAACTTCCAAAATGAAAACACACCTCCTCAAATTCACAGCCGTCGGTCTCCTGCTGCTGGCCGGCGCGGCCATTTCGCACGGGGCCGCGGTTTACCTGACCACGGCTGACTCGAGTGGCGGCTGCAGTTCCTTCATTAGTGCCTGCAACTGGAACAACTCACAGGCCCCCAGCGCGGGCAACGATTACTACACCACGAGCAGCACCGGGACTCCTTATTACATACGGACGCCGAGCGTTTCCGGCAACAACAGCAACTACGTGTTTGCCGGTGGTTCATTGACACTCGGGGCTACGGACACCAGCAGCGGCAGCTTCTTGGAGAAATTTGGCGGCGGCAGCGGCGCGGTGCGAACCGAGACGATTAACAACTTTACCAATCTTGCCGGCGCCCTCGTTCGCAGCGGTGGCACTGTCGGACAATTAGTTCATATTGCCGGAAATCATTGGACCATCGCCGGCAATTCCGGGATTCAGGCGGATCAATCCGTATTTATCATTGATTGCCCATTATTGGGCGGAGACAGTGTGATATTGACCAATACAGGAGCCACTTCTCCCGATCACGTTGCTTACACGGGCACCAACTCCGGTTTCACCGGCAGTTGGTACATCTCAACAACCAGCGGCAGCGCCAACTGGGTTGAGTTGGACTCGGTCACCTGCTTGCCGGGAAACCCGTCCACTTTCAACCCGGGCCAGATCACTTTTCTCGCGAATATACAATTGCGCGATACCGTAGGCTGCGCGTTCACCAACTCCAACGGCGGCATCACCCTCGCCACCAACGCCACGATCAACGCCTCGGCCACGACCCTCATTGGCGAACCGATCACCGACCTGACTAACGGCGTCCATTCTCTTTCCAGCCTGACCTCGGTCGGGACAGGCTATTTGGTTTTAAGCAATGCCAATAATACCTACTCCGGTGGCACGATTATTTCCGCAGGCTACTTGCAACTGGGCGTGGCCAACGCCATCCCGGGGAACACCATCGCCGGTGATGTGACGGACAATGCCACCTTGGATTTGAACGGCTACAGCGCCACCATCAACGGGTTGAACGGGTCGGGAGTGGTGGACACGTTGGCGGGCGGCACGCCGACCTTGACCATAGGAGCGAATGGTGACAGCGGAACGTTCAGCGGGACGATTCAGAATTCCGGCGGAGGCGCCCTGTCTTTGACCAAGATTGGCGCTGGAACAGAAACGTTGTCGGGAGCTTGCACTTACAGCGGCAACACGGTCGTGGCCGGTGGAACATTAAGCGTGAACACTGCGACGAGCGTGCCCTCGAGTCCCGGCAATTTGATCATCAGCAATGGCGCCGTGTTGACGGCGAACGTTTCCTCCGGCACTCCGTTGCCGGTCAATAATCTGGTGGTCGGAACCAATACGACTTTGAATCTCACGCTCAACACCACGGCCAATGGCATCAATGCGGCCGGGAGCCTGACCTTCCAGGACAACGCAACCATCAATCTCAGTTACGGCTCGGCGACGGCTAATCTCCCGGCTCCGCCCATCAATGCAGCCGGCGGCATTTCCGCCCCGGGTTCAAACATCGTCATCAACCTCAGCGTGACGGGCTTGCAGGTCGGCACCAATACCCTGATCAAATACGGCACCGGCACGCTGGCCAGCATCGCGAATTTCCAATTCTCTCCGCCGCCCGGAGTGGCTGCCACACTGACAAATAATACTAGTAATCTTTCTATTGATTTCATTGTCACTTCCATTCCCAACGACCTGGCCTGGAACGGAGTCAACGGCACCATTTGGGATCTCACAACCCCCAACTGGACGAACCTCCTCGCGGGAGGAATTACAGTCTTTCGGCAATACACCAACAACGGTGTCATTGCGGGAGACGCGGTGCTGTTCGATGACACCTTGACCAACGATTTCGTTAATCCGCAGCCCACCAACATCAATCTGACGGGCAGGTATTATGCCTATCCGGTCGTGGTGAACAGCACCTTGCCCTATAGCATTGCCGGGGCGGGAGGAATCAAGGGAGTCACTTCGCTGGTAAAATCAAACACCGGTTCCCTGTCGTTGCTGACCAGCAACAGCTTTACCGGCGGCGTTTTTATCAATGATAGCGGTTCGGTGATCATCGCCAATGATTCAGCGCTGGGAGCGAGTTCCGGCGCGGTGACACTCAACGGCGGCACTTTGCAGATCAATGGTGGACTCACCAATAACCGCGCGTTTTCCATGCCCACTGCTTCCTCTATTGGTGTGGCCCCCAATGTCACCGCGAGCCTGGGGGGGTGTGATCAGCGGCGCAGGAACCAGTCTCAACATGACCAATAATGGCACCCTGATATTGACAGCCAAGGAAACGTTCACCGGCAGCTTGTTCGTACATGGCGGCACCGTCATCATTGATTCAGGCGGGTCCATTACTAATGCCAGTGGCTACTGGGACGATGTCGGCCAAAGCGGCACCGACTCCGGCACTCTCACCTTAAGAGGCACTGGCTCGCTCAACACCCCATCTGATTTCAATGTGGGCGACCTGGATAGTTCCACCGGCACGCTGAATGTGACGAACTCCGCGACGCTGACCGTCAACGCCTTCTTTGTTGGGTCCGCCAATGCCTCCGGCTCAACGGCCAGTGGCACGGTGAACCAGTCCGGTGGGACCATCACCGAACTCAACTCTGGCGTCGGAGAATGCGCCATCGGCGGGCGCACCTCGGCCTCGGGCGTCGGCGTCTATAATATGAGCGGTGGCACCCTGACGACGGCTGCCGGCATCCGGGTCGGCGGATACGGCATCGGAACCTTGAATCAGAGCGGCGGCCTGATCAACGCAATGGGAGGCATCAACATCGCGCGTATTGCGGGTTCTTTCGGCACCAATAACTTGAACGGCGGCACGCTCTCGACCTACGACGTTGCCTCCAGCACGGGAACCAACGCCGTCTTCAACTTCAATGGCGGCACGCTGCAGGCGAATTTCTCCCCTCTGACTGGGACTACACCAGGTAACGCGTGGTTTTCCGCCTCGACCGGAACGATACTGGCCTATGTTCTGGCCGGGGGCGCCATCATTGATTCGTCCAACTACAACGTCACCGTTTTGGTGCCGCTGCTCGCGGGCCCCAGCGGGAACGGCGGTCTGACCAAGAAAGGTACCGGAACCTTGAATCTGAACGGCGCGAACACCTTCACCGGCCCAATCACCAACACGGCCGGGACGTTGAACTTGAACGACTCCACCACTTATGCCGGCGCGTTGGTGGTCAATGCCGGCACCGTGAACTTGAACAGCCAAGACACTTTTGCTGGCCCGGTGTATGTCAATGGCGGCACCTTGCTCGTGGCCAACACCGGCAACACTTTTGCCGGCGCGGTGAGTGTCAATGCCGGCATTATGCAAATGACCAGCGCGGCCTCTATTGCAGGCCCTACGACGGTCAGCAACAACGCGACGCTTTCGATTAATCAAGTCCTCAACGGGACCGCGAGCCTCGCCAATTTGACGCTTAGCGGAGCCGCGACCGTGCCGGGCGCCATTTTGGGGCTGTCTCCCACCGTGGCCAACAACCCGGCCAACGCGCTGCTGAGTTGCGCCACCTTAACCCTGAACGGCACCAATACCATCAGCCTGCCCATTGAGAGCGTCGGCACGATCGCGCTTATTAAATATACCGGCATCCAAGGTTCCGGGAATTGCACAAACTTGCTCTTGCCCCAGGGCGCCTCCGGTTACGTTTCAAACAATGCCCCCAATTCCACTTTGTATGCCGTGATCACCAGCTCCGGCCCGGGCATCGTTTGGACCGGCA
The DNA here is from genome assembly GCA_050011195.1 of Verrucomicrobiota bacterium. Lineage (GTDB taxonomy): Bacteria > Verrucomicrobiota > Verrucomicrobiia > Limisphaerales > UBA8199 > PALSA-1440. Next base: position 27,080 of record JBEKJO010000061.1, on the reverse strand, counting down.
CCAACAGTGCTAACCTGAACCTGTGGGACATCAGCACCACCACTAACTGGCTGCTCGGTTCCACACCAACCACCTACCATCAAGCAGTCGTCCCCGGCGATTTAGTAACTTTCAACGACACCGGCAGCGGCACGGTTATCCTCAATACCAACGTCGGGCCGACCAGCCTGCTCATCAGCAATAACAGCAAAACCTACACCTTCAGTGGAAGTGGAGCCATTTCCGGTCCGACGGGCTTGCAGAAGCTGGGCACCGGCACGGCCACTTTGAAGCTGACCAACAACACCTATACGGGCAATACAGTCATCAGCAATGGAACCTTGGTGGCTGCCAACGCCGGTGCCATCTCACCCAATGCCAATGTCGTCATTGGTCCGAGCGGCACGCTCGACCTCGCCGGTTTCAATCAAACTGCCGGCGACCTCATCGGCTCGGGCGTGCTGGAGAACAACAATGGCTACGATGTCGTTCTGACCGTCGGCGGCAGCAGCGGCGGCACTTGGAACGGCACTATTCAGTACACCGCAGGCCTTGGCGGTATTGCGATAGCCAAGAATGGCACCGGGACCTGGGTGGTTGGCGGAAGCAACTATTTGAACAACGGCACCGCGTTCACCGTCGAAGACATATTCAACGCCGGCACCACCATCATCACCAACGGTGGCTTGATGTCCATCCCGTTAGATCAGGCATGGATTGCTAACGGCTCCGGCAGCACCTCCACCGTGGTTGTCGCCGGGGGCACCTTGGCCGTCACCAACAACATTCTGGTGGTCGGCAATACCAACGCCAACGGTACCCTCATTGTCAACAGCGGCACCGTCATTCACGGCGGCGGTTCCGCCAACACTTTCGGCAATCCCAATAACCTGGTCGTCGGCGCCGGCACCGGCACCTTGATTGTCAATGGCGGCCAGGTGCTCAACAGTCAGGCCTTGTGGCTCGGTCAAAATGCTGGGGGCAGCGGCACGCTCTATCTCAACGGCGGCTTGGTGCAAGCCACCGTGGTGCAGCCCACCAATACGCCCGCGACCTCCATCGCCTATTTCAATGGCGGCACCCTTCAAGCCGTGACTAACAGCGCCGACTTCCTCCAAGTTTCCAGCATGGTGATGAGCAACGGCCTGGTGTTGGATGACAATGGCTACAGCGTAACCATCAGCAGCCAGTCTTTGCAGTCGGGCGACAGCTTTAACGGTGGTCTGATCAAAAAAGGTCCCGGGGCTGTTTATCTGGACAGCTCCGGTTATTATACCGGCACGACCCTCGTAACTAACGGCTTGCTGGCGGGTAGCGGCGACCTGGTCGGTCCGGTGGTGGTCGCTCCGGGGGGCAGCCTCGGCGCGGGCGATGCCGGCGGCACCGGCACTTTCACCATTAACAACAACCTGACCTTGCAAGGCAATGCCACCATGCGCATCAACAAGACCGGCGGCTCCCTCGCGCAGGATCAAGTTGACGTCACCGGCAACATCAATTACGGCGGCATCCTGACCGTCACCAACATCACGTCCGATACCAACGCGCTGACGACGAGCGACAGCTTCCAGTTGTTTAGCACTGGTTCGCACTCCAACAACTTCGCCGGGATTTCCGGTTCGCCGGGAGGGGGCTTGGCCTACAGCTTCAATCCGACCAACGGCGTCTTGAGCCTCGTGGTCGGCATCCCCAGCACGCCGACCAATATCACCTGCATTGTCAGCGCCGGGAATATTATCCTGAGTTGGCCCGGCTATCTGGGTTGGATACTCCAGGAGCAGACCAACTCCATCGGCGTCGGCCTGACCACCAATTGGGTGAATGTGGCCGGCTCGGCCGCCTACACTTCGGTCACGTTCCCAATCAATCGTGCCGACGGGTCGATGTTCTTCCGATTGATTCATCCGTGATTTGGGAATGGTTGGGTTGAGGTGAGCGAGGGCGCTGGCGCAAGCTGGCGTCCTCGCTTTGCCATTAAGACGGCGTGATTTATAAGCAATCCTCCTCGAACAGTTCAGCGTAATGTTGTTGAGCGCGCTGCTCATCTTCCAGGCCCACGCCGCGCCGCTCGCCGGTTATTATCAGGTCTGGGGCGACAAGTTCAACAGCACTTCGCTCGATACGACGAAATGGGATTACTGGCTGCTCGGCTCGCGCCGCGACGCCGTCAATGTGACCAATGCGGTGTCGCTCAACGGCAGCAACCGCTAGTCATCACCACATGTCCTCGCCGTATTTGTCGATGTATTGCTTGTGCTCGATGAGCTTGTCCTTGAGTTGCTGCTTCAGGTACCCAACAGATTCAAAGGAGCAGCACAGCCCCACACAGCAAGAGGCGAGGCCAGGAAGAGCAGAATTTTTCTGTCGGGGAATTCCCTGACACGGCCTGCCGAGCAGCGGGGCCGCGACGCTTCCGCAGGAGCCGAAATCAAGTTCAAATTTGTGCCTGGCCAGGCAACTCCTGAACCGGCCCAGCTTGGAAACCTCAGGGCGGATTCCAGCCGTAGCCGCCGACGGCAGCGGGCGATGATCTGCTCTGGGTCGGTGAAGTGCGCCGACTGCCGTCAGCGGCTACGACTATTACTTTTGCGCCAGGCGGCCCGGCTCGCGCTTGCCCTTGCCGGTCACCTTGGTCAGGGAATCGCCCAATATCGAGGCCGTCAATGGGGTGTTTGGGCAGATCGGCGTGAATGAGTTTGGCGATGGTCGGGAACAAGGCAAAGGTCATCAACATCTGCTTGCACTCGGCGCCGGGGGCCGATTTCCTCGATCACATCGCCGTAAAACCCGCATAATCATCGTTTATATCGAATTCCCTAAGCCCTTTAAGCTGGCAATATTTATGCTTGTAATGGTTCCAGGCTTCGCATACGATGGGAATTGAGTGCTGGACAAACCGGCGACTGAACCGATGAAAGCAGCCGGGTTCAGAGCCTGCGGCGAAGGTTTGGTCGTTGGAATCGGCAATATTAAATGCAGATGATTAACAGATTCCTGGACCTATGAGAACGACGCCTCGCTCCCATGAGGACGCTTTTACGTTGATTGAATTGCTGGTGGTGATCGCCATCATCGCCATCCTGGCCGCCCTGCTGCTGCCCGCCTTGGCCAACTCCAGAGAGAAGGCCAAACGCACCCAATGCTTGAACAACCTGCGGCAGTTGGCCATCGGAGCCAATTCTTATGCCGTGGACAACCAGGATTACGTGATCCAAGCACGCGACGAACCCGGTTCGGCTCCGCCGATGTTCGTGCAAGTCTGCCTCAACCCGCCGGACGCAGCGTCGGCGACGTTGGCCGGGCTGACAGTGCAAACCAACGGCTCTTCCATTTGGACCTGTCCCAACCGTCCGGGCTTTCCGCTCTACGAACCGTCTTACCCCCAGTACGACATCGGCTACCAATACTTCGGCGGCATCACCAGTTGGTTGAATCCAGCCGGGCGGTTCGACTCGTGCAGCCCGGTCAAGGTCTCCCTGGCCAAAGCCTCCTGGTGCCTGGCGGCCGATTGCGTCTGCAAGATCGATGGCTCCTGGGGTCTGCCGAATGATAGCGCCGACCGGGACGACATCATTTATTCCAACACCCCGCAGCACCACGGGTCAAACATGCTGCCACTCGGCGGCAACGAGGTCTTCGCCGACGGCTCAGCCCGCTGGATTAAGTTCCAAACGATGTATTACCTGACCACTTGGGACACGGATGGAACTCGCATCTATTACTTTTACCAGGACGACCTCCCGGCTGCCATCACTCCCGCGATGCTTACCCAGCTCAAAGCCAAATACTGAACACGCATTGGGCGGGATTCGGCCAAATATACAACCACACCTTCCAGTAACCCCTTGCTATGGTTCGAGGAACAGTTAGAATGGGACTTGAGTGCTGGACAAACCGGCGACTGAACCGATGGAAGCAATCGGGGTCAGAGGCCGCGGTGAAGGTTTGGTCGTTGGAATCGGTAATATTAATTATGATTATTAACAGATTCTGTGATCTATGAAAATGAACCGTCCCTCCCATCGGCGCGCTTTTACGTTGATTGAATTGCTGGTGGTGATCGCCATCATCGCCATCCTGGCGGCGCTGCTTTTGCCGGTGCTCGCCAAGGCCAAGGCCAAGGCTCAAAACACAAGATGCGTCAACAACCTGAAACAGTTGGGAATAGCCAACCGCATGTATGTGGATGATTTCAGCGACCATTTGGCCAATCCCAACTGGGACGGCGGCAACAAGGCGGACGCGCCCCAAGGCTGGCTTTACAGCATGAACCCGGCCTCGTTGCCGGCGGGTGCTCCCAGCGGCCAGGTGCCCAACCCTTATGACGTGGCTTATTGGAAGATCAACCCTAGTTCGGCCAACCAAACGGGACTGTGGTTCAAGTATATGCCCAACCCGAACGCCTACCTCTGCCCGGTGGATATGATGAGCCCAACCTTTACCACACCGACCGCTGCGGGCGGACGCAACAACAAACTTTCCTCCTATGTCATGGACGGCGCAGTGGTGGGATACTCTGACAACGGCTGGTCAAGCCCCATGAAGATCACGGACATTTGGAGTCCGCTGTGTTATCTGATCTGGGAGCCGGATGAAAATGAGGGCGGTCCGGGCGTTCCGGGAGCCCAGGAATACAACGATGGGTCTAATTACCCGTCCACCCCCTACAGCAACCCTAATCCCGGATATGAGGGCATCGGCCTGTTGCACAGCAAACATGGGGGCAATGCCCTGGCCTTGGACGGGCATGTTGATCTGGTGACGACAGTGCAATTCAATGCCTGGAGCAAACAAGGCTCAGGGCCTGGGCCAAGCGGGAAGACCTACCTTTGGTGGGATAATGTAAATGCAAACGCCCCTGGGGATTGACGTTTTCCAGTTTTACGAGATTACTTGGATGAACCGGATGCGCACACTGCGAAGGAACGGCAAACCCGCACACGTTCATTCCTGTGTCGAACAACCACCCCCAATTCCGCAGCCTTTACCGATCAGAATCTAATCCAAGAGGCAGGGAGTGCGAATTGACCTCGATGGGGGTCGGTCAGGACAGCCCTTCTGGGGTCATGGTCAGGTGAAATCCCTCACCGGGCAAAGCTCCGGTACAACCAAACTCGCCCCGGCCTTGACATCGGGGTTTCTGGAGGACATTCCTGCTCTGTGCCAACAGGCAACCTCTTGGCACAACAGTTTAGCGCAGAGAAAACGTATGAAAGCGATTGCCATCAATGGAAGTCCGCGCAAAGGCGGCAACACAGAAATACTGCTCAGAGCGGTGCTGGAGCCGTTGACCGAAGCCGGTTGGACTACCGAATTCATCCAGTTGGGGGGCAAGCCGATCCGCGGGTGCCGGGCTTGCTACCAATGCTTCAAGACGAAGAATTCCCGCTGCGGGCAACAAGATGACCTCTTTGACGCGTGCCTGGAGAAAATGATCCAGGCCGACGCCATCCTCCTGGGTTCGCCGACGTATTTCACAGACGTGAGCGCGGAGATGAAGGCCTTACTGGATCGCGCCGGACTGGTGGCCGTCGCGAATGGCGGTTTATTCCGCAGAAAAATCGGGGCAGCGGTGGTGGCCGTGAGACGAGGGGGCGGCACGCACGCCTTTGACACCATCAACCACATGTTTCTGATGTCGGGGGCGATCATTCCGGGCTCGACTTACTGGAATCTGGGGTTTGGCCTGGACAAAGGTGAAGTCAAGAAAGACGAAGAGGGCTTGAGGAATATGGCCGATCTCGGCCAGACCATCGCGTGGCTGGGCAAAGCCCTCCAGCAGAGCCCGGACAGATTGCCACGGCCCGTTTATCCTGAATCCTCTCCTTGAGTTAAGGGCTTCGCCACCACCAGAAATCCATTTCTCCCTTCGCCGAACACCGCCCGTTCGAGCAGTCTGCTGCCATGCACCCGATCTGGGGTTTTCATCTGGGCGTGTTCTGCGCTTTGTTTCTCGTCGGCAACGCAGTGTTCGCCGATGACTGACCGCAAAGGCTCGGCCCCAAGCGTAATGCCGTCTGGCGCAGCGGTATCGCCGTGCTCAATAACGGCCTGGTTCACACTCGCCAACCGCGCGAGGTCGCCGGCATGTTGACCGGCCTCCTATTGCTCGCCGCCTTGTCGGGTTTGGTGCTCCTGAAAAGACTGGCGACTCTGCGGCACCGCTGGCAAAGTCCCCCGGCAGCAACACACAGAACCGGCACATGATGACACCTGTTTTCGAGTTTCAAACCTCAAGGTTCAAGGTTCGCCGGCCCCGTCTGTGCTCAATCCTGGCTCTTGACTCTGCTTCGGCTTGGGCGGCGCCGCCTTGGATCCCTCACCCTCGCCGGTCTCACCCTTCTGGCCGGCTGCAACAAGAACTCGGATTCCACCGCCAGCAATCCCTCCGGCCAGGCTCTTCGCGCCGTCGTGCGGGGCACCCTCAAGCCCGGAGACAAGACTTTCAAAGCCGACGCCCTTGGTGAGTTCCAGGTCGAGGGCGACAACATCATGTTGGGCAAACCATTCATCTTCAACAAAGATAACATCGACCAGTTTGATTTCTGACAGGCAGCAAATCTGCGCTCGACCAGTGCAACCGTCCTTGAAATCCCGCCGGGTGCGCGGTCGGAGATGCGCCGCTATTCAAGCTCCAGCACGACCACCGATTTCGCCGGCAACGTGGCGACAAAGCCATCGAAAGCAATTCGCGCCCCGGCGAAATCAGCCGGCTTGAGGGTCTCCGGCTTTTCAAAGGTATTGTGTGCATTCATTGCTGGAGCTGTCAGGATGCGGCCTGAGACCTTGGCGGCCTTCGCACCCTGCAAGTCACACGCGACCTCAGCCGCATTTTTCGGGTCCAGGTTGCACAAGGTCACATGAATTCTCCCTCGCTCATCGCGGGAAGCCGAAACGTTCACCTGGGGAAGCTTGTCCGAGCCGGACTGGTAATCCCCCGATTGAACCTCGGACGGAAGCAGCTTGGCGTCATGATGCACGGTGTACATCTCGAAAACGTGATACGTCGGCGTCAGAATCATTTTCTCCTTGTCGGTCAGGATCATTGCCTGGAGCACGTTAATCATCTGGGCGATGTTGGCCATTTTTACGCGGCGGCAATGATTGTTGAAGATGTTCAGCGTCGCGCCGGCCACCAGCGCGTCACGGAGCGTGTTCTGCTGATAGAGAAAGCCGGGGTTGGTCCCCGGTTCCACCAGGTGCCAGGTGCCCCACTCATCCACGATCAGCGCCACCTTCTTGTCCGGATCATACTTATCCATGATTTCGGAATGCTTCGTCACCAACTCCTCCATCCGGAGCGCGCGCTGGAGTTGCGCGAACCAGTCGCCCTCGTCAAATTCCGTCGCGAGCTGCTTTTTCTTTCCGCTGCCGCAATAGTAATGCAACGCCAGCCCGGCCATCTGCTTGCCGGCTTGGCGCATCAGCGTCTCGGTCCACTGATAGTTCCCGCCATTGGGCCCACAGGCAACCTTGTAAACCTGATTGCCGCTGAAATTCCGGACATAGGTGGCGTAACGCTTGTACTGGTCGGCATAGTATTCGGGTGTCATGTTCCCGCCGCAGCCCCAATTCTCATTGCCGACGCCGAAGAACTTCAGATTCCAGGGTTCGGGGTGACCGTTCTTCTTGCGCAACTCGGCCATCGGGCTCACGCCGTCGAACGTGATGTACTCCACCCACTGCTGCATTTCCTGCACCGAGCCGCTGCCGACATTGCCGCAAATGTAGGGCTCGCATCCGAGCTGCTCGCAAAGGTCCAGGAATTCGTGGGTGCCGAAATAGTTGTTCTCCACAACCCCGCCCCAGTGAGTGTTGACCATGGCCGGCCGTTGCGACCGCGGTCCGATGCCGTCTTTCCAATGATACTCATCGGCAAAGCATCCGCCCGGCCATCGCAGGACAGGAACTTTGATGTTCTTGAGCGCGGCCACCACGTCATTCCGAATGCCCCGGGTATTGGGAATTGAACTGTCCTCGCCCACCCAAATCCCTTCATAAATACACCGGCCCAGGTGCTCGGAAAAATGGCCGTAAATGTTGCGGCTGATCGTGTCTTTCGCCTGGTCCGCGTGGATAACCAGCTTGCTCACGGTCGCCGTGCTGTTTTCAGCTCCCAAGGCAAGCTGCGCCGTGAGAGCGCCGGTGAGCAGAATGGCTGCAAGCAGTTGTTTGTCGTTCATGTTGCTCATTTGAGAACAAAAAAACAGATGAAAGCAAGTTTTCTTTAGCCTTTGAGAAAATCTGCGTTTGACCCTCTGCTTCCGATGCCCTGACCAAAAAAGGAGAGCTTACTTGTCGTTGCCGCCAGGCGGGCGAATCGTGTACGGGGCGAATTTTTCCCGGCGCTCGGCCAGTTCGCGGGCGATCTGGATGGTGAGGCCTTTGTTGAGCTTGTAGGTCAGCAGCAAGACCGTGCAGATGGCAAAGAGGATGGCGACATAGACGCTGGAGCACATGCGGATGCCTTCCAGCGTTTGGGGGGTCTGCGGTTGGTTGGCCTGGTAGCCATACAAGGCCATGAGCCAGAGGAACGACGCCGAGCCGAGGCTCAATCCCGCCTTGAGCGCGAAGCCAATGGTCGCGAAGATGATGCCGGTGGCGCGACGGCCGGTCTTCCATTCAGAGTAGTCCGCCACGTCGGCGAAGATGGCCCAGACCAACGGGATCGTCGGGGCATAACAGATCGAAGTGATAATGGTGAGGGCGACCATGCCTCCGACGTTCGTGGGCTTGAGGAAATAGAAGACGAGCGAGGCGATGGTGGTCAGCGCGAAGCCGACGACGGCGACGGCCTTTTTGCCAAAAACCCTGGAAAGTGACGGTGAAAGGAGGATGACAATGATGGTGACGCCAGTGCCAAGCATGTTGATGATGCTGTTGGCGACATCGGCGACGTTGGAATGAGCCAGATTGTCCTTGGTTCCGTGAACGAGGTAGCCCAAGGTTTCCAGGAGGCCGCCGGAAGCGGGCGCGCCGGGGGCCGAAGGCGGGACCGTCAAGTGAAGTGACTGGAGCCAGTCGTAAAGGGCGGCTTTATCGGCGTACTGATGGTAGTAGTTGTAGTAGGCGCCGCCGCGCAAAGCCAGGATGGCAAAATGAAAGAGGGTCATAACGAACATGACCGCCCACGGGCTATTCTTCAGCAGGTCGGAAAAGTCCTGTTTCGGCGAAGATTTTTGTTTTGGCTCGGGATGGATGCGCTCCTTGCTGCTGGAGAAGGTGATGAGGAACAGTACGAAGCAAAGGACGGCCCATATGCCCATGGTCACCGACCAGCCGTGTTGCTTGTCGTGGTTGGCACCCGCGAATTTGGCAACCAACGGCAGCGTGAAACCGCCCACGATGAACTGGGCGACGTTGACCGAGACAAAGCGGAACGAATTGAGTTTGGCGCGCTCATCCACGTTGCCGGTCATGACGCCGCCAAGGGCGGCGTAGGGCATGTTATTGGCGGAATAGATGGTCATGAGCAGGATGTTGGTAATGGTGGCGTAGGCGATCAGCGCCTTGCCGGTCCAACCGGTGGGGGTGGTGTAGGCCAGGTACATCACGACACACCAGGGCAGGGCGGTGAACAAGACCCAGGGACGGAACTTGCCCCAGCGCGTATTGGTGCGATCGGTTAGGACACCCATGATCGGGTCGAAGAACGCGTCCCACAAGCGCGCCACGAGAATGATGGTCCCGGCAGTGGCGGCGGTGAGACCGAACACGTCGGTGTAGAAGTTAGACTGGAAGAGGATCATCGTCATGAAGACGAAGTTCGCGGCGGCATCAGCGGCGCTGTAGCCGGCCTTTTCGACGAAGGAGAGCTTTTGCGTCGGGTCGGTCATGCGTTGGGATTGTTTTGGCTCACCTTGTCACCGTCAGGAGCACCTTGCGCAAATCCTCATTGCGGGACGAGTTGCCGACCATGATTTCAAAATCGCCCGGCTCGACAACGTATTTCATGTGGAGGTCGTAAAAGGCCAGCGATTCCGGCGTAATGTCCAGCCCGACGGTTTTGGTCTCACCGGGGCGCAGGACGACTTTTTGAAAACCCTTCAATTCCTTTACCGGGCGTGTTACCGAACTGACACAATCGCGAATGTACATTTGCACGACCTCGGTTCCGGGACGCTTGCCAGTATTGGTCACGTCCACCAGCGCGCGTGTCGCGGCGTCGCGGGTGATCTTCGTTTTTTCCAAGCGCAGGTTTTTGAACCCAAAAGTGGTGTAGCTCAGGCCGAAGCCGAACGGGTAAAGCGGCGAGACATCGTCGAACAAATAGCCGCGCCGGGCGGAGGGCTTGTAGTTGTAAAACGCGGGCAAGTGGCCGGCGGAGCGGGGGATCGTAATGGGCAGCTTGCCGCCGGGATTGAAGTCGCCGAACAAGACGTCGGCAGCGGCGTGGCCGGTTTCCTGGCCGAGGTACCAGCATTCAAAGATGACCGGCACATTTTCGTCGAGATGCTGGATGGCCAGGGGGCTGCCGTTGAACAAGAACACGATCACGGGCTTGCCGGTGGCGAGCATGGCGGTGACCAGCTCCTGCTGGCGTCCGACCAAATCGAGGGTGGTGCGGTCGCCCATGTGTTTGAGCGACCAGGCCTCGCGGGAGGTTTGCTCGTTACCGCCGACGGCCAGCACGATCACATCGGCACGGCGGGCGACTTTAGCCGCTTCCGCAATGAGATGGCGATCTTCGTTGCGATCACCGGGCGTCACCAGGTCCTGGTTCCAGGAGCCGCCGACGGTGATCTTGCACCCTTCACAATAGGGGATTTGCACGCGGTCACCGACCTTGGACCTGATGCCGTCCAAGAGCGAGGTGTAAAACCTGGGCCGGCCGCTGTAGCCGCCAAGCAACTCGCGGTCGGCGTTCGGACCGATGACGGCGATGGATTTGATTTTACTCGGATCGAGCGGCACGAGGTGGTTCGTGTTTTTGAGCAGGGTGATCGTTTCACGGGCGGACTGTAAGGCCAGCTTGCGGTTTTGTTCGCTGCCGACAATTCGCTCGGCCTCGTTCGGGTCAACAAACGGATCCTCGAACAACCCCATTTTGAATTTCCAGAACAGCATCGGCGCGACCAGCTCGTCGAGCTGCGACTCCTTGAGATGGTTTTGGCGGACCAGTTCGACAAGGTGCAAATAGCAATCGGGTTCGGGAAACTCGATGTTGACGCCGGCGCGCACGGCCAGGGCGCAGGCTTCGATCTTATCGGCCGCGACGAAATGGCCGTGCGTGTCGGGCCGGTAGCTCAGCTCCCAGATCGCGTAATAGTCCGAGACGACGAAACCCTTGAAGCCCCATTCCTTGCGCAACACGTCGCGGAGCAGCCATTCGCTGCCATGCGAGGGCACGCCATCAATTTCGTTGTAGGAGGCCATCACGCTGATGGCGCCGGCGTTTTGGATTGCCGCTTTGAACGGATGGAGAAAGGTTTCGCGGAGCAGGCGCATCGAAACATTGGTTGGCGCACAGTTAATTCCGGATTCGGGTTGGCCGTGCGCGGCGAAATGTTTCAGGGTGGCGATAAGGCGCTTCTTGTCCCTGAACGACGCATCGCCCTGGAACCCGCGCACAGCGGCCAGGCCGAGTTCGGTGACCAGGAAAGGGTCTTCGCCGAAGGTTTCCTCGACGCGGCCCCAACGCGGGTCGCGCGCCACGTCCACGACCGGGGTAAGCGCCTGGTGCGTGCCGCGCACCCGCGCCTCCTCGGCGGTCATCGTGTAAAGCTGCTCGACCAGTCTGGGATTGAAGGTCGCAGCCAGGCCGATAGGCTGTGAAAAGCTGGTGCCGTCAATCGCCGCCTGCCCGTGCAGGCACTCCTCGTGAAACATGACTGGGATCCCGAGCCGGCTGTATTCGAGGAAGAACTTCTGAATGGCGTTGGTCAACTCGGCCATTCCGCGCGCGTTTTTGCCCTTGCCCGCGTCGCTGGGCCGGCCCACTTGCCCGAGGCCATGCCCGTGTTTGAATGCGATTTTGGCTTTCCGCAAGTCGAAATTGCCTTCAGCGTCCACGAGCGTTTCAGATTTTTTCTGCCAGACGCACATCATCTGCGCGGCTTTTTCCTCGAGCGTCATGCGGGAGAGCAAGTCCTTGACGCGGTGCGCCGCGGGCAACTGGGGGTTTTTGTAAGCTGGCGATTGCGGCGGTTCGCGTTTTCGGGAAGCCAATTTCATGTTCATGGCATATCTGTGTTGCTGACAAACGCCAGTCTCGTGCTGTCCGGCGACCAGGAAGAGACATTGATAGTCCCTTGTCCACCGTAGATATAAGCGATCACCCCCGGTCTGCCGCCCGCAACAGGCATTAGCCGAAGGTAAACTTGCTTGTAGAAGGGATGATCCTGAGATTCAACGTCCTTCGGAAAACTCAGGAAGGCAATCCATTTGCCGTCGGGAGATACGTGAGGAAACCAGTTGTTGTAATCGTCGTGAGTCACCTGCTCCTGTTGGGTACCATCGGGTTTCATGCGCCAGAGCTGCATCTTCCCGCGGCGATTTGAATTGAAGTAAATGTATCTGCCGTCCGGGGTGTACTCGGGGCCGTCATTCAAACCTTGGGAATCGGTCAGGCGAGTTTCCGGGGCGCTGCCGTCGGAGGGGATGGTGTAAATGTCATATTTGCCGTTTCGACCCCCGGTATAGACCAGGAACTTCCCATCGGGCGACCAGCCATGAAGGTAGGAGGGGGTTAGCGGGGTGATCGGCTTGGGCGCTCCGCCTGCGATGGACACCGTGAAGATCCGGGACTCTCCTCCGTGGGAGGGGCTTTGATCGCTGAGGCCAAGCATCGTTCCATCGAAAGACAGGACATGGTCATTATTGTTCTGGTTGGCGGGATCGGTTTGGATGAAAGAAGGCTTTCGGGTGGCCAAATCAAAGCGGCATAAGCGCCCCCGGCCTTCCGAGCGTCCACTGACGTTGTAAATCAGCGCCTGGCTGTCCCGCGTCCAGTTCGGCGCTTCAAAGGGCTGCGTGGAACTGTAGATCACTTCAAGCCTTCCGCTGTGCACTTCCAGAATTTCCAGATTACTGCCGATGTAATCGCGATAAGGAACGAAACCTTCTTTGACGGGACGAATGATTCGCACGTCACGGAAGACGGCCCTTTCAACCACATCACCAGCGTGCGAGCACACAAAAAGCCCGGCATACACCTCGTCGCCCAAATCCAAATCAGGAACCCGGCTGCTCACAAAAGGTTCACCATAGCGGGACGCCGAAAAAATGCAGGCGTTTCCTTTTCGTTCGAACTGGAGAACATCCGCGTTGGTTATGGACAACACGATTTGTTCCGTGTTCGTCCCTTTACTGCGGCGGAACTGGAGGGACGTGAGGCCGTCACCATGTTCCGCGCCATCCGCGTAAGGCGCATCCGCATCCAGAGTCGGACGCACCATCCAGCCCACCTTGCGGTGGCCAACAGCGCCTTTTCCGACGAATTCGACTCTCGTGCGAAGTATGAAGTTTCCTTTCAACCGTTTCCAAACGAAATGAAACTGGTCACGGCCAAACCACATGTTGGTACCCGCGCCGGAAATGGTGTACTCCTGACCGGCGGCGGCGTAACTGGCCGAACCGGCAAGTTTGGGTGCGCCGACATCGGTTTGGCCTTCAAATTGGCCCAGCGGACCTCCTTGGGAAAGCGCCGAAGGAATTCCGAGGGAGATCGATGCGGACATCGCAATGAACCGGGTCCAGCGGGTCAGGAGTCTGATCCTCATAATCCCGGGTCAGGATCGTGGAATGATTTCGATCCCGTTGATCTCGGGGTTCTGAACGTTGGGGGTGAAGGCAATGTCGAGTTTCCCTTCGGTGACGTCCACGTCCACGGTTTCGATATAGGCTCGTTGCACCCCGCCGGCTTTGACGAAGATGTCGAAATCCTTGAACTCGTGGCCCTGGACCTTGAACGAAAACACCCGCTGACCCGGCCCGTTGATCTCCTCGAACGTTTCGGCGAAATGAAGCTTCACGGTGTATTTGCCATTGGGAAGGTTGTACGAGAAGGCGGTCATCGAGTATCTCTCGGTCCGATAAAGGGCCGGGTCTTTCGTATTGGCGATAAACAAATCGCCGGTCCGTGCGATAGTCTCGCCGTCTGCAAAGCCCTGGTCGGGCAGCCACACGTTGCCGTTGGAATCGGTGTACGAGGCAGTCGTGCCGGCTTTAATGCGTACCGTCGGTCGCGCTGGCGTGGGCTCAGTGGCGGCCGGCGGCGAAACGGTGGCCACATTTAGAGAGGCTTTGGCGACCGGAGGGGCCTTCGTTTCCGGCGTTGTCGCTCTGGTGCCGGAGTCCTTATTAGACTGGCAACCGATCAGCAGACTAGCGGCGAACACCGAGACAAACGGTCCGCGCGTCCAATGGATCCAATGGGTTCTGTTATTCATATTCGTTTTGTGTTATTGTGTTTTTGGTTATGAGACTAGCGGGGCTTCGAAGCGCCTCAAGTCATCAGTTTTGTTGACTCATGGACCGGGGCCATCGGTTGAGAGCTTGGCAAAATACCGGTCGGCGAATGTCAGGAATGTCGGCCAGTTCGGGCCGTCAGTGTGTCCGCCGCTATGTTGGCGGAAGGCCAAGTCGCCTTCGACTAACGGGGTCTCGATGGGCGGAAATTCGGTTGCGCCCAAATCCTTTTTGCCCAGAAGCCTGTACACCGGGCCGGCGCCAACGCCGGCCAAGAAGGTCCCTTTCGCGTCCACCCAGCCATCACCCTTGGTCGCGCCCGCACTGAGAAACACGGGCCGCGGAGCGCACAGCGCGACCAATTCGTGAGCATCCACGGGCAAATCGCCCCAATTCAGCGGACCGGCATATTTGATGAAGTTGCCGGCCATCCAGTGATATTCGCCGGTTCCGGCGACGTTCTCGACAATTTCGCCCCAATCGCGGCGGTGAAGCTTGGCGCCGCCTTCGCCGGAGGAACTGACGTAGGCGATGGCGAAGCGTGGGTCATAGGCCATGGCGACAATCGTTGCTTTGCCATAACGCGAATGGCCCTCGAGACCGACCCGCCTTGCGTCCACCGCCTTGTCGGTCGCGAAATAATCCAAGGCGCGGCTGGCGCCCCAAGCCCAGGCACGCAACACCCCCCAATCATCCGGCTTGCGGGGCTGGCCCTTGTTCATCAGGCCGATGATGCCCTGCGTCAGCCCCGCGCCGTTGTCGGCCTGAACACTGTTAGGGCTGAGGATGGCGCAGCCCCAGCCCTTGGCTACAACCTGTTGTTGCCAGCTCGGCCCGCCGCTGCCAGCCCCTTCAAAACCTCCGCGGCCTGAGCTGTTGGTTCCGCCGGGAGCGTTTGTGCCGGCAAAGCCGCCGCGACCGCGGCCTCCAAACCCGGCGAAACCAAACTGCATAATCACCGGGACCGGGCCGGTCGCATTGGCCGGGGTGCTCAACCTCAGCTCGATGTTGACGCTAATAGCCGGGCACGCCGAGTTATCCACGTGGCCCCGCAGGTGCTTGGTGATCACCGGCACATTGCCGTTGGTTTCGCTGGTCGTGCTGGTCACTTCCCAGTTCACCTTGGGCGTGTGCTCAGGGACTCGGCCATAGATTTCCCGGTCAAAATCCTCCACGATTTCGGGGCGCCGCAGATCCCACCACATTTCCGCCGTGGTGGCTTTCCGCCCGTCCTTCAACACCAGTGGGTCCGGCAGGTTCGGAAAGGGATTTGCCTTGGATTCATCGTAATTGGCGTAGTAGGGCGACTGAGGGTTACTGCCGTCCCTGCCTCTCCGGAGGGAAGTGATGTGCAAAAGATCCATCATCCTCTGGTGGTCTTGCGCCGTGGCGGCGTTGTTCCCCCCGCCAAAACCTCCGCCCCCACGACCAGGGGCCGCGGCAGGGGCTGTGGTTGCTGGATTGTGGTAACTCTCCGGCGGCCCAAAGTAACTGGGTTTCACACCGCCAAGATTCACCACCAGTTTCTCCAGCACGACGCCCGGATCCACCATCCAGAATTTCAAGGTGTGATAGCCCGGCTTGTTGAGGGTGTGGGTTGACTTAACTTTGCGGACGCTGTCTCTCACGGATTCTTCCCAGTCACGCACACCGTCGCCGGCGGCATAGCCTTGCGGGACCGCCGGCAGAATCTGCGGCGGGTCGTCGTCGAACGACACCGCGAACCGAAGTCCGCGCCCCGGGACGAAATTCAGCGTGGGAGCGATAATGGCTTCCACCTCGACCTTGCCCTGATCGAACAGATACATCTGGTATTCCAGCCGAGGGGAATCTCCCGGCGGCAGGGTGCTCGGGGCGGTCACCGGAAAGACGGCCATGCCCGAGAGACTTCGGCCGAAATCGGGGATTCTCTCCCAGCGGGCCGCTGGCGCATCGACTTTCTTCGAATAATGTTCCGCTTCGATGGACACATACCCGTCGGTTTGCACGAAGCCGTTCAGGGAATCTCTGTCGGGCTCCGGTGGGTTCGAGGCGTGAACCTTGACTGCGATTGGCTCGGCACTGGCGCCGGTTATTTTTACCAACCCCGAGATGGAACCCTTTGGAGCTTTGTCCCAATCCACACTCACCCAAAGCCGTTCTTCCTTGTCCACGGTTCCGTGTGCCGAACTCAACACGATCCACGGGGAACCGGGGGTGGCGGTAAATGAAAACGGCTGCTGCCCGCGGTTGAAGACATCAACGTAGCGGCGAGGTTGGTTGTAGGGGTCAAAATCGGGAAGAACCGGCTCATTGGTTTCACCAGGCCAGGCAGAGGTTGAACCCTGGATGGCGATGCCCATCTGCGGTGCGGCTGACGGCTTGACTTCCGCGACCTTTGGCATGCTATTCGAGGGCGGCTCTTGCCAGTAGGTGTAACCGATGTGCGTCTGATCCATCATGTGATTCCATTTGCCGCGCGCCACCGTACGGTTGTAGTAACCCGACAAATCCGCGTCTTCCTTGAACAAGGCGCGGGCGCGGGCAGCAAGGTCGTTCGCGCTGGCACGGCCTTGACTGGCATACAGCCGATTTTTCCCAACGGTGATATAAAGATCATTCACCACTGCGCAGGCTTTTGTTGGGTAAAGCACCAGTTCGTAGAAAGCGTCGCGCGCGTTCTCGGGGAGGCTGCGACAGATTGCTTCCGCTTGCCCGGCGATTGAATCCCAGCCGGCCATCACGCGGTCCGCCTCCTGGTAATGGTTGAGGTCGAACGTAGCGGGTTCCAGCAATTCCGGTTTTCGCCAGCCGTTGTGTTTTGTGTATTGGGAGACGATGTCGGCAATCTCCGGCGCGTGGGCCGGCCCAAACTCCCGTTCGGCCCAGAGCCGGGTGTATTCGGAGATTTCATCCTTCGACCATCGCTCCGGATTCCAGGCGCAGGTGAGGAAAAACTCGATTGGGAATTCCATGGGTTTCAGGTCGCCGACGTTCACCATCCAAATCCGGTTAGCGCCATAGTGATAGGCCAGGTTCATCTGTTCCCAGACTTTTGTGATCGGAACCGTGTTGAGCCATTTGTAATTGCGCGGTCCGCCGACGTAATCGAAATGGTAATAAATCCCTGCGCCGCCGACGCGGCTTCGCTCCTCGGGAGTTGGAAGTCTGCGGATGTTTCCCCAGTTGTCATCGCACCAGAGCAGTGTTACGTCGTTCGGCACGCGCATTCCCTTTTCGTAATAACCCAGCACCTCCTTGTAGAGCGCCCAGACTTGCGGCACGGCAGGGACATTCGTGTCCGCGATGCGCGCGATGATTTGGCGCTGATCGGCGACGATTCGTTCGAGCAGGGAAATGCTTTCCGTGTCGGACATCGGTTCATCGCCGTCGCCGCGCATCCCGATCGTGATCACTTCCTCGTAATCCTTCGTGCGGCGAACGCCTTCCTCCCAAAAGGCGCGGAGCGATTCCGCGTTTTTGGAATAATCCCAGGTCCCTTTGCCGTGGCCCGCGCGTTCCCATTCCTTCCAAGCGCGCATCATCGGCTCGTGGTGCGAAGTGCCCATGACGATGCCGAATTCGTCGGCCAGCTTCGGGTTCAGCCGGTCGTCCGTGTCGAACGAGTTGTCCCACATCGCGGGCCAAAGAAGATCGCCTTTGAGCCGCAGCAGCAATTCGAAAACGTTCGTGTAGAACTGGTGGTTGTAGGTTCCATACTTCTCCTTCACCCAGCCTGTGAGCGAAGGGGCTTCGTCGTTCAAAAAAATGCCGCGATACCTGACTGCCGGCGGACCCTGAACGTACCGTCCGGCTCTCACAAACAGCGCGTCCTTGTGCCGAACCGGCACGTCGGCCCACCAATACCACGGCGACACCCCCATCTGCTCCGACAAATCATATAGGCCGTAAATGGTGCCCCGCTTGTCGCTGCCGGCGATGACCAGGCCGCTGGCCACGCCGGGCAACGGTTGCGATAAAACCTGAATCAGAAACGACTCCCACTTGCCGGTGATCGCTGAGGCGTTGATCTTCCGCTCCCGAATCAGTCGGTCAATCATCCGGCTCTTGCCAATTGTGCCGACGATAATCGCATTCGACCTCAGCTCTTTTTCTTCATGCGTAACCACCGGGCTGATCCCCGTCACCCGCCCAACGTCTGCCTGCAGGTCGTTCACCGCGCGAACGACACCAGCATGGTCATTCGCATCCACCCAAACCGGGGCGGCAATCTTGTCATGTGCAATGCTGAAACTGCCCTCGCTGGGCACGCTCTCGACATATTTTGCCTGGCCAATGCCCAGACTGTCGAGCGGCGCCACCAGCGGCAGCATGAGCACGATCGCAAGTGCCTCGCTCAGGCGGACAGTGTGAGTCTTCATAAATGCATCCGGTTGCATGGGGTGATGTTCGGCACGGAGTTGCCCGGGCCGAATTCGGTTCATTGCGGTGGCCAGACACGAAACTCCCCGCCGCAGTAGAGCATCGCCAGCAGATACAACATGCCGTCATAATATCGCCCTTGACCGAAGGGAACCGGCGCTTCCCAGAGTGCCTCGACGAATCTCCGTGCGCGCGGCTGCGTTGCGGCCAGACTGGCCACGGCATTCATTGCCACCAGTCCGGTCGAATGATCGTTGCCAAACTGAGTGCCGTCGAGCTTGAATCGGTTGCCGTAAGACGAAATCCCTTTCGACTCGAAGAACGTCTGCAGCCGGTCGCTCAATTGGGGTTCGCCAACATCCTTGGCCCACCACGCCCAATCTACGGACCAGTTCATCGCGGTGCGCCACGAGTCGTATTGGAAATCGGCACTGTGCGGGTTCCATGGAGCGGCCCACGGCGTGCCGTCGAAATTGGCATAGTCTGGTGCCAGGCCTGTGTCGGGATGCGTCGTGCGCTGAAAGAAATCACGGCTCGCCTTCGCGGCCTCGGCCCAGAAAGCGCGGTCGGCTTGCGGCCCCCACCTGACCCACAATTCATAAAACGCCGGAAGATGATAGGAACAATCGGTGTGATTCCAGTTCACAATGTCCGGGGTGAAGCGGACCATCTTGTAGTTTGCTTCAAAAACAGCGCCAGCCGTCATGATGCCTTTGACCGTCGGACCAGTGATGAGTTGGCGATGCCGCATGTCCAAAAGCAACCGGTCGGCTTCGGCCCGGTAGTTGCAAATGCCGCTGCCGTTACCCCATCGGCCCGAGGCGAAGTAAAGCGCCGTCACAAAATACTCCTCGCCGTCAGGCGCCGGCATTTCGTCGTTGGGCCCGCCGTTGGTCGCCATGGACCAGGCAAAATATCCGCACGCAGGATGTTTCGGGGACGTGTGATACATATAGCTCTTGGACCAGTTCCACAGCGCGTCGAACTCTGCTTTCTTGTTCAATTGCACGGCGATGATCATCCCGTAAGACATGCCTTCGGAACGCACGTCCTTGCTGCCGAGGTCGTAAATGTAAGCCATCGCACCGCTCGCGTTTGTTCCTGCCGGGAAATAAACTGCCCGCACAGCCGGATCACCGTGGAACAACTGTTGGAAGGCGGCATTGACCTTGGCGGACACCTCCTGCGGCGAGTGACCGGCCTCGACGAACAAGTTCCGGTAATGCCCCGTCGCAAACGCCCCGGAAGCTTTGACTTGGCTTTGAGCGCCAGCCTGGCCCAACTCCCGTCCTGCAAAGTTCAGGACCTGTTGTCCATCGTAGGATTTCCCGACTTTGTCTTCGTCGTATTGCGGCGCCGCATAATTTGGCGGCGGCCGAGGAGGTTCGGCCCACAGGCTGTGACCTGCCAACACAACGAGCGCTGCGATGGCCAATTCGTCTTTCAACAAGTGCCTCAAGATGCGTCCCACTAAACTGAACATCGACTCGCCACGGAATGGACAATACTACGATTTGCATGGACCATGCTCCAAAAGCGGCGCCTCTTATCTCAATTATGATGCACACAGCGGCGGGAGAAAGGCCGAACCGAACCGGTTGTTGGACAACGGTTTAGCTTGACCGGTCCGGGCCGCGATTTTTGTTGCAATTTTTTGCAGGAAACCCTTGACAGCATCGTTAAATCCGATATAGTTTCGATTACGAACAAAATCGGCACTTAAGCCGAATTACGTGTGGTGCCACCGTGCGCAAAATTGATCTGAGCAATTTTCAATTGGCGACCAGCGAAACGATTCGCGACATCAACAGCCGGATCGTGCTGAATCTGGTCCGCAAGCACCAGCCGCTTTCCCGGGCCGACTTGATGCGTTATTCGGGGTTGCAGCGGAGCACGGTCTCGGCGATTGCGGAACGGCTGATTACGGATCGGTGGCTGCGGGAGGGTGAGAGGGGAGATTTGCCCCGGGGCCGCAAGCCGACCTTTTTGCACCTCAACGCGGAACGTTGCCGCGTGGTGGGGGTGGATGTGCAGCCCGACATGACGACTCTGGCGGTCGCCAGCACCGACAGCCGGTTTCTGGCACAAGAGTCTATTCCCACAGCCAAGGATCCGGTGGAATTCCTTTCCCGCCTGGGCCGCCGAACCATGGATTTAATCCGGGCACATCCGAAGGGCTCTTACGAAGGGATTGGAATCAGCCTGCCGGGCCGCATTGACGCCGCGACGGGGCGGTTGATGTTTGCGCCGACACTGGGGTGGAGCAATTTGGATTTGAAGGCGCCCCTCGAGCGGGTCACCGGCCTGCCGGTGAAACTTGAGAACGCGGCCAATGCTTGCGCGCTGGCGGAATTATGGTCGGGACGCCACATGGATGGCGTGAGCAACCTGGTAGCCGTGACGGTTTCGGACGACATCGGCGTCGGGATGATCATGAACGGCCAGTTGGTGTGCGGCTCGAGCGGGGCGGCGGGAGAATTTGGCCACGTGCCGCAGTTGCCGGACGGTCCGAACTGCCGCTGTGGCAATCGCGGTTGCTGGGAGGTGCTGGGGTCCAATTCTGCCGCCGTGCGCTACTACGCCGAGGCTTGCTCGGTCCGGAAAGGCGAGGTCGGTTCCAAGAGCGACATGGCCCGGGTGCCATTCTCCGACCTGCTGCGGCTGGTGGAACGCGGCGATCCCAAAGCCTGTCAGGCGCTCAATAAAATGGCCCATCATTTGGGAATAGGGATTGCCATGCTGGTCACCGGGCTGGCCCCGGAGGTGCTGGTGGTGGTCGGAGAAGTCACACGGGCCTGGGACCTGGTCGGCCCCATCGTGGCTGAACCTCTCAAACGCCGCTCTTTGCCATACCCGGTCACCCGCATCCTCCCCACCGACCCCCGGGAGCAGCCTCGCCTTCGCGGCACCATCACCTTGGTTCTCCAGAAGCATTTTGGCGCGCCCTCCATCGCATGAGCTTGAACTATTGCCCAAACGATTCACAGTGGCCGATTTTGTATGGAAGCCGAACTAATTCCACCCGCCTGACGACATGAAAAGACACAGCCTCGGATCTTCATGCGTGGCCCCGTCAGATTGGCCGTCGAGTGCCGCAAACCCGCCTGAACTCCCCGCGGCCGCCCCTGCCGCTTTGGCGTCGGACGCGGAGACCGAGGCCCGTCGCAAGATTTGGCGCAGCATCGCTTGCATGGTCGCACACCTCGACCAGCCGCTGGATGTCGCCACACTGGCGGCGGCGGTCAATGTATCCCCCTCGCATTATTTCGCCCTGTTCAAGCGTTTCACCGGTTGCGCGCCGATCGACTACTTCATCCGGCTGAGGATGTGGCGCGCTTCCCAATTGCTTGATTCGAACACGGTGACGGTGAGAGAAGTGGCCGAGGAATTGGGCTACGAAGATCCGTTTTACTTTTCACGAGTATTCAAATCCGTGCATCGCATCCCTCCCAGCCAGTACCGGTCGCTGCCGGAGAGGGCCAAGGAAGCGGTTCGTAATTCCAAGGCCATGGCCGTCGTTTCCCGAAGTGCCGCCGCATCGGGGCCTGAGCAAAACGCGTCCCTGCTGGTCGCTCCGCGCGCAGCCCCCGCCGGCCACAAGACCTCAACCGCGCCGTCTGTTGGCGGCGCGAACCATCGGTTCTTCCGTGCGAAGAACAGTGTTCTCTATTCTCAAGCCTGAAGTCTGTGTTATGTTAAAAAACCTGTCCGCCCAATGTTCAAAACTGCTTCGAGCGAAAAGAGAGCCGAAGTTCCCCAAGGCTTTCACGCTCATCGAACTGCTGGTCGTCATCGCCATCATTGCGATTCTCGCGGCCCTGCTCCTGCCGGCTTTGTCAAAAGCGAAATTCAGGGGCCTGGTGATAAACTGCACCTCCAACCTCAAGCAATGGACCGTCATGGCTAATGTTTATGCCGCGGATGATCCGCAAGGCCGCATGCCCTCCTTTCCCACCAGCGAGGCCGGCGGAAATCCGACCGACGTGGCCACCAATTTCCTCTCCAATCTGGGGAATTATGGGATGAGTGTGCAAATGTTCTTTTGCCCCGTCAGACCGGCCGATTTGGCGGCCGCCAATGCCTGGTTTTACCTCTATGGTGTTCCCAGTCATTCCAGCATTTCGACACTCGCCCAGCTTAATCAATGGTTCACCTCCCCTTCCGGGCGCTCGGTCAACGGGGGGTATGGAAAACTGTTGCACGATTGGTGGGTGCCGCGGACCACAACTCTCGATGGCGGCGCTTGGTTTCCTGTGCCGAACGGGACCGCACAATCCGCCCCGGCCGGCGCGCTTCCCTGGCCGTTAAAAATAAGTGACCTCACCGTCTCGACCCAGCCAATCATCAGTGATTTAGCCGAAGTTGAGGGGACGACAACCAATTTAAGTGCCATCCCGAATACGGACGCCCATTTTTACAACGGGGTCTTGTCCTCAATCAATGTCGGCTATGCCGACGGCCATGTGGTGACACATAATCCGCATCAGATCTCCTGGCAGTTCACCGGCAACGGCGGCCAGCAAAGTTACTTTTATTGAATCCACTTCTTGAACAGGCCAACCCGCCCAAATGCATCGCTCCATTCTGAACCGTAAATCATTCATCTGAATAGTAGTTTCGTCCATTGCAAAGCGCTCGATTTCCTGATAAATTAAACCAATTAGCAAAGCACCAAAGTAAACTATAGAAATACAGTCATCATTCCCCAACACCATGAAAACATGCATCAAATCATTAACGGCCGGCATCCTTGCCGGATTGGCGGTTCTCGCCTTGTGCGCAACGGCGCGAGCCGATCTCACCATCGTCAACTCAACCACCATCACCAGTTGGAACACCGTAAACGGCCAGAACCCGTTTTATGTGTCCATCCCGTCGGCACGCTTGAGCGGGGCCACTACCGGTCAGGGGCAGCCAAGCGCCGCATCGGGAGCCTCCAACACCGTCCTCAGCGAAACCTTCACTATCACTAACGGTGCCGGTTCGCTGACCATCCCCAACACCAACTATGTGTTGACTGCCATAGCAATCCTGGGCATTACTCAGCCAAACAACAGTTCCATCCATCTGTATGACGTAACGGCTACTCTAACTTCATCCAGTGGCACTCCATTGCTGGGCGTGGGCGCGACTTATGATTTCGTCTCCAATGGCGATCTCTTAGGCAACGGCAATGGCTTGTCTCTCAGCAATACATTAGCTGGAACCGACCAGGTTCTTTATAATTTAAGCGAAGGTCCCCATACCCTGGATCAAGTTGTGCTGGGTGCTAACCACACCTACGCCGTTGAGATTTGGACTCCAACGGGCAGCGGTTTCAACTGGCAGCGCAATGGTGGCAGCCCGGTGGATCCCGGCGGCGAAGCCCTGGCCAGCCACGATGCGAGCCTCACTGTGCCGCGGGTGACCTTGAATCAGTGTGGTGGTCTGGCCGGCGGTGCGCCGCGGTTCTTCGCGCTGGCGCTTTACGGTTCGCCGACCAGCGCCGCTCCGAGCATCAACACCAATCTCGTGACCGTGCCGGTGACTACTTACGTTATAGACGCATTCAATTCCTTTGGCTACGGACCCACCAATCGATATGTCGGCGCGAACGACTACAACCTTGGCCAGATCACCAACGTTTGGGAGGCCTGGCCTGGCTTTGGCAGCGCCTTCAGTAGTCTGGTGTGGGATTCAACCAGCGATGCCTACAACAATCCAAGTTCCGGCTCCCTGAAAATCCTCGCGACTTTCCCCGGCCAATACGCCGTCATCGACGGATTTAACGGGATCAGTCCGCCGTTGAGTGCCTACACCAACGGTTTGACGAGCTTCCAGTGCGACGTGCGTTTTGACCCCAGTTCCGCCACCACCGTCAACAGCAGCAGCGGCGTCACCAACTACGGCCATTTGCAATTCGGCATGCAGCTTAACGGCTCCAGTCAGGACTGGTTTGGTTCTCTCGAAGTTTCGGCCGGCACGACCAATTGGGTCCATGTGAACCTTCCGATCAGTATAAACACCGACGCCAATCTGCTTGCCATCAACGATGTAGTAATCAAAATTGATGGTGGCTGGTATGGCAGCAACCCGTTGAATGGGGCTTCGACCCTCTGGGTGGACAATATCGAGTTTACCGCGCCGACCAATTATGTCATGCCCGCGCCGCCCACCTTGGCTATCCAGAAAGCCACTCCCGCCCTGCGGATGTTTGCCGGATCAACCGTCAATACCTATGATCGGGTCGAGCTGGCCACCGCTGATCAAAGCCAATCCTGGATCGGCGGGACTTATCCCGTGAGCTATTCGTTCACCCTTTTGGACTACCCGGCCAGCATCAATCAGACCCATATCTTCCTCGTCCCGGTGAATTCCGTCTCTGGTGGCTCCAGCAGCATGTATAACAACGAGTATGTTGAATATCAGGCCACCAACGCCCTCTGGCTCGATATCCAGCCTTATGGCACTGGCGGCGCCACCGCCAGCGTCTTGTGGAAAACCAATCTGCCGAATTCCAATCCGGATCAAACGGCCCTTGTGATCACCAACTCGACCACCGCCGTCGGCACTTGGACGCTGACCTTCACCAACTCCGGCGCGGGCACCGTGACCGCCCCGGGTGGCAACTCGGGGTCCTTCACCATCGCGGACCCCAATGTCGCCACCGATTTCCAGAATCCGCTCGTCGCTTACTTCGGATTGCAGCCCAACTCGGGCGCCGGCGAAGGAGAGTACGAGGACTGGGCTTCGATCTCGGTCACCGGCGTTACTGGCGCCAATGAAAATGACAACTTCACGACCGATTCGAGTCTTAATACTGGACTCTGGAGCATTAACACGCTCACGGTCGCCCTGAACTCCTGCGTGCAACTCGTTACCACCAACACGCCTTACTGGGTGAATTGGACGCTTCCAGCCGTTGATTGTGGACTCGGAACGGTGAGTGCTCTCGAAAACACCAACACACTTCCCTGGATGTTGCCGGAGTATTACAATTACTATGGTGATGGCAACACCATTCCCAACACGGCGAATCAGGGCAACAAGACTTGGGTGCTGATTCCTTCAACTTGCCTGCCGACCGTGGATGGATCGCAGGGTGGAGTGCCTTCTCCGAAAGCATTCTTCAGGCTCTTCCAGGGGCCTTTGCAGTATTGATTGGCTCGAATGTTGCAACCACAACAGGCGCCGGGAAACCGGCGCCTGTTTTGCATCAAATCTCTACCCTGGACAACCCTGGCGCACTACTCTGCCTTAAACTCCGGCATCTCGGGACGTCTCGCCGCTCGGCGGCTGGTCCCCGCCGGCGCCCCGCCCGCGGACCGGGCGGCACAAAGAAGCGCGGGAGGGCGAGCGTCCCCGCGAGCCTTGGGTGCCCGGCCGGGGGACAGGGCGGTAGAAAGAAGTGGAAAGCCTCAAACGAGCCTGAAACGAGCTTGAACCTAGAAGCGCAGTTGAAGTCTGAGGAGACGCTTGTTTTGGAGTCTCGACCTTTGAAATGTTCGGGAGAAGGCGACTTGGGGTATCATACCACTTCCAGCTCGAAAATGCGCTATTCCGAGGATGCGCACCCCCTCACCCTCGCGCTCCCCCCCATCCGATGGGAGGGCCGGGGTGCCTCCGTTTCAGGAACAGTGCGTTTTCAATCAAGGACTGCTGTTATTCACTGAGTCATCCTGGCGGCTTCGCCCTCAGCCGAGGAAGCCAATGGGTCTAACTCTCTACTTGACAGTGTGATAGAAATAGTATAAGTACCCCCCAGCCTTGTGGTCCGCCCAGGCCACGGCTCCGGCGAACGGACCTCAGAACCGTTGCCGGTAGCGTCGAACCCGACACGACTATGGGCGCAAGGGCCGAAAACCCCCTTGCGCCCCTTCGTGAGGGCGGCAAAAATGAAAGGTTTTGCGTTGAGAAGTCTCTCTGCGGCATGATGCCGCTCCGATGATGGTCTTAATACCTTCCACACCGCCGCCCGCCGTAGTCTTCGTGCCTGCGGTAGCCCCCAAGGTCTGTCCAAATATGGCATAAACTACTGTGCCTGCTTGCCTTACAGGAAATAGTGCCTCTTCGAGCTGGAAGTGGTATCAATCGAAAATCGGGAAGTCTTCACCTGACAGGTGAACAATTCCAACTGCGGCGCAGTTGCGGTGCATCCATGCGAAGTGCTTGATAGGGCGAGACTTCTGACTGGCCATGCACTTGAAATCACGGGTCCAAGTGCGGCTTCTAGCAGCCTGTCGGACTTAGCGAGGCTCAATCTTCGTATCTCACGCATCCTCAATAAGTAGCAGTGTTAATAATGAGTTAAGCAGGAGGGCTAATAATATTGCAACTGCAATGACTTATGG
>JBEKJO010000060.1:0-31935 GCA_050011195.1 Verrucomicrobiota bacterium | reverse complement strand
GGTTGTCCGGCAAAAACTGTTGCAGAATCTCCCAGGACTCGTCGGCAGCATTCAGGTCTTGCATGCCTCCGAGGGTAAGGCAGGCGGTGCAATCAGTCAATTGTTAGGTTAATGCTTATGGGAGCGACACCCCTCCTCAAGCGGCTGTTGACACCTCTACTGTCCATTTCTTGGACAAAACACGATGCCAAACCAGTCACCAGTCACCAAGTCCACCAAAAACATGAGAACCCTACGTCAATCCCTGTCCCACTTCTGGACAGATAACCCCGCCACCCTCCATTCGGCCACCGCAGCCATGTTCGTGCTTCGCTGCACTTTCATTTCCGCGCAGGTTCCCGCGGGCGTCGCCACGTGCAGTCACCTTGCAGCAGGTGCAGATACGATCTGCCGCCCGGTGAGGTGGTGGCCTGTGACCTTGTCACCCGTCACTCGTCACCCTGTGTACTTCCCGCTGGTCTCATTGTCGGGTTCAGATCCCCCCCGTAATCACGGCCTGATACGATTCGGAGGCGATAGAAGCCTTATTTTGTCCATAAAGTGGACAGTTGTTGCGCTGGGAGGCTTTACAGGGTGCAATCCAGAATTGCGGGACGATGAGGTGCTGTATCCCGAGTCGGCTGTTGAACATTTTTGATTTTTGATTTGTGATTGACGACTGGTGCCTCCCCAACCCCGGTCCTGGGAAGGTAAAATGCTAAAGCTATTTTTTGCGGTTTGGGCTTGACAAGGGCCGCGCGGTGGGGGCAGATGGTAACAGGTACAGGTCTGTACGCGATGGGTTTTGGACAATTAATCGAAAAGTCATTATGAAACTTGTTCGGTTCGTTCTGGCATTGGGTCGTTTCGTTCTCGTGCGGTCAGGTAATTTACCAGGCATCGTCATTAGAGCTTCGGGGTGGGCAGCGATCGGGCTTTTTTGCTTGCTCTCAGCATTCCAGGCGTGGTCAGCCGATTGCGTCCCGCCTCCGGCTGGAATCGTCTCGTGGTGGCCGGGCGAAGGCAATGCCAATGACATTGTGGACGGCAATTCCGGTGTTCTGGCGAATGGTGTGACTTTTGCCCCAGGCATGGTGGGACAAGCCTTCTCCTTTAACGGAACAAGCAGTTACATTCAGATTGGCGACAGCCCCAAACTGCATTTCACCAATGCACTAACGATTGAGGCTTGGATTTATCTGACCCGCCAAGGCGGGTATTACAATATTGTGTCCAAATGGGATTGGTCCGGCGCTAATGCGCAGAAGGGCTATGCGACGGCGGTGGTGCCGGGTGGGCAAATCAGCTTGGGTGTTTGCAATGATGGGGACTGCGCGCAAGGGCCCCGAGGGTCATCTGCTTACGTCTGGAGCGCCAATTCAATACCCGTGAATCAGTGGACGCATTTTGCCGGAACCTATGACGGGTCAAACTTGTGGATTTACGTGAACGGGGTTTGTGAAAATCAGACGGCTTACAATAGCGGTATTTTCCCGGGTACTAACGATCTGCTAATTGGGGCTGCAGCCGCGAGTGGAGGGCAGGTTGTCTCTCCGTTTGCGGGGCTGATTGACGAGCCGGCGGTTTACAACCGGGCGCTTTCAGCAGCGGAGATTCGAGCGATCTACAATGCCGGCAGCGCCGGGAAGTGCCGCCAGGGGCCGGTCCTCATCACTTCTCAGCCGCAAGGCCAAGTCGGCTATTGGGGCAAGAGCGTCACCTTGACCGTGACCGGTATAGGCACTACACCGTTCAGCTATCAGTGGCTGAAAGACGGCACTCCGCTCGGAGGGGCATCCGGATCATCGCTTGTGTTGACCAATTTGCAGTTGACCGATGCGGGCAACTACTCGGTCGTAATCACCAACGCTTACGGCAGCACCACCAGCAGCAACGCGTACCTGACGATGAATCCGGCTGGGGTGTCCCTGGCCCTTTACTCGGGCATCACGATTGACGGCGTAGTGGGTTTGACTTACGGCATCCAATACAACACCGATTTGAGCAACACGAAGGGCTGGCGGGGCATGGCCAACGTCACGCTCGGCGCACCGTCCCAGCTTTGGTTTGACGTTCAGCCTGCGGACCAGCCCCCGCGTTCCTACCGGGTTGTGCCGGGGCCAATTACTATTCCGTAAGAGGCAGAGCGCACCATCAAGAGCCAATCCCTATGAGTTCGGTAAAAACACTCACCATGCAGGCGAGGGGTGCCTCAAGACGAATGGCGTTGTTGGGAAGCAAAGCGTTTACACTCATTGAGTTGCTGGTTGTCATCGCCATCATCGCGGTCCTGGCGGCGATGTTGCTGCCTGGTTTGAGCAAGGCGAAGGAGCAGGCTTACACCGTGGCTTGCGTGAATAATCTCCGGCAACTCCAAACGGGCTGGCTTAACTACGCCCAAGATTAGCCTCACACAAATCGTCAACCCGGCTCCCAGTGGCGTGTTTGTCTTCATAGACGAGAATGAGGACTCGATTAATGATGGCCAGTTGACGATGCGTTACGCGCCGGACAACACCTGGGTGGACATGCCGAGCAGTCGTCACCAGAATGGGGCGGCGTTGTCGTTTGGCGATGGGCACGTGGAGCACTGGCGCTGGAAAGTGGGAGTCCTTCAATTCACCGCGCATGCACAAACGGCGCTCCCGGACCAAATCCCTGACTTGCGGCGCCTTCAGGCTGCGGTTCCTGGACCTCCGTGATGAACGCACAAAAGCATGGACGGGATTTGGGATTTGGGATTTACGATTTAGGCGCGGGGTTCGTGCTGGGCACGAAATTCCGACGGGTCAGGGGGGGCGGGGTGGTGGCGGGTTGGACTATTCGGACGGGGTAAGGCGGGAAAATGCCGGCGCTCCGGTGGGGGGCGGATTTGCGCCGACTGCCGTCGGCGGCTACGGGGTGGAGGTTTTAACTACTGGATTAACCGGAAAAACTGCTGTGCGGCGGAGATGGGATTGGTCACGGTGTTCTGGCCATTGACGACGACCGGCGGGGGGGAATTGGTGATCCAGCTCGACGGGGAGACCAGGTTCGTGGTGGATTGCAAAGTGAACCCGGAATAATCGAACCCGGCCACATTCGTCGGCCAGGTCAAAACAACATTGGCTCCAAAAGGGGTGATGGTCAATTGCGGCGCCAACGAAAGGCTGAACACCGTGCCATTGGCATTGGCGCCGCCGGACTGCGCCGTTCCATAGAGGGTGTTGCCCCACAAGGTCAATCCGGCGAATGGCGACGCTCCGTCGCTGTTGGTTTGATTAGAACCAGAGAGTGCGCTGAAAATATGCAGGTTCGTAAAGCCCGTGCCGTCGGTGTTGACGGCGAACACCGTGCCCTGGGCATTGGTGCTGCCGTACGGCGCCGTGCCATATAGGGTGTTGCCCGACAGAATCAATCCGGCCCACGGATTAGCTCCGTCGCTGTTGGTAACGACGTAAGGAGAAGAACCAGAGTTGGCGGTGAAAGTGTGCAGGTTCGTGAAACCGGTGCCCTCGGTGTTGACGGCGAACACCGTGCCATTGCCATTGGTGCCTCCGCCGCGCGTGGTCCCATACAGGGTGTTGCCCGATAAAATCAAACCGGCTTGCGGCCAAGCTCCGTCGCTGTTGGTATATTGGTAAGGAAGAGACCCGGAGCCTGCCGCGAAGCTATAGAGGGTCGTAAAGCCCGTGCCATTGGTATTGACAGCGAACACCGTGCCATTGCCATTGGTGCCGCCGGCCAAGGCTGTCCCATAGAGGGTGTTGCCCGACAGAATCAATCCGGCCCACGGATTAGCTCCGTCGCTGGGATAACCGGGGAAACTATGCAGGTTCGCAAAAGCCGAGCCATCGGTGTTGACGGCGAACACCGTGCCCTCGCCATTGGTGCCGCCGCCCACCGCCGTTCCATACAAGGTGTTGCCCGACAGAATCAATCCGGCCCACGGATTAGCTCCGTCGCTGTTGGTAACGACGTAAGGAGAAGAACCAGAGTTGCCGGTGAAGGTGTGCAGGTTCGTGAAACCGGTGCCATCGGTGTTGACGGCGAACACCGTGCCCTGGGCATTGGTGCCGCCGTACGGCGCCGTGCCATATAGGGTGTTGCCCGATAAAGTCAAACCGCCATACGGCGAAGCTCCGTCGCTGTTGGTAAGAATTGGATACGAGCCAGAGGCTGCGCTGAAAGTATAGAGGGTCGTAAAGGTCTGCGCTGCCGCCCGGCCCGCCAGTATCAGGCCGAGCCCGGCGATCAGTGTGGGCAGGAGGAACAGGTTGATAAGGCTCGGTTTCATTGGAGCGGTTATACGCTTTTAGTGGAGGAGGGCAAGGAGGAAATCTAAGAAGTTAATGGGTTCCATGAGTGGAGGCTTTGGGGGGCGGGAGGCGTTTGGCGTGGTGCGAAGCGGGTGGGGAGGCGCAGCCGGTTGTAGAGAGTCGTTATACCAGTTTACGGAGACAATCGGTATTTTCCCCTCTCCCGGTCTCGCGAGCGGGACCACCCTCTCCCCATCCGATGGGGAGAGGGCAGGGTGAGGGGTCGCCACCGATTCCTACCGAGTTCCATTGCGAAGTGGTATTATACGACGGGCGAGAAGGCAGAAGTCGGCTTGGGGGCCAGAGAAAGCGGCGCTGACGCGCCGCAGTCCAAGGCCGCTGGCGCGGCGCAGTCCAGGAAAAGGGGTCCCCACCCGAGGGGCGAGTGGGGACTTTGCGGGGGCGGGGTCACGGCTCGCGGGGACGCTCGCCCTACCGGTTTCTGAGGCCCAGTCTCCGGTGCACGGCCAAGAAGCGCCCTGAAATGGATGCGGCAGCGAATCGGCATTGCTTTCGCGCGCCTGAGAGGCTATAACCTGCGCGGCCCGAAATGGACCCGGTCCCTTCGGGGCTGCAATACAAAGCAAACAATGAAAGTGGTCATTTTATGCGGCGGTCTGGGGACACGCCTGCGCGAGGAAACCGAATACCGGCCCAAGCCGATGGTGCCGGTGGGGGAGCGCCCCATCCTCTGGCACATCATGAAGACCTACGCGCACCACGGGCACAAGGAGTTCATCCTGTGCCTGGGCTACAAGGGCGAGGCGATCAAGGAGTATTTCCGCAATTACCATTGGAACACGAGCGACATCACGCTGCGTCTGGGGGCCAAACCCGAAATCAAATACCACAATCGGCACGACGAGGAGGATTGGACGGTGACGCTGATTGACACGGGCCAGGCGACGATGACCGGCGGCCGGCTCAAGCGCGTGCTCCCGTTCATCGAGGAGGAGATGTTTCTGATGACTTACGGCGACGGCCTGACCAACAGCGACATCACCGCATCCATCGCCTGCCACCGGAAGCACGGCAAAATCGCCACGGTCACCGCCGTCCAGGCGCCAGGCCGGTTTGGCGACCTGGAGATCAAGGATGGCCTGGTGACCTCATTCAAGGAGAAGGCCGACCACCAGAGGGATTACATCAATGGCGGCTATTTCGTGCTGAACCGCCGGATTGGCGCCTACCTGACCGACGACGCCTGTGTCTTCGAGCAGGCCCCGCTGAGCCGCCTGGCCGAGGAAGGCCAGATCGCGGCCTACGCGCACACCGGCTTCTGGCAGTGCATGGACACCTACCGCGAGGCGCAGTTGCTGACTGGCCTGTGGAACAGCGGCAAAGCGCCCTGGAAGGTCTGGTAATGTTCCTCAATTACTACCGGGGCAAGCGCGTCCTCGTCACGGGCCACACGGGTTTCAAAGGGGCGTGGCTTTCCCTGTGGCTCAAGCAACTGGGCGCACACGTCATCGGTCTGAGCCTGCCGGCGCCCACCCAGCCAAGCCTGCACGAACTGGTCGGCGCGCGGGCCTGCGAGCGGGAAATCATCTGCGACATTCGCGACGCCGGGGCGTTGGAGTCCGCCGTGGCCGACGCGCAGCCGGAGGTGACGCTGCATCTGGCCGCGCAGGCGTTGGTCCGCCGTTCTTACGCGGCGCCGTTGGAGACGCTGGTCACGAACGCCATCGGCACGGCGCATTTGCTGGAGGCGGTGCGCCGGCTCGGTCTGGGCTGCCCGGTGCTGATCGTCACCACCGACAAGTGCTACGAGAACCGCGAGTGGGACTTCGCCTACCGCGAAACCGACGCGCTCGGCGGGCACGATGTCTATTCGGCCAGCAAGGCGGCGGCGGAGATCATCGCCCAGTCGTGGCGGCGGTCGTTTTTCGCGCCCGACCCGCGGCTGGGTCCGCTGGCGACGGCCCGCGGCGGGAATGTCATTGGGGGGGGAGATTACGCGGCGGAGCGCATCGTGCCGGATTGCGTGCGCGCCTTGCTGGCGGGCCAGGCGCTGACCGTGCGCAACCCCAAGGCGGTGCGGCCCTGGCAACATGCGCTCGAGTGTCTGAGCGGTTACCTCTGGCTGGCCGCGCGGTTGGGCACGGAAGGCAAATCATCGCCGCTGAACTCGGCTTTCAATTTCGGCCCCGACCCGGCGGCGCGGCAGCCCGTGCGACGGTTGGTGGAAGAGTTTCTTCGCCACTGGCCCGGCTCGTGGGTGGATGCCTCGGACCCGAAGGCCCCGCACGAGGCCACGCTGTTAACGCTCTCGATTGACAAGGCGGCCGCGCAGCTCGACTGGCGGCCGGTCTGGACCTTCGCTGAAGCGGTCCAGCACACAGCCGTCTGGTATCACCGCCGCCATGTCATGAAGGCGGACGACTTGGTCGAGTTTTCCGTCTCGCAAATCGAGACCTACACCGAATTCGCCCGCCGACAGGGAGTTGCCTGGGCGCAAGCATGATGAGTCTGGCCTTCCAATGCCGTTCCTGCGGCAGCGCGCAGGGCGAACTCGTCCTCGACCTCGGCGTGCAACCGCTGGCGAACAACCTCCTCCGCCCCGAGGACCTCGGCAAACCGGAGCCGAAGTTCCCGCTGCGCCTGGCGGTCTGCCGCAACTGTTGGCTCTTGCAGATCACCGACCTGGTGCCGCCGGTGGACCTCTTCTCCGAGTATCTGTATTTCTCCTCGTTCTCCGACCTGATGCTGCGCCACGCCGGCGAAGCGGCGCAGCGTTACATCGCGGAGTTCCAACTCGGCAAGGACAGCCTGGTCGTCGAGATCGCCAGCAACGACGGCTACCTCTTGAGGAATTTCGTGGCCGCAGGCGTGCCGTGTCTGGGCATTGAGCCGGCGGCGAACATCGCCAAGGTCGCCCGCGAGCGGGGCATCGAGACGCTGGTTGAGTTTTTCGGCCAAGAGCTGGCGGGCCGTCTGGCCGGCGCCGGGCGTCAGGCCGATTTGATTCTCGGCAACAATGTTTTTGCGCACGCGCCGGATACGAACGACTTCGTGGCCGGCCTGCGCGCGCTGCTCAAGCCGAAAGGCCGGGTGGTGCTGGAGTTTCCCTATGCCGCGGAGTTGATCGAGAAGACCGAGTTCGACACGATCTACCACGAGCACGTGTTTTACTTCAGCCTGACGGCACTCAAGCCGTTGTTCGAGCGGCACGGGTTGACGGTCTGGCACGTCGAGCGTCTCCCGATTCACGGCGGTTCGCTGCGGCTTTTCGCGGGGGTAACGGGCAGCCAGGCGGTCCAGCCGAGCGTGACGGTGATGCTGGACGAGGAGCAGCGCAAAGGGCTCGCCGGGCTGCCTTACTACCAGAGCTTCGCGGCGCGCGCGCAGGAGCTCAAGACCGCGCTCAACACCCGGATTACCGACTGGCGCCGCGCCGGTCACGCGATGGCGGCCTACGGCGCCTCGGCCAAAGGCAGCACGCTGCTCAACTTCTACGGCCTCGGCCCGGCGCAACTGGACTTTGTGGTGGACCGCAGCACCTACAAGCAAGGCCGCCTGACGCCCGGGACGCACCTGCCGATTCTGCCGCCGGAGGAGCTGCTGGCCCGCCGGCCCGACTACACGCTGCTGTTGACGTGGAACTTTGCCGACGAAATCCTCGCGCAGCAGCGGGCCTATCGCGCTGCCGGCGGGAAGTTCATCCTGCCGATCCCGCGGGTGACGGTGGTGTGAGATGAAGTTCTCCCCCAGCAGCCTGCCCGGGGTGTGGCTCGTGGAACTCGAGTTGCGCGAGGACTCGCGCGGGTTTCTGGCGCGGACGTATTGCGAGCAGGAATTCGCCGCGCACGGCCTCAACACCCGCTGGCCCCAGTGTAATCTCACACTCACGCGGGAACGGGGCATGATTCGCGGGATGCACTTCCAGGCCGACCCGAAGCCGGAGATCAAACTCATCCGCTGCGCCGCTGGCGCTATCTTCGACGTGTTGGTGGACGCGCGGCGCGACTCGCCGGCCTTCGGCCGGTGGGAGGGCTTCGAGTTGTCCGCCGCGAACCGTCGCCAGCTTTATGTTCCGGGCGGACTTGCGCACGGCTTCCAGTGCCTCACGGACAACTGCGAGGTTTTTTACATGATGTCCGAGTCCTACGTGCCCGCCCTCGCGCGCGGCCTGCGCTGGAACGATCCCGCGGTGAACATTCACTGGCCGGTCGCCGATCCCAAACTCTCGGAGCGTGATCGCGAGCTGCCTTTGCTGGCTGGCTTGAAATGAAGATGCTGGTCACCGGCGCGACGGGTTTCATCGGGTCGGCCTTTTGCCGACTGGCGTTGAGCCACGGTCACGAGCTCGCCGGTCTGATGCTGCCCACGGAAACGGCGCCGGCCCACGTGCCGGCCAGCGAGCGGATGCTCTGGCTAACGGGCACATTGGCCGATTTGCCCTGGCGGGCGATTGAACGGTTTCAGCCGGAGGTCTGCGTTCACTTCGCCTGGATTGCGACGCCGGGCGTTTATCTCGAATCGCCGGAGAACGAGGATTATTTGCGGTGGAGCCTGGAGCT
Organism: Verrucomicrobiota bacterium; assembly: GCA_050011195.1. Taxonomy (GTDB): domain Bacteria; phylum Verrucomicrobiota; class Verrucomicrobiia; order Limisphaerales; family UBA8199; genus PALSA-1440. Next base: position 23,138 of record JBEKJO010000060.1, on the reverse strand, counting down.
GGCGCGGCGGCTGGGCGGCCTGGGCACAAAACAAATCGTCGGCGTTGGCACCTGCATCGAATACCATATCACCAACGCGCCTCTGTCCGAGGCGCGGACGCCGGTGGCGCCCACGACGCTCTACTCGCGCTGCAAAAATGCGCTGCGCGAAACGCTGGAAGCCGAAGCGCGCAGGGACGGCTGGCAATTCTGCTGGGGGCGGGTGTTTTATCCCTACGGCGTGGGCGAGCACCCGGCGCGCTTGTGCAGCGCGCTCATCCAGAAGCTCCGCCGCGGCGAGAAGCTGGCGCTCAGGACACCCCACAGCACGAAGGATTACATTTACATCGAAGACCTCGCCGCGGCGATCTTGCTGACGGTGGAAAAGCGCTACACCGGCTTGATCAATTGGGGCACGGGCATCGGGATTTCCGTCCGTCAGATCGCCGATACGGTGGCGGAGATGCTGGGCCGGCCCGAACTGGTCGAGGAGGTTTCCCCGGTCGAAAAGGACCCGCTGGGATTCGTGGTCGCGGACGCGACGCGGCTGAAGCAGTTGGGCTGGCAGCAGCAATTCAGCCTGGAGCAGGGGTTGAAGGAACTTTGGCGCAGCCTGTAGCCGCAGGGAGCGGCGGCGCGCAGAGGACTGCGCGCCCTACCTTGCAGAGGGTCACTCCGCCGCAGGGAGTTTCCGGCGATTTTCCCCTTGTGCCAACGTCAAGTCCACACCCCAGGCGTAGATTGATAAGCGGCGCCGTGACGCCGCGTCCGCCGCGTCGTAGCCGCGGGTTTGATTGTCCGCGACCAGCAGGTTCCCCTGTTTGCCTTGGAGGAAAGTGCCACTGTGCGGCCATTGTTCGGGGGCGTAGGCGTGGCCATCCTTTCCTGCAACCAACACGCGCAGGCGCATCTCTTGGACGAGCCGAGTGAACCCTTTTCGACCGCTTTCCCAGTGATAGGCCGCGCGCTTGGTGGCGACGAAGCCAGGCCAGACGCGGTTCATCAGCTCGCGGGGAATGATGAAGGCGTTGCTGCGCAGGTGGGGGTTGGGGAACGGCGCGAAAGCGCGGCGGTTGATGGGAACCTTGATCCGCAGCACGAGTCGTTGGAGCGGCGGCAGAGCTGAGCCAGAAGCGAGTTGATGTTCCACAATGGAAGCAATGCTGGTCCAGGACGCCGTGCAGCCGACCACTCCTGCGCCCGGCTCAACCACCCAGCGGTGGAGTATCCGCAGCCAGTCGGGGGCGAGGGGTTCGCTGAAGGAATTCAGGAAGCAGAGGTAACGATGGGGAAGCCGCCGCGCCGCCAGCGAATAGGCGCGCACATCGAACCCAAAATCCGACATCCGAAACTCGCGGTGAGGAAAGGGGGTCAGGGCCGCGCGCCACTCTGCCAACTCGGCCTCCCGCGAGAAGCCCTTGAACACCACCAGCAAGTCATGCTCCAGGCCGCCCGGATGGCATTCGTAACTCCGAAGAAAGCGCCGCAGCGATTCCAGTCCACTGCGCGCTCGCGCGAGATAAACCAAGGCTACTTCGGACATGCAACGGGTTATAGGTTGAATTGGTGTGATGGTTTGGCCGGGCAGCGCCATCTCTGCAGCGCTGCGCTAAGGCGCCCGCGCCTGGGGCGGGGCCGGGTTAGGCAGCCAACCGAACCGGCCCTGGCGCCAATCCTTGATGCCTTGCCAGATGCCGACGGAGTTCTGCCCGCGCAACATAAGGGTGAAAACCAGCATCTTGAACGGACAGACCGCCAGCAGATGCACCCAGAGCGACAGTGGGTACCAACCGACGCGGTGACGCTGGATCAGGTAGAGGCCGTTGCGCGTGCTGTAGCGGAGTTGCAGCGGCCGGTTCTTGGCCAGCGTGGTGTCCACCTTGTGCCACATTTTGGCCGCCGGCACATAGACCACGCGATAGCCGCTTTCCCGGATGCGGTAACACAGTTCGGCATCCTCGGAGTAGAACACCAGGTCTTCCTTGAAAAAACCGGCCTGGTCGAGCGCCGCGCAGCGCAGAAGAAAGCCGCAGCCCGTGACGAAGTCGCACTCGCGCACCTGGCCGTAACGCGAATGATCGCGCCGGTTCCACCCGAAGTGGCGGCTGTGGCCGTGCAGGGGATGGATGCTGCCGCCCGCGTGCCAGATCACGTCCGGCCGGTCAAAGAACAGGATTTTGGCGCCCAGAACGCCCGCTTCGGGATGGCTCTCGGCGTAGTCCACCAGAACGTTGAGGATCTCCGGGTCGAAGATCACGTCATTGGTTGTGCTGAAGATGTACTTCACCTTGTCCGACAGAAAGGCCAGGCCCAGGTTGGCCGCGCGGGCGTAGCCCTGTTCTTCTTTGTGCGCCAGCAGGTGAACCTCCGGGAATTCCTGGCGCACCATTTCCGGGGCGCCGTCGGAGGAGGCGTTGTCGGAAACTACTACGGTGACCGACGGATAATGGACTTTGCGCACGGACTGCAACGTGTCGCGCAGCGAAGCTTTCAGGTTGTGATTGACGATCACCATTCCGACCGGCGGTTTGGCCTTCGAGGGCGCAGCTTGGGACGTTATGCGAGCCTTCTTGTTTGCCATATTGCCATGAATATTTTCACAAATCGGCGCCTGACGACAAGTCAATTGGGAATGTGGTTAACCCTTGGTCGCCTTCCGAAACCTTTGCAGGGCCAGGGCCGTCATCTCCCGGGCCGCGGGGACTTTCAGCCAGAGCGCCACCAGCCAATAAACCAGGCCGGCGACCGCGCCCGGCACGAAGACCACCCCGGCTTTGAGCATCAGCGTGGCATGGCCGAGCCTCTGCTCCCAGAGCCAGGCGAGCGCCGCGGCCACCGCTCCCGCCAGGACCGCATCAGGCACCAGCACCAGCAGCGTGTGGACCAGGCCCGTCAGGCCGAGGGGCGAGAGTTTGCGGCGCAAGGCGTAAACCAGCAGCGCCAGGTTCAATGACGCGCTTAAGGTGTTGGCCACGCCCAGCCCGGCTTCCCGGTAGGGCTGCACCAGCCAAACCGCGAACAGGAGGTTCAAACCGAGGCAGACGATGCTGATTTTCATGGGGGTCTTGATGTCGTTGAGCGCATAGAATGCGCGGGCGAGGATGTTGTTCATCGAGAACATTAAGAGTCCCGGCGCCAACCAGGCCAGCGTCAGGGCGACCCGCTGCGTGGCGTCGGGCCCGAATCTGCCGCGCTCGAAGATGAGCCGGACAATCGGCACGGCCAGCGTCAGGGCGATGGCGGAGGCGATCAGGTTCGCGAACGCCAGATAGCTCAACCCCTGGTTGAGGGTCTGGCGGAATTCGGGGAGCTTCTTTGCCGCGGCCAAGCCGGCGAGGGTCGGCAGCAGATAAGTGGCCAGGGAAATGCCGAACATGCCCTGCGGCAGCTCCATCAGGCGCACGGAGTAGTTGAAAGTGGCGACGATGGATTTGCCGAACCAGAAGGAGAAGCACTGCGTCACGAGCACGTTGATCTGGAAGGCGGCGACGCCGATGGATCCAGGCAGCATCTTTTGGACGACCTCGCGGACGGTGGGATCACGCCAGGGTGAAACCCATTCGTAGCGGTAACCTTCGCGTGACAGGCTCGGCAACTGGAAGAAGGCCTGGGCCAGCCCGGCCACCAATACCCCGATGGCGAGGCCGAAGATTTGTTCTTCCAGGCGGCGCCCCATGCGCGGGGCCAGAAACAACACGCTGGCGATCATCACGAGGTTGAGAACCACCGCTCCCAGCGCGGGCACAAAGAAATGGCCGCGCGCGTTGGCCATGCCGATGAACACGGCTGCCAGGCACACCAACAGCATATAGGGAAACATCAGGCGCAACAATTGGAGCATCAGCCGCGTCTCGTCCTCGAACTGCCCGGCGGCCAGCGCGAGGGAAATGCCGAGAACCGCCACGACCGTCACCGCTCCGGCGGCAATGGCCAGCCCGGAAATGACCGCGTTGGCAGAACGCCACATTTCGGTTTCCCCCTCTTTGACTTCCTTCTGTTTGAACATCGGGATGAAGGCCGCGGTCAGCGCCCCTTCGCCCAGCAGCCGGCGGAAGAGGTTGGGCACCTGAAAGGCGAGGACGAAGGCGCTAGCGACCGCGCCGTTGCCCATGAACGCCGCATAGACCATCTCGCGCACCATGCCCAGCACCCGGCTGGTCAGCGTCGCGGCGGCCATCGCCCCGGAGGATTTCAACATCTGCGACATCGGGCCGGGAGTCTAAAGTCCAAGGTCTAAAGTCAGAAGTCTAAAGTCTAAAGTGGGGATTGGTGACTGGTGACTGGTGATTGGTGATTGGTGACCGATGACTGGTGATTGGTGATTCGCACCGAGCCGCTCAGCTCAAATAGCTCCCGCTCACCGCTGACCCATCACTAATCACTAATCACCAATCACCGGCCATGTTTCCGATAGTGCAGAATCTTGAATTCCGGGCGGTGGAGAACTTCTTCGACCAGCTCGAATTGGTCTTCGAAGGGCGGAAACAGGGTGTCGCCTTCGACGACGCGCTGCACGAGGGTCAGGTATAAATCCGAACACAGCGGCAAGGCCTGTTGGTAAAGTTGCGCCCCGCCGCAAATAAAGATTTCGCGCTCGGCCAGGGCGGCATCGGCCGGATCAAGCTGGCTCAGAGCGGAAAGCGTCCGCACGCCTGGTATCGGGCGCTGCGAGCGGGTGAGGACGATGGTCGTCCGGTTCGGCAGCGGCTGGCCGATGGACTCGAAGGTCTTGCGCCCCATGACGATGATCTGGCCGGTGGTCATTTGCTTAAACCACTTGAAATCCTCGGGCAGATGCCACGGGATGCGGCTGCCGGCGCCAATCACCCGATTGAGCGACATGGCGGCGATGGCCTTGAAAGGGTTCACACGGCGATGGGAGCTTTGATGCCGGGATGCGGGTTGTAGCCGGTCAGCTCAAAGTCGGCGTATTGGAAATCGTGGATATTCTTCAGGGCAGGATTCAGCTTCATCTGCGGCAGCGGGCGCGGCGGGCGGGTGAGCTGCAGCCGGGCCTGGTCGAGGTGATTCGCGTAGAGATGCAAGTCGCCGAAGGTGTGGACGAATGTGCCGGGCTTGAGCTTGCAGACCTGCGCGACCATCATCGTGAGCAGGGCGTAGGAGGCGATGTTGAAGGGCACGCCCAGGAACAGGTCCGCGCTGCGCTGGTAAAGCTGGCAGTGCAGTTCGCCCTCCAGCACGAAGAATTGAAACAACGCATGGCAGGGCGCCAGCGCCATCTGGTCAAGCTCGCCGGCGTTCCAGGCGCTGACGATCAGCCGGCGGCTGTCGGGCTGCTTCTGGATTTGATGGATGACCTGGTCGATCTGGTTGATGGATCGGCCATCCGGGGTGCGCCAATCGCACCATTGCGCGCCGTAAATGCGGCCCAGGTTGCCGTCTTTGTCCGCCCACTCGTCCCAGATGGTCACCCCGTGGTCGTGCAGGTATTGGGTGTTGGTGTCGCCGCGGAGGAACCAGAGCAGTTCGTAGATGATGGACTTGAGGTGGAGCCTCTTGGTCGTGAGCAGTGGGAATCCGTCGGCGAGGGGAAAGCGCGCTTGGGCCCCGAACACCGAATAGGTGCCGGTGCCGGTGCGGTCAGTCTTGAATTTCCCGTGCTCCAGTACATGGCGCAACAGGTCGAGATACTGAATCATAGCGATGCCGGGCTTCAAACTACCGCGTTGGTCCAACGGACGCAATCAGGGCGCGGCCTGCGGTTCCGGCGCGGGTTGGCGGGCGTTCTGCGGCTGCACTTTGGCGAGGCGCCATTCTTTGGCCAGCTCGTCGAGGAACACGGCGATCATGCTCTGCAAGTTCCTTTGCTCGCGCCGGAGGAACCAGGCGAACAGCGGCAGCGTCAGCAGCAGCAACCACAACCAGGGCAGCCGGGGCCCGACAAAACCACAGACGAGCAGCTCGAACCCACACAGCGACCAGAAGGCGACCCTGGCCCGCAAAGCCCAGCGCGCGCGCAGGCGGCAGCGGATCAGTTGTTTGCTCTGGGGATGCTCTTCCGCAACCGTGGTGAGCTGCAGCTTGCTCCAGCGGGTATCGTACACCTCCACGTCGTAGTCACTCCAGCCGATGTCGGATTTGTTCGGCCAGCCCTGCTGGTCCAGCCGGCGCAGAATGTCGGCCACCAGCGCCAGCCGGTCGAGGCGCTGCTCGGCCCAGTATTGGACCTCGCGCAGCGGTTGCCGGCTGTCCCGCAGCGCGATGGAATCGAGCGTCTGCTGCGCCGCCAGCGGCGTGGGCCGCAGCATCAGACGGCCCTGGTAGCGCGCCCAACCCCGCACGATCGGCTGCAAGAAGAAAAGCATCCCCACCAGCGGCCGCGACCACCAGCGCCGCTTGTTTCTGGGCAAGGCGGCTTGCGCGCCCGCCGCGACGCACACCCCGAGGGAGATGAGCAAACTGGTGATGGCGACCGGCAGCAGGGGATGAAAGATCACCGACACCACCCACAGCGGCAGCGTGACCAGCACGTGATATTCGAGCATGGTGCAGACCATCAAATTGAAGGCCGGCTCGGAGGCATAGAGAAATTGGAAGCCGGCGCTGCCGAACAGGCCCCGGTAAATGATCGGTGGCCGAATCAAGTCGCCGAGCTTGGCGGTGGTGTAGATCCGGCCGCGCCAGAGGTTGCCGCCAAACGAATTGAAGCATTCCGGGTGCTTGCGCACCAGCAAGGCTTCGGCCTCGCCGTAGCCGCGCTGCTGTCTCAAATAGGCGCCGATGGTCGAGCGGCGGTAATGCCAGACAAAGGCCGCCGGGCTGAACCCGATTTCGTAGCCGGCCTGCTGCAAGCGCCAGCAGAGATCCACGTCGTCGCCCGCCTGGTGGAACGTCGGGTCGAACCCGCCGAGCTGGCCGAGCGCCCATTTGTGAAAGGCCATGTTGCAGCCGGGAACGTGCTCGGCCTGGCGGTCGGTCAACATCACGTGCGCCGGTCCGCCGGGCGACGCCATGACCGCCGCGGCCACCAGCGAATCTTCCGGCGGCAGGAGGTTGGGGCCGCCCATGCCCGCGAATCCGCTCTCCAACAAATCGCCCACCAGATAGTACAGCCAGTCCTCGTCCGCCCGGCAGTCGGAGTCCGTGGATGCGACAATCTCTCCCGTCGCGGCGGCGATACCGGTGTTGCGCGCGACGGAGAGGCCGAGGTTCTTCTCGTGGCGAAAGTAGCGGACATTGGGATGCGCGAAGGCGATTTGCCGCGTCGTGTCGCCCGAGCCGTCGTCCACCAGGATCACTTCGTAGTCCGGGTAGTTAAGCCGTTCCAGCGAATCCAGGCAGGCTTTGAGCGTGCGCTCGCCGTTGTAGCTGGGCACCACCACCGAGACTCTCGGACTGCGCGGCAGCGGGAAATACGGCGCCGCGCGAAACATCTTCTGCACCGTCCGAAACGCCGCCTTCGGCCGTCGGTCGCGTCTGGTCAGCCCCAGTTTCCAATCTTCGATCTGGCGTCCGCCGCGCCACCAGTCATCGGTGAAGGTGAACACGACCGCGCCGGCCAAACCGCCGCGAAAGGCGCTTTCGATCTGCCACTGCAGGATTTCACCTTGGCGGGCTTCGCCCTCGCGCAGCGAGTCAATGCCGAATTCGCCCAGCAGCAGGGGCTTGGCTTCGGCCAGCATCTGCAGGCGCGCGAGGTAATTCTTGAACGGCTGCGCCTGGTGCAGATAGACATTGAAGCAGAGGAAGTCCACGCTCTGCGGGCGCAGGAATTCTGTGGGCGGATAATTGGTGAAGGCGCACAGGCACTCCGGGTCCGCCCGCTTGGCTTCCTGAACCAGGTCATCAATGAAATCAGCGACGGCCTGCGCGCCGCTCCAGCGCACGATGTCGGGCGGAATCTCGTTGGCGACGCTGAAGGCGAACACCGCCGGATGGCGCGCGCAGGCGTACACCGCCCGGCGCACGGCTTCGCACGCTTCCGCCCGTCGGGCGCGGGAGTCAAGAAAACAGAGATGCTTGTTCCACGGAATGTCAATGAGCACCTTGAGTTTGTGCTCCGCGGCCAGGTCCAGAAACCATTTAGCCGGGACGTGATAAACCCGGATGAGATTGGCCCCGAGTTCACGAATTTGGGCAAAGTCGCTCGCGGTCTGTTCCGGCGCGGCAAACGGCTGGCCGGCCGCATTCGGCGCGAAAGGGCCGTATGCAATGCCCTTGGCGTAGAATTTCTTTTCGCCGAGCCGGAAGAATTTGCCGTCCACGCTCACGCGTGGCGCAGAGGAAACCGCGACTGCCATGCGCCTTAGACGGGACCTGGACCTGTTTTAATCATCGCCGCGTTGCATAGCAGAGCCTTGGACGCGGGGCAAGTAGGGAGGGAAGGTGGGCGGATGACACTGCCACCAAGGAGTGAGACCGCCCAACGCTGACGGACCGCGAGCCGTCCCCGGCTCGCAGCGCGTTGGAAGGTGCTAGAGCTTCGATCGTTGTTTCGTGGCTGCGGCGAGCCGGGGACGGCTCGCGGTCCAGGGCAGTGTCAAGAAGCCCAGGGAAGGTTGGGAAATCTCACTCCCGCTAAAAAGTGCTTGCCTGTTTCTGCGGGCCGCCGCCTATTGCCGGCATGAAACTTTTGCCTCACACCCGCTCGTGCTTTGTCTGCGGCGAGTCCAACCCGGCGGGGCTGAAACTTCGCTTCGAGACCGATGGGCGCCTCGTCCAAACCCGGTTTGTGCCGCAACCCGAGCATGTCGGCTTCCGGCAAACCGTCCATGGCGGACTGATTGCCACGTTGCTGGATGAAATCATGGTTTGGGCCTGCGCCGTGCAGACCCAACGCTTCGCCTTCTGCGCCGAACTCAACGTGCGCTTCCTTAACCCGGTCCGGCCGGGCGAAGCGCTGGTCGCCAGCGGTGAGCTGGTCAGCAACCGGCGTGGCAAACTATTCGGGGCCAGGGCCGAATTGCGCAATCAGGCCGGGTTGGCTCTGGCCGCCGCCACCGGGAAGTATCTTCCCATCAAGCACGCCGACGTGGCGGAAATGGTCACCGATTTCGTCGAGGACCCGGCTTGGGTCTTCGCCCCCGACCCCTGCCCAGCGCACAGCGTGTGACTTGTCAAATGCGCGGAAGGAGAGGTCAATAATCTCATATCGCTGGCGGACGGCAGCGGCAACGGCTACTTGAAGTACAGCGGGTTCATGACGTCGTTGGCCAGAGCGGGCTGGCTCACCGTGGGCTGCGTGACGATTCCCAGCTTGTTCAACTGTTGGGCGGCAGCACTGCCCCAATAGATGCCGAACGTTCGCTGGGCGTGCGGCATGAAGGGGCCAACGGCCAGAGGCCGATCGGGATCACCGCCGGCGATCATCAGCAGGGCGGTCGTGAACTCACCGGTGGTGGACCAGTTCTCGCCGCCAACTTGGGTCACATGACACGAGCGGCAGGAGATCGCATAGACTTTGCTGTACAAACCGCTGGTGTCGTCGCTCCAATCCCAGCCCCCGTTTTTGGGAGGCGCTGCCGTCGTGTAACTCTGGTTGTTGCCCAAGATATAGTTGAGCACTATTTGCAGGTTGGCTGGCATCGTGGATGCGAGTTTCTGGCTGGTCAGCAAGCCTTGGTTGAGGGCGTTGAATGTCTTCAGAAAGTTGGGGTTGTTGGGCGAGAATGGATCGTTGGCGCCGCGGCTGCTAAAGGTGTAATTGGCTACGTCGAAGGGGACAAATTGGCCCCGGACGTCGCCAAACTCCTGCTCCTTGTTCGCGTTGACGAGCTCGGGGTTTGCGCCGCCGTGGCATTTCAAGCAAAGATACGGCACTTGGAAAGGCCGGGCGCGCGATTCGTTGGGCACCACGCCGGTGAGGCCGAGTTGGGCGTTCACATTATTAGTGAAGGCGAAAAACTTGATGTAACGCGGGTTGCCCGCCTGCTTGTTGTTCTTGTCCCGCGGGAGAGAGAATTCCATGCAGACAATGTACTTGAGCTTGCTCTTGGGATCACCGGGTTGGAGTTTGGCGCCTTCGTCAGCTTCGGCGTCGGCCAAGGTGGCGTAGGTTGCTACATAGTACGCAACGCTACTTTTACCATCAAGGTCCTGATAGCTTTTCATGCCCATGCGGCGGCCCGCGCCAAGATCGTTGGCATTGAAGTACAGGGCGTAGTTGTCATCCCCTCGACCGATGCCTCCGTAGGGGCCGAGTTTCGCCGGGTCCCAACCGTTGGCCACCTGCCAGTCATGGAAGTTCGTCTTCTGCGCCGGCTTATCCACTCGGGGATAGTAATTGACGATGGCATTGTAGTTCGCATTGATCCGGCTGGTTCCGCGCGCAAGGAACCCGTTGCCCAAGTCCCCGGCCTGGATGCCGTTGCCAACGACGGCTTTGGCCGCCGCCAAGCCCTTCAGTTGGGCGCTGCGGGCGAGATCAATATTCTGGCCCAGGCCCAGCGTGACGACCACGGGATTGGCGGGAACCGCCGGCACCGGGTAGCTCAGCGCCTGGACGACATCCTTTTGACTGTTGGCGAGGAGGGGACCGCCGTTGCCGTAGTAGTAGCCGGGCGCCTGGCGGGGACTTAGAACCTCAAACCACAGCGTGCTGCCCACGAGGATGTTTGAGTACACGAACGTCTGGCCCGAGTAGTCAACGTTTATAAATGGGTCCGTTCTTGGGTCCGGGTGTCCCTTGCCGTCGTCATAAAAGGTGCCCACCTTCAGCGGGGGGTTGAGGGAGTCGTCCACCAGAAATTGCACGCGCAGGGTCACTCGGGCAGGCGGCGGCTGGGCGGGCACCGGCGGGCCCCACGGTCTGCCGTCGCACAGCAGCCCGAAGTCGTTGACGGAACTGGTGTAGCCGACAACATTGGTGCCGCAGACAAGGTTGGTGGCGAGGCCGGCGTTGGTGACCGGCGTCCACTCGCCCGAAACCGGATCCTGCGTGAACGAGAGCGCATTAGTGGGCTGGGCGTAATTCGTATCGGTGCAAAACGGCGAGATGGGGACGAACACTTCAGCGGTGTAGCCGGGCGCCAGAAACAACGGATCGCCGCCCAGGTCCGAGACGGCCACGTTCACCAAACCGTAAGGCTGCAGGATGGAGCCGTCCGTGATCAGGTTGGGGCCTACGAAGTTGTTCGCCGGGCAGCAGGGGTCAAGGGTGTCCAAACTCACGAAAAAGCAGCCCGCATAGGAATTGTTGTTCGAGTCCACCAGCCCGCCGTAGGGGATCGCCACCACCACCCCGGCACAGTTGGTGACCCAGGTCAATGGACCCGCCGGGCAATAAATGTTGGTGGGGGTGGAGATGGCCATGAGGGTGTACGTCTCGTCGGCTGTCTCAGAGGAGAAAACGTTGTCCAGAGGTACGTAGCCCGCGGCCGTGATGCCGAGCTGGTATTGGTTGGCAATGTTGACCTCGATCGCGAAGTCACCGTTGGTGTCAGTGTAGGCGACAACGTTGGTGGCAAGAGTGCTGAGCTGGACCACGGCGTTGCTGATCGGTGCCCCGGTGTCGCTGCCCACGACCGTTCCGCTGAAAAGGACGAAGGGATTAACGTTCAACTCCAACCGTGCCTCCGCATATCCTCCCTGGCCGTCGCTGACCCGCACCCACAAGTATTGGAACCCAACCGCATTGGTTGGCAAGGTCCACGAAATGATGGGAGATGAGGGATAGGAGGTCAGACCGTTGATATCCAACCATTCATAGCTGAGGTTGTTGCCAGTGGCGGTGGCAGTCACCTGCACGGTCGTTCCGGGCGCGACGCTGTAAACCGGGACGCCGTTGCTGGTGGCCACCAGGGAGATAATCTCGGGCGGAGTGTCGGGCAAAACCAAATCGGCCTCGCCCGTGACAAAGGTGTTGATATTGGATGACACGCTGGCGCCCTGCACCGTCACGCTGACGGTCATGCTGGCCGCCGGGCTGAAGCCCGCGATGGCGTATTGGCCGGAAGAGTTGACCGGCGCAGACGCCACGACGCTGTTGTTCGACCCGGTCAAAACGACCACCGGCTCGATGTCAATCCCGAAAAAGCTGTCCGCGTCATAAACCGGGGAGCCGTCCAGATAACTGACTTGACCATAGACAAAACCCACACCCGACGCGGGAAAAAGCTGGATCCCGAACAGTCCCACGCTGGCGTTGGAAATCGTAATGTTATTGGAACAGGCCGGGAGGAAGCCGCGCGCCTGCCAGCAGAGCTGGTAATTCCCGGCCGGCATCGGCGGGAAAGTAAAGTCGCCGTTGACGTCGCTGACCACGCTGTTGCTGAGCGCCGGATTGTTGGTGTTGACCAGCGACAGCAAAACATTGGGCAGGTCAACCTCAACCGAGTTGGTCCCCGAGCTCAGCTCCGCAAACACCCTCCCTTCCGCGCCCCCGGACGGACCGAACAATCCGCTGGCGGGATTCGAGTCCGCGCTCTCCACGCCGGTCGAGGAAACGGCGGTGACGACGAAGGAGTACGGCGCCCCATTGGCCAAGGCGGGTGAAAAACTGCCGTCTGGCACGTCGGGCACGGCCGCGAAGAGGTCGGTGATGCCCATAAACGCCAGGCCGCCCGGCAGGTTCGTGTAGTTAATGCTGGTTACGCCTGGCGCCGCAGCCATGTAGAGGTTGTAGGAAACCGCGCCGGGCACGGCGTCCCAGTTCAGGGTGAAATAATAATCCCCGTTGGTGTCGCTGGCCGTTTGCAGATTCAACTCCGTCGGCGGCGGCAGCACCGGCGAGACCACCAGGCGGAAAAACTGCGCCGGCTGGTTGATCGGCAGCGTCACCAGGTTGGTGGCCGTGTCGTTGAGGTTGATCCAGGAAAAGGGGCTGCCGAGCAGGGGCGCCGCCTGCAGCCAGCTATTGGTGTCCAGCCAATTGAGCGTCACTTGATTGCCGCTCTGAGGAGTAATGGAGAGCGTCGGCGGAGCTCCCGGCTGGGCTTTCACCGGCAGGATGGATGCGAGAAGCAGCAGGCAGCTCAGGCCCAGGATGGGCGTCCGGCCCCTGGCACAGGCGAGTCGTACAGTTTTCATAATATTCGTAATTCGGTGAGTGCTTTAGTTCCATTTCACTTCCACTCGAACCAATATCAATGGTCCTGTAGAATGTTTATAGTTCATGCTGTTTCAACTATCAAACTGGCGGGAAACTACTATTCTTGTAATATTTAATCTATGGGGTGTTCACCCCATATGCAGCCTTCGCCCCGTCTGGTTCAAGGGCGCAATGCGTGAAGGCAGTTCGGGGAGTTCTCACCCCGGCTCTCAATGCTGCTCGCCGGCCATTACGTCGGTGTCGTTGAGCGGTAGCGAGAACGGTTCGAGCGGCATGGCGCGGTCGTGGTCCAGGAACTCGACGCCGAGGCGGAACAGGCCGGCGGAACACAACCCACCCCTTTCCCCGCCAATAAAAGTGTAGCTTTCCCCGAGAAAGCGAGAGCCGCTATACGTTGCTCTACACCACTCTGCCCCCTGTTCGCAATCTCCTATTTGCCCCGTTCGGTCGCACCATGCGGAACACGCAACACGCATCACGCCATAGTGCCTTCGAGCAGGCTTTGCACCAGAGAAAGAATTCTCCACCCACTGGCACGACCTCATCGCCACCAAACGCCGGGTCCTCGGCGTTCTCGCCAGCAAGGCCGACCCCGACACCTTGCGCTACTGCATCGAAAGCACCGGCACCTATCGCCCGTCCTCAAAGCCCCCAATGGAGGAGTTGGCGTATTGCGACGGTAGCGCAACGGTAGCGCAACGGTAGCGGTGGGGGGGAGCGACTCTCCTTCAGGCGGCTGTTGACACCCCTACTGTCCATTTCTTGGACAAAACACGATGCCAAACCAGTCACCAATCACCAATCACCAGTCACCAGTCACCAATCACCGATCACCAATCACCCATCACTTTGGTTGCGGCTTTGCCGCGCTGCGTTCAACCGCAGGTTACTTCACTTCGATGTTGATGCCGAGCCGCTGGAGCGTCGAGCCTTCGTCCAGGCTGAGTTGGGCCAGAGCTTTGTTGTAAGCGGCCAGGGCCTGGATTTCATTGCCGCGCGCCGTGGTGAGGTCGCGCTGCATTTGCAGGACCGTATAGGTGGTGCTCTTGCCGCTTTCGAGCTTTTTCTGCTCGGCGTCCAGCGCGTCGGCGGCGTACTCGCGGGCCGCGCGCGTGGCGGCGACTTGCTGGAAGCTGGACTGCGCCTGTTTGATGTCGTTATCAATCGCAGCCATGATCGTCTGTTCGAGCTTCTTGAGCGTCAGCAGGTACTGCTCCATCCCCAATTTGCTCTTCTTGTAGGCAGCGCGGGCGCTGTCGTTGCCGATCGGGAAGATCAATTGGGCGCCGTAGGAGTAAAAGGGCCGGCTGCCTTGACCTATTTGGTTGAAGGCCTGGCTGAATTCGCTGATATCAAAGCCGCTGGCGCCCTGGCCGTAGCTGCCCACGAGGTCCAATTCCGGGAAAAGCTGGTTACGGTTGTATTTGAGGGTGATCCCCTGGCGTTCCACATCGAGCTTGGCCTGGAGCAGGTCGGGGCGCTCCGTCAGCCCTTTGCTCCAACTGATCTGCCGGTCAAAGACCCGCACGGGCGCGGTGAGCGGGGCGGTGGGTTGCAGCTCGCCCGATTGCCAGGCGGCGTAATCGTCGGTGACCAGTTGCTTCACGGTGTTTTCCTGGATGGCCAGTGTGCTCCGGGCGGCGATCAAGACCGCCAGGCTCGAGGCGGCCTGGGCCTCCGCCTGCTTCTCGTCGAGCGGCGCCAAAGCGCCGACCTCGACCCGCTTCTTGTTCTCCACCACCAACTGAGTAGCCAACTCGACCGCCTTTTCCTGCACCGTGACGTTTTCGCGGTCGTAGATCAGATCGTAATAGGCCTGTTCGACCGTGGTGACGATGCTCATGATCGTCTGTTTCAGGCCCAGTTCCGAGTACTTGATCCGGTTCCTGGCGACCTTGACGTTCAAACGGGTTTGGTCGATCCAGAAGTTCTTCAGCAGCGGCTGGGTGAGGCTGATGGACGCCGAACCGCTGGACACATCGAAGGGAATGTCGGAGCTGCTCCCGTAAGTCTCCGCCACATTGCCTTGCAGACTATAGTTCAACCCCCACGGCATCAATCCGCCCAAACTGCTGTTGAAGCTGTTCTGATCTGAAGTGCTGGGCGGGACTGGAATGACGGTGCCGGGGTAGAGACCGCCGCCCGACATGCTGTAGTTATGCGCGCCGGCGACCGAGAAATTAGGGTCATAACCGGCCTTGGCGGTTTGCAGGTCGGCGAGCGCCATGGGCGGGTTGTAGCGCGCGATGCGCAAATCGAGGTTCTTCTCCAGCGCGCTCTGGAGGCAATCCTCCAACGACATTTTCCGGACTCCGGGGACATTTGTCTGCGCCAGCGCCGCCAGGGCCGCGCCGGCCAGCATCAACAGAATTCCTAGCAATCTCATCGCCGGTGAAGATTGCGGAATCCGCTGCCTTGCGTCAAATAAACGTCGTTGGTTGCTTTGCACAGAGTTTTGGACCGGGCAACCGGGTTTGCCTCACGAGAAGATCAAGCAGCCGCCCGCCGCAGCCGATCCGCAATCGCGCGCCATTCCGGGGCGTCCGGCAGCGCTTCCACCACGATCAACTCGGCCCCCGCTTCGTCGCATTGATGCAACTCCGCGTAAATGGCCCGGGCAAACGCCGTGGCATCGTGGGGAATCACGGAGACCCGACCCAAGCCCGCGCCCGAGGGAATGCGCGTGTGAGCCACCACATGCACGCTCCAAGCCGGCACTCCGCACTCCGCACTCCGCGCTTTCAATTCCGCCTCATTCCCCCACGACCACACCACCAGCTTGGCCTTCGGTGAATAGTGCCTCCGCAGCAGGCCGGGGCTTCTCAATACCTCCGGGCTTTCGCTGGCTCCCAGGGCCAGCTCCCCGGTCACCGCGAGCAGCGCCTGCTCGTGAATCATGCCCGGACGCAGCAGCCGCGGCGGGGCGCTGGAGATGTCCAGCACCGTGGATTCGATGCCGACTTGCGCCTGGCCGCCATCAACAATCAGGCGGATCTTGTCCCCCAGGGACTTTTGCACGTGCGCGGCGTTCGTGGGTGAGACTCGATTGGCCAAGTTCGCGCTGGGAGCCGCCAGGGGGAATCCGCACTCGTGGATTACTGCCTGGATGAACGGATGGCTCGGCCAGCGCACGCCGACGGTCGCGCCGCCCGCGGCAATAATGCCGGAAATCTCCTTCGCCCGCGGCAGCACCAGCGTCAGCGGTCCCGGCCAAAATGCCTTGGCCAGGCTGCCCGCAAGGGCCGGCCAGTCCGCGACGCAGCGTCTCGCCATGTCAATGCTCGCGACATGAACAATGATGGGATTGTGCGTGGGCCGGCCCTTGATCTGGAAAATGCGCTCCACTGCCTGGGCATCCAGCGCGTTGGCAGCCAGCCCGTACACCGTCTCGGTCGGCAGCGCGACCGCCTCTCCCGCCCGCAGGAGTTCCGCCGCGCGCCGCACCGCCGCCCGGAACAATTCGGGCGTGTGCGTCGGCAGAACGTCGGCCATGACCGCCAGCTTCTTTTCCACGGCGGGAATCTGCCTGTAACCGCGCCCAAAGCACGCGAAAAGTCGTGCCCGGTCGCTGCGGCGCATCGCAACACTGCCCCCGGACCGCGAGCCGTCCCCGGCTCGCAGCGGCGATGAACGCGACACGGAGCTGCGAGCCGGGGACGGCTCGCGGTCCGTCACTGTTGGGCGTTCGCACTCTTTGGTAGCAGTGTATGGATGTGCCCGGTCGCGGGCGAGCGCCAGTCCAGGCTTGCGCGGCGGCGGGCCGTCAAATAGAAATAGTCCGTCTTCCTCGCGGGAGCGGAACGCTCTGGCGAGCAGTCGGTCAGTCCTTATGTTTGATTCGGAAAACCGTATTATGAAAAAGCTCTACCTTCTCGCCTTGTGCCCCTTATTCGTCGGGTATCACGCCACGAACGCCTTCGCGGCGGACACCACGTTTAGCGGCCTGGACCTCAACCTCGGCAACCTCTACCGCCTCTCCCAAGCCCAGTCGCGCTCGATCAGCCCGGAGAATTTCACCGGCGAAAAAGGCAAGGCCGGCATGGCGACGGAAGGCACCGGCAAAGGGGCGGCGCGCGACTTGGGCCAGGGTTGGAAGGTGTCCCCCTCAGTCCATATCCCCGCCGGGAGCACGTTTACCCTGGGCGAAATCAAAGGGCCCGGCTGCATCCAGCAGATCTGGATGACGCCCGCCGGCAACTGGCGGCACTCGATTCTCCGCTTCTATTGGGACGACGAGACTGAGCCGTCGGTCGAATGCCCCGTCGGCGATTTCTTCGCCTGTGGCTGGGGCAAGTATTGCCAGATCAGCTCGCTGCCGGTGTGCGTGAACCCGGGCAGCGCTTTCAACTGTTACTGGCAGATGCCCTTCCGCAGGAAGGCCAAAGTCACCCTCGAGAACCTGGATGAGAAGGGCATGACCCTCTATTACCAGATTAACTACACGCTGACTGGTGTGCCGGAAGATGCCGCTTACTTCCACGCGCAGTTCCGCCGCGAATCCCCCCTCCACCAGAAGGGGCTCTACACCATCCTGGACGGCGTCGAAGGCCAAGGCCAGTACGTCGGCACCTATCTGGCGTGGGAGGTGCACAGCCCCGGCTGGTGGGGCGAGGGCGAGATCAAGTTTTTCATGGATGGCGACAAGGAATTCCCGACCATCTGCGGCACGGGCACGGAGGATTATTTCTGTGGCTCATACAACTTCGAGAACCGCGAGACCAGGAAATACCAGGTGTTCTCGACGCCCTACACCGGCCTGGCGCAAGTCATCCCGCCCGACAAGGCCTACGAGCCTGGCCAGCGGTTTGGGTTGTACCGCTGGCACATTGCCGACCCCGTGCGCTTCGAGAAGGACCTCAAGGTCACTATCCAGGCGCTGGGCTGGCAAACCGGCGGGCGCTACCTGCCCCTGGAGGACGACATCGCCTCCGTCGGCTACTGGTACCAGAAAGAGCCGCACAAGAAATTCCCGAAGCTCCCGGCAGGGCTATGAATGCAGGGGCTCGTGGGGTGAGCCGCAAGTCGGGCCTGAAAATATGTTCGACAAGGCAAGCCCTGTCGCTGAATGTACCAGAGATGAAAGCCAAACTCCTAACTGCTATCTGCGTGCTGGCGGTCTGCCTGGGCAGCGTCGCTTCGAGTGCTGCGTCCGACAACAGCGGGCCGCTGACGGTTGCGACCGACGCCGTGGTGATCCGTCCGGCCTGCCTGGCTGCGACCGTGATCGGCTCGGCGGTCTTCGTGGTCGCCCTGCCCGTGGCGGCGATCTCCAAGAGCGTGAAAAAGACGGCCAACACGCTGGTGGTCAAGCCCGCCAATGCCACGTTCACTCGCCCGTTGGGTGATATGGACGCCTTGATGGACGACTAACCGCGCGCAGTTCGGGAAAACTCGCACACCGCGCCTGCTTTCCGCCAGCATCCGGCGCGCGCAAGAGCTATATGATCACGGAAGAGAATTTCATTGACTTCAAATGCCCCTATTGCGGCGAGCCGGTTTCTTTTCCACAGGAGAGCGCCGGGTTCGCCCAGGCCTGCCCCAATTGCACGGAAAGCCTCATCGTGCCCGACGATGGCAGCGAGGTCGGGCGCCAGATACCGCTCCCCATCACCACGCCCAGGCTCGTGTTGAGGCGCCTGGCCGGGGGTGACTGGAAGGACTTGCTGGAATTGATGTCGGATGAGGAGTTTTTCCGCTACCAGGACGGCGTGCCGCTGGATGAAGACGGCGTCTTGCACTGGCTGGAGAGCGACGCCCACGTCAAGCTGACCACGCCCGACCAGCCGCTCTATCTGGGAATCCAGGTCCAGGACGGCGGCAAGCTCATCGGGTATCTCAGCTTGAGTTTCACCGATCCACAGCGTCTCCTGGTCACGTTCAGCATCAGCCTCAACCGAGGTTTTCAGCGCAAGGGCTTCGCCCTGGAAGCCGTGGAAGCCCTGCTTGGCTTTTGCTTTGAGGGATTAAAACTGCACCGGGTCGCCGGTTGGTGCGACAGCCGCGACACCGCCGCGTGCCGGCTTATGGAGAAGGTCGGCCTCAAACGCGAAGGGGAGTTCCTGAAGAACAAGTGGGTGCACGGGGAATGGGCGAACTCCGTTTGTTACGCCGCCTTGGACGAAGAGTATCTCCAGGCCCAGCAACAAAGTAGCGCAGGCGTCACGCCTGCGAGTTAGCGGGGCGTCACGCCACGGTAACTTCCTTGCTCAGATAGACATCCTGGATGGCGTTGAGCAGGGCGACGCCTTCCTTCATCGGACGCTGGAAGGCCTTGCGGCCGGAAATCAGCCCCATGCCGCCCGCGCGTTTGTTGATGACGGCCGTGGTGACGGCGCTCGCCAGGTCGCCCGCGCCCTTGGATTCGCCGCCGCTGTTGATCAGGCCGGCGCGGCCCATGTAACAGTTGGCCACCTGGTAACGGCACAGGTCAATCGGGTGGTCGCTGCTCAGCTCGGTGTACATGCGTTCGTCGTATTTGCCGTAGCTGACACCGCCGGTGTTCAGCGCCTTGAAGCCGCCATTATTCTCGGGCAGCTTCTGCTTGATGATGTCCGCCTGGAGGGTCACGCCCAAATGATTGGCCTGGCCGGTCAGGTCCGCCGCGACGTGATAGTCCTTGTCCTTCTTGAACGCGCTGTTGCGCAGGTAGCACCACAGCACCGTCGCCAGGCCCACTTCGTGCGCGTGCGCGAAAGCCCGCGCCACTTCGACAATCTGCCGCCCGCTCTGGTCCGAGCCGAAATAGATGGTGGCCCCCAGCGCCGCAGCGCCCATGTCCGACGCCTGCTTCACCGTGCCGAACATGATCTGGTCGAACTTGTTCGGGTACGTGAGCAGCTCGTTGTGGTTGATCTTCACCAGGAACGGAATCTTGTGCGCGTATTGGCGGGCGACGGCCCCAAGCACGCCGAAGGTCGAAGCCACGGCGTTGCAGCCGCCTTCAATCGCCAGCCGGACGATGTTCTCCGCGTCGAAGTAATCCGGGTTCTTGGCAAAGCTCGCCCCGCCCGAATGCTCGATCCCCTGGTCCACCGGCAGGATGGAGAGATACCCCGTGCCGCCCAGCCGGCCATGACTCACGATGCGTTGCAGGTTGCCGAGCACGCGATTGTTGCGGTCGGAGACCGCATACAGGCGGTCCACCACGTCCGGCCCGGGGAGATGCAGACGTTCCTTCACGATCTTCGGGTTCTTGAAGTTGAGCAGGGATTCGGCCTTGTCGCCGAGCAGTTGTGCGATTGCTGTCATATTCATTCCAGTGTTTAGTTTAGTGTCAAAAGGCAAATGCCGCGTGGACGGGCGCGCGCGCTTTCTGGCGGCGCGCCGACGGCCAAAACAACGGCGCGCGGATTCTACTCCGATCCAGGCCCCGCGCCACTTCCATTTGCGGGTCGCGTGCGATATAGTTTTTGCTTCTGGAATGTATTATAGTCAGTATGATTACGGCCCGTGCAGCCGGCGTAGGCCATACAACACACCAATATCACCAGTAATCAGTAATCAGTGACCAGTAACCATTCACCAGTCACCAGTTACGGGCCACCAGTCACCAATCACCAATCTCCCCTCAACCATGTCCATCAAGCCCTGGCAGAAAGTCAGCTCCGAGCCTGTCGGCAATTTCCGCATCTTCACCCTCCGTTCCGACCGGGTCATCTCCCCCCGCACACAACAGGCGCAGGATGTTTATGTGATTGATTGCCCCGACTGGGTGAACGTCATCGCTGTCACGCCCGACCGGCATCTGGTGATGATCGAGCAATACCGCCATGGGTCCGCGACCGTCGAACTGGAAATCCCCGGCGGCATGATGGATGCCAAAGACGCCTCCCCCGCTGCGGCGGGCCTGCGCGAACTCCGCGAGGAAACCGGGTATGCGGGTGAAAACCCGCGCCTCATTGGCCGGATTTTCCCGAACCCGGCCATCATGAGCAACACCTGCTTCACGGTGATGGTGGAGAACTGCCGCTGCCTGCACCCGGTCCAATTCGATCACGGCGAGGACCTGGTCACCCGGCTGGTGCCCATCGCCGACCTCCCGCATCTGGTAGTGACCGGCAAAATCCAACACTCCCTCGTCGTCGTCGCCCTCTACTTCTTTGAACTCTGGCAGCGCCGGGGAACAGAGGTTACATGAGTTGGATCAGTTGCATAGGTTACATGAGCACGGCCTTTGTAACCATGTAACCCCTGTAACCATGCAACTCACTTGGCCGAATTGCGCACCTTCTCCTTCTTCTCCTCGCACTCGGCGCGCAGCGATTTGCGGTCGCTGAGCAGTTGCTTCTCCATTTGCTCCACCGCTTTCGCGTCGCCTTTGTCAATTGCCTTGACGATCTCGCCTTTGAGGAAGAGTTCACGCTCCGCGGTCTTGGCGGCGCATTTGGATTCCAGTTCGGCGATCTCTTTCTTCTGCTCGGCGGTCAGCTTCACGGTCGGCGAGCTTTTGCCCAGCCGTTCCATCGCGAGTTCGTAAGCGCTCTTCATAGTGATAACATTTTTGACAACCCAGCCTAGTCCACGATCATGTGCCGGCGCAAGCGCGTCATAGCTGGGGTGAGAACCCCGCCTTGCCAGCCGGATACGCCTGGCGCATTCTTCCACCATGAGCACGACCGGAGCAAAGTTCGATTATGACCTCGCGGTGATTGGCGGCGGCTGCGGCGGCTATGCGGCGGCGCGGACCGCCGCGTCCGAGGGTCTGAAAACGGTGGTCCTTGAGGGCGGCGAGGAAGTCGGCGGCCTTTGCATCCTGCGCGGCTGCATGCCGACCAAGGCCCTGCTCTACGCCGCCGAAGTCCTGCACCTGGCCGGCCACACCGAACCCTGGGGCATCCGCACGGACGACGTCAGCTTCAACTTCGCTCAGGTCATGGCGCGCAAGAATGCGCTGATCAAAGACTTTGCGGATTACCGCCAACAGCAGCTCGCCGACGGCAAGTTCAAGTTCCTGCGCGCCCTCGCCCGCTTTATCGGCCCGCACACGCTCGAACTGAGCACGGGCGACACGCTCGCCTCCGCAAATTTCGTCATCGCCACCGGCTCGGTCGTCGCGCCCTCGCCGTTGCCGCAGCTTGAGGACGTGGGCTATCTCACCAGCGACACGGCTCTCAGCCTGGCCCGCCTCCCCAAATCCCTTATTGTGCTGGGCGGCGGCCCGGTAGCCGTCGAGTTGGCGCAATTCTTCGCCCGGTTCCGCGTCCGGGTGACTCTGATCCAGCGCAGCGCCCACGTGTTGCCCAAGCTCGACGACGACGCCACCGCCGAGCTGGAGAAGGTTTTCCGCCGCGAAGGCGTTGACCTTTACACCGGCACCAAACTCCTTGATGCCCGGCGCGTCGGCGACGGGAAGGAAGTTGCCTTCGAACACAACGGCCAAACCGTGCGCGTACAGGCGGAGGAGGTTCTCTTCGCGTTGGGCCGGGTCCCGAACATTGCTTCACTCGGGCTGGAAGGCATCGGGGTCCGCGTCGAAGACCGCCGCATCGTCACCAATGCGCAGATGCAAACCAGCCTGCCGCACGTCTATGCCGCCGGCGACTGCACCGGCCTGCACGAGATTGCGCACATCGCCATCCAGCAGGGCGAAGTCGCCGCGCACAACGCGGCCCAGCCCGACCGCATGAAACCGATGGATTATCGCTTGCTCGCCGAGGTCATCTTCACCGAGCCGCAAATTGCCGTCGTTGGTCTGACCGAAAAGAGCGCCCGCGCGGCAAACCGCCCCTATTTGGCGGCCAGCTACCCCTTCAACGATCACGGCAAATCGCTGATCATGGAAGCCAAGGACGGCTTCGTTAAACTGCTGGCCGACCCGGCCAGCGGCGAGATTATTGGCGGCTGTTGTGTCGGGCCGGTGGGCGGCGAACTCATCCACGAGATCATCGCCGCCATGCACAAGCGCATGACCGTCCACGAACTCGCCGCCATGCCGCACTATCATCCGACGCTGGCTGAAATCTGGACTTACCCCGCCGAAGCGTTGGCTGCCAGATGCCGCTGGCGCGGTTCTTGAAGAGTTGAAGTGCTAACTCGCGTCTTCTCCTGACCCGGAATTCTCATACCTCGCACAAATCGCCTATAGCGTGTAGCCGCCGACGGCAGTCGGCGCCATCTGTCTGAACTGAGAATCAGCGCCGACTGCCGTCGG
>JBEKJO010000059.1:0-31949 GCA_050011195.1 Verrucomicrobiota bacterium | reverse complement strand
AGCCCACGACGCCTGGGGCGTTGGCGGTCGCGCCGCCCTGGAGGGTGCCGTTGTTGGTGCTGGCAATGTCGTTCGCATTGCCATCGCCCGGCCACCAGGAAACCAGCCCCGACGGCGCCGGAAAGCAACCGGTGGCCGCCAGGTTGCAGGCAGGCGCCAGGCTCAAGAGAACAATCAACCCGAGGAATTTCTGCCGGGCGAGCCGCAGACAGAAATCGCCTGGGCTGCTACAAAACCAACTCATACACTTCAAGGTGATTCGGGCAAATCTATTACTCGAAGTTCCAAATGGCCAATCGATCCAGTACGGATTGGGTATCCTCAATTTTACGGATAAGGCTCAGTCGAGGTCGTGCGGCTGTGAGGCAGGCGCTTTGGCACAGAGTGAGTTGCCCTGGGTCAACCAGGGGCGGGAGGCGACGCTAACCGGAGAAGGACGACAACCCGTTGCGCCAACCGAGGCAAGCGTTCGAGCGGGAGGAGGGTGCGAAGCTTCTTCAAAGAGTGAATCCCGGCCAACAGGGTAATCCCCACCCCGTTCACCACCATCAGCGGGCGGGGCCGGAAATACCACGCGACAAAAACCACCCCAATCAGTACTCCATACAACAAACCTATTTCCTTGTTGGCGACGGACCACCGGAACCCGCTCATCGAGCGCACGATGGCATGCAGCAGAAATGAATAAAAGACCAGTTTATTGAGGCTGTTGCTGTGCGCGGTAAAAGCGCATCGGGAAGTTTGTCGAAAGCGAGTCAATGTACAGCACCGTCCCGGAAGTGCTTGTAGCTGGGATGGTAATCGTCCCCTGCGTCTCCCAGTTTACGAGATTAGTGGAGGTCAGGATCTGGTAAGCACTGCCTGGGACACCGTACAGGGTGAAGCAAAATTGCCCGCTCACAGATGCTCCAGCCGCTTGCAGCCAGCTCACGGGAACGAAGCTGACCTGCGCGACCCAGCCGGCATCCATGCCCCAGCTCGTATTCGCGGATTTCCAGTACGACCACCAGAGCGTATGGAGCCCGGGAGAAAGCTCGTAAACCTGTTCCTGCCAGTCAACCTCGCCGGTAATCAAGGCCTGTTCGTTCGTATCAACATAGAACGTTAGAAAGCCATAATTCGTTTGGGAAGAAACCTTCCACCAGAACGTCAGAAGCCCAGGGCCGTTGACAGCGGCTTCCAACGACGAGTAGCCATTGTTTGTGACGCTGCCGCTCTGGGCCGCGAAGGCGTCCGCCGGAGAAACATTGGTTTGACCAAACCACTGCGCGTCGCCACCAGTCGCCCACGATGTGAAATTCGTGTCGGAAAAGACGGGGCCGTCAAACGGCAGCGGCAGATCCACGGTAACCAAGATCGAGGCGTTCGTGCTCAGCCCCGCGTCATTCATGGCTGTCAGCGTGATCGTGGTCGTGCCGACCTCGTTGCTGGCTGACGTCAGGTTTAGAAACCAATCAATGTCGTTAACGTCCTGCCCGACCACCAGGTTCGCACCAGGTATGAGATTGGTATTCGAGGCGCTGGCAACAACGGAGAAATTGCCGAATGGCGCATTGTCCGACACAGTGAAGTACAACCACGCGGGTTCATTCGCGGCGATAATCCAGTTCGTATTCATCGCAATAACCGGCGGCTGCCTCTGCGGCAGGTAAGTAACCATGACACCTTGATTAGCCAACTCCTGAATGGCAGCCATCGTGGCCGAACCAGGGTTCAGATCAAGCAAGTTCAGACTAAGGTCCACCAACGACAACTGCGACAGATTGGTGAGGGACACCACATTCACAATCCGGTTTTGCTGCAGATAAAGAGACTGCAGATTCGTCAACCCGCCCAGCGGTGAAAGGTCCGTGACGAGCGTCATGTAGAGACTCAGAGAGCCCAATTGTGTCAAATTCGTCAGGAAGCTCAGGTCGCTGATAAAGTCGCCGTACAGGGACAAGCCAATCAAGTTGCTTAATCCGTCCAACGGTGAGAAGTCCGTGACGCTGGCGTTGTTAAGGGTCAAGGAAGCCAGTTGAGTCAGATTTGTCAGAAAGGCCAGGTTGCTGATGGAACTACCGCTCAAATACAACGCCGTCAGGTTCGTAAGCCATTGCCATACGCTGGCATCGCCCGTAGTTAAATTCTGAACGGATAATTGACTCAGCGTTAAAAGATCAGCAGCGGTAAGATCACTCACAGGCTTCCCCGCCGATACACTGATGGCTGCCGCCAGATTCGGATCGATATTCGGACACAAATTTGAGAGACTGGTGTTGGCTACCACGGTCACCAGAATATTGGTGCTGCCAGTCAATAGCACGTCATCGGTCACAGTGAGCGTAATCGTAGCTGTCTGGCTGGCTGGATTGCCAGCAGCGACCGTCAGTGTGCGGCTGTAGTTCGTGCTGGGCAGAGGATTGGCTACAATGGAGACGAGGTTGGGGTTCGAGGACCCCGCCGTCACTACCAACTGGTTGTCTGCTGGAAGCGGGCTTTCCGAAACGAAAACGGTGAGCAACGAATTTATATTAGCCGAGATGAACCATTTATTCAGTGACGAATGCAGGGTCGGCGGCTGATTCTGTGGCTGGTTTGTCACGCTAACCCCGCTGACCAGCAATCTCTGGATCACGTTCAAGGGGGCAGAGTTACTGGATAGATCCAGCAGGTTCAGGCTAACATCCACATTGAGCAGCCGCGGAAGGGATTCAAGGGTGTCAATGGCCGAGAGCCGGTTTCGGCGCAAATACAGGTCATTGATTCTCGGCAGTCCGTTCAGCGAAGAAAGGTCAGCGATTCGGTTGTAATTAAGGCTCAAGAAGGTCAACTGCGCCAGGTGGCTCAGAAAGCTTGCGTTCGTCTCCGTGAGGGAGTTATTTTCCAGTCGGAGACTGCTCAGATTGGTGAACGCAGCCAAACTCGTGTAATTGGCAATCGGGTTTTGGCTAAGACCCAAGCCGGTTAGATTGGTCAGTGCATTCAGCGGATCAATGTTGGTGATGTTGTTGCGCTCAAGATTCAGATAAGAGAGCCAGGGCATATTCGTCACAAACGACACATCGCTGATAGAACCATCAAACAACCAAAGATTGGTCAGGGCGGAGTTGTTGGACAGACTCGAATAATTGTTGGTGGGATTCCCGGCCAGAACCAGGGAATTCAGGTTTGTGAGGCCCGCCAGGGGGGAAATATCACCGATACTGTTGTAGGCAAGGTCCGCGTAGCCCAGACGGATGAGACTGGACATAAAGGCTATGTTGCTGATCGAATTGGCGCGCAACTCAAGATTGATCAGCCCGGTCAGGTTGGAGAGTACGCTGACGTTGGTGATCGCCCCATTTCCGGTCATGGAAAGGTAGGTGAGGTTCGTTAGTCCACCCAGCGGCGACGCGTTCGTGATTCGCGTGGAATCGAGGTTCAAGAAATTCAGGCGGTAAAGATTGGCCAGGAAGCTCGCGTTGCCGATGGGAATGCCCCTCAGGTACAAGTTGGTCAGGCTGGTGGATCCGCCTAATACGGCGCAGTTGGTAACAAAATAATCCCAGCTAATGTCCAAGCGGCTCAGGGCGGCCAAATTGGTCAGGGGTGAAAGGTTGCTGAGAGGGACGTTGTAGAGGTCCAGATAAGTCAGCCGCTTTAGACCCCCGAGAATGCCCAGGTCCCGGAGCGAACTCTCACGCAGGGAAAGGCAGGTCAAATTGGTCAAGTTCGACAGCACCGTGTAGTTGGCGAGCCCCGGGTTCCCGCCCAAGGCCAGCGAACTCAAACTCGTCAGGTTGGCCAGCGGGGAAGGATCTGTGATGTTGTTCTTGTCAAGGGCCAACGCCCCGAGTTGATTCAGGGTCCTCACAAACGCCAGATTGCAGATCGCGTTGCCGCACAGCGAAAGGCTGGTCAGGCCGGTTAGGTTCGAAAGAACGCTAGCGTCAGTGATCAAGTTGTCCCCGGCGTACAGGTTCGTCAGGCTGATCAGCGCGGCCAGTGGCGAGAGGTCCCTGATGTGGTTATGATAGAGGCCCAACTGAACCAGCTTGTTCAGGCACTGCAGCGGAGCGAGGTCGCTGATGCCATTTCCTGGAAGGTACAAGCTCACCAGATTCGCGGCGTATTCCAGGCCGCACAGGTTGGTGATGTGCTGGCCGCAAGCAGTGAGACTGGTCAGCGCTTGCAGATTCGAGAAGGTCAGCGGGCCCGTTGGTCCCGACAGCGCCAGGCGGACCGCAGCTTCCAGGTTCGCGTCTGGAAAGGACACAGAAGACGGCACAGTAACGGTCAAGTTGGCGGTGGCGCTGGTCACAGACCCGGCTGCGTTTGTCACCACCACCGAATAGCCTCCGGAGATTCCGGCATAACACGGGTCCCACAGCACGTAGTCAACTTCCAGCGTCGAGCTGGTCGCGCCGCTGAAGTAGAAGCTGTTGGTGAGGTTAACGCCGTTGAGCTGCCACTGGTAGCTCGGGGGCGGGATGCCGGTGGCGGTGACACTGAAAATTGCGGCGCTGCCACCCACGGCTGTGGCGCTTTGCGGCTGAACCGTAATGGCCGGTGGTATCCACACTGTCAGCGTGGCCACTGCGCTGGTCACCGACCCCGCCGCGTTGGTCACCAGAACGGTGTAGTTGCCCGCATTAGCCGCTTGGACGCTGTTGAAGGTGAGGCTACTCCCAGTGGCGCCTGCGATATCCGTGCCGTTAAACTGCCACTGGTAACTCAAGGTTCCAGAGCCCGAGGCGGTCACCGTTAAGAGCGCGTTGGTTCCCGCCGCCACCGCCTGGCTCTGGGGCTGAACCGTGATGCTGGCCCCTTTGCATTTCCCCGCCGCGCCCGCTGCATAGATGGCGGCGACTTCGTTGGGGGCCAAAGCGCGATTGTAGAGGGAGACCTCGTCCAGCGTGCCTGCGAATTTGTGGTCCCAGTAGGTCTCGCCCGAAGTGGCGAAATAAAGCGGCAAAGTGCCGTAATTCTGCGCAAAACTGACGTTGGTTTGGCTCTCCAGTTGTCCATTCACATAGAGCTGGAGGTAGTTAGATCCGCGCACGCCCGCAACGTGGTACCACACCCCCGTGGTCACGGTGCTCACCGAGGTTAGCTCGGCGGATTGATCGGACGCCGAGGTAACTTGGAACTCAAAGACATCGGCGCTTGTGCCGCGCCATTTGGTCAGCGCGAAGCCTTCGAAGCTGTTGGATTGACTGTTCTGCTTGAAAACAAGGTATTGCTGGCCCGCCGGCGAACCGCCCGCGCCCGCTGAATTCAACGAACTAAAAAGTACCCAGGCCTCGACCGTCAGGTTGGTGGGCTTGAGCGCGGGCGCGTCGGGGATCTGAACATAGCCATTGGTCCCATCGAAGCTGAACGCCAAGCCGACAACCCCGACAGCGCTGGCCGCAGCGCCACCTTCCAGCGTGCCGTTGTTGGTGTTGGCGATGTCATTGGCATTCCCGTCGCCCGGCCACCATCCAACCAGCCCCAAGGGCACCGGAAAGCAACCGGGAGGTACCACATACACCGTCCGGGTGTTGGTCGCCGAGTTGCCGCTCGGATCGGTCGCGGTGTACTTGATCGTATAGACGCCCACCGCATTGGGATTGACCGTGCCGTTGGTGGTCACCGCCACGTTGCCGGCGCAAGCATCGTTCGCCGTCGCGCCCGGGTCCGTAAACGCCGTATAGCATTCGTTGGTCAGCGGATTGGCCCCGTTGAGCGTGATCACCGGCGCCGTCGTGTCCACCACATACACCGTCCGGGTATTGGTCGCCGAGTTGCCGCTCGGATTGGTCGCCGTGTACTTGATCGTATAGACGCCCACTGCGTTGGGATTGACCGCGCTGTTGGTCGTCACTCCCAGGCTCCCGGCGCACGTGTCGCTCGCCGTCGCGCCCGGATCACCAAAGGCGGCGTGGCATTCGTTGGTCAGCGGATTGGCCCCGTTGAGCGTGATCACCGGCGGCGGCGTGTCCACCACATACACCGTCCGGGTGTTGGTCGCCCAGTTGCCGCTCGGATCAGTCGCGGTGTATGTGATGGTATAGACGCCCACCGCATTGGGATTGACCGTTCTGTTGGTCGTCACCCCCAGACTCCCGGCGCACGTGTCGCTCGCCGTCGCGCCCGGATCCGTAAACGCCGCGTGGCATTCGTTGGTCAGTGGATTGGCGCCTAGCAGGGTAATTACCGGCGGGGTGGTGTCCACTACGGTCAGGGCTGCAGGCGCGCTGGTGACGCTGCCAACGCTGTTCGTGACCACCACGGTATAATTGCCCTGCTGAGGGGAGTGGACGTTGGTCATTGCCAGGCTGGTGCCGGTAGCGTTGGCAATCACGCTGCCGTTGAAATACCACTGGTAAGTCAGCGGCGCCATGCCAGCCGCGGCCACGGTGAAGGTCGCCGTGCTGGTGCATTCGTTGGTCCGGCTGCCCGGCGGCGACGTGATGGATGGCGGCGCCAGCACCGTCAGCACCGCCACCGCGCTGGTCACCGAGGCCAGCGAGTTGGTCACCACTACCGTGTAGCTGCCCGCGTTGGTCGGTTGCACATCGTTGAGCGCCAGGTTCGTGCTGCTCGCGCCCACAATATTCGTGCCGTTCAACTGCCACTGGTAACTCAACGTCCCGAAGCCCGTGGCCGTTACCGTCAACAGCGCGTTGGTTCCCGCCACCACCGTCTGGCTCTGGGGCTCAACAGTGATGCTGGCCCCTTTGCATTTCCCCGCTGCCCCCACGGCATAAATAGCGGCCACTTCGTTGGACGACAGCGCCCGGTTGTAGAGCGAAACCTCATCGAGCGTGCCGGCCAATTTACCGTCCCAGTAGCTCTCGCCCGAGGTGCCAAAGTAGAGAGGCAGGGTACCGTAATCCTGCGCAAAACTGACACTGTTCGTGCTCTCCAGTTGTCCATTGACGTAAAGCTGGACATAATTGGAGCCGCGTGCGGCGGCTACGTGATACCAGACCCCAGTAACCACCAACGTTACCGAGTCCACCTCGCAGGTTGCGGCGCTCGCTGAGGTGACCTGGAAGGTGAAGTGATCCTGGCCGGCGATGCGAGTTTTTCCCAGGTAATAACCTTCGAAGCTGTACTGGCTGGGGTTTTGCTTAAAGACAATGAATTGTTCTCCCGCCGGGGCTGTTCCCGATACCGAGGAATTCAGGGAAGTAAATCGCACCCAGGCCTCGACCGTCAGGTTGGTGGGCTTGAGCGCCGGCGCGTCGGGGATCTGAACGTAGCCGTTGGTCCCATCGAAGTTGAATGCCAAGCCCACGACGCCGACGGCGTTTGCACTCGCGCCGCCCTGGAGGGTGCCGTTGTTGGTGCTCACGATGTCATTGGCATTCCCGTCGCCCGGCCACCAGCCCACCAGCCCCGATGGCGCCGGAAAGCAACCGGCCGCTACCAGGCTGCAGGCAGGCGCCAGGCTCAAGAGCACAATCAGCCCGAGGAATTTCTGCCGCGCCAGCCGCAAACAGAAATCGTTTGGGCGATTACAAAACCAGAACATGGTGTAGCCGCATCAACCGCGGTCAGGAGGAGGTGCCCATCGCAGAAGCACGGTGAGTTGTTGCGCCAACCGAGGCAACCGTTCGAGCGGAACCAGGGTGCAGAGCTTCTTCAAAGAGTAAATCCCGGCCAGCAGCGTAATGCCCACCCCGCTCACTACCATCAACGGGCGCGGCAGGGAATACCACGCGACAAAAACCACCCCAATCAGCACTCCATACAACAAACCTATTTCCTTGTTGGCGGCAGACCACCGGAACCCGCTCATCGATCGCACAATGGCATAAACCAAGAAGCAGTAGAATATGTACGAACCAAAGAAACCTATGCCTGTCCCGCTGAGACCAAACCGCAGCACACAGAGCCATATAAGGCCAACCTGCAACGCATTACCAACCAATTCAGTCCAAAAAGCCACCTGCCGCGCGCCCTTGGCCAACACCATGTAGGCCATCGGCCAACTGGCCACCCGAAGGATCATGCCAAGGCAAATCCACCGGAGGATTTCGACCGCCGGCCCGAACCTGGCCGAATAAAAAAGGTGGATTACCAAGGGCGCAAACGTAAGGGTCCCCAAGACGCCCGGCCCCGCCAGCAGCAGGCCGACCTCGGCCTGCTCATTGACCAAGCGGTTGCATTCGCGGTTATCCTTAGCAACGGCCGTCAACCGGGGAAAGAAATCCGCGCCCATCGCCTGCAAAATGAATCCCACGTAAAGACCGCCCAACGTCCAAGCCGACTGGTAAAACCCGGCTGCGTCCTCACCTATTTTACGCAGGACAATGATGCGAACGAGGTAGGCGACGCCCATGGCCATGAAGCCGCTGGCCATGAACACAAAGCCCAACTTCAACAAACCCGAGACTTCGGCAGAGATTTCCGCCCATCTCATCGGCACCCGTTCTACGTCCGTCTTGCGGCTGTACCACCACGAAACGGCAATTCCCATAACCGCGACGCAGACCAGTGAAGGCACAATGCCGCGCCTGGCATCTCCAGCGCGCGCATAGAGGCAGACAACAACAATAGTGGACAAGGTCCCCAGGACCCCACCCCAAATGCTGGCACGGGCCAGATCTCCAATGCGCCGCACCCCCTGAAGCAACGCCAACTGGCCGCCGGAAACGGAGCCCAGCAGCACCACCAGAGACAGGCAGGCGATGGCGCCGGCGTGCCGGCTGTCTCCGAAAGAGATTTGCGAGATCGGCAGGCAAAGTGCGGCCAGCAACAAGGCTCCCAAAAGCCCCAAAAGGAGCGCGACCCGTCGAAGAGTAGTCACGGTCCGGGCAATGCGCCCGGTGTCGCCCGTCCCAACCGCTTCGGCGATTTGCCGCACGCCGCTGCTGTTGATGCCCATGCCGGCAACTGTTCGCGCCAAATCGCTGATCGAACTGTATATGCCGAGCAAGCCGACACCTGCTGGGCCCAGGAGCAGAGCCATTACCTTGGTTCGCACAATTCCCAGCCCGATGTTGACCACCGAAGAACCGCCGATAACCGCCGACGACTTGAGGATTTGCCCGTAAGTACGGCGCGCTGGACTGAATTCTGCTAGCGCTGGCTGCCCCGGCGCGAGAACCGGCACGAAAGGCTTTGGAGTGACGCTGACGGATG
Source organism: Verrucomicrobiota bacterium (assembly GCA_050011195.1). Taxonomy (GTDB): domain Bacteria; phylum Verrucomicrobiota; class Verrucomicrobiia; order Limisphaerales; family UBA8199; genus PALSA-1440. Next base: position 22,853 of record JBEKJO010000059.1, on the reverse strand, counting down.
ACATGCGACTTCGTGGGGTGAACTGCTTGTTGCCCTTCAGAAACTGAATCTGTCTAACCGAGTTATCAGGGCCATTGACAAAGTTCTTTCGAGGCGGCTATCGTGGGGGTGCTCGCAGGTTGGGCGGAAACTCCTGTGGCAGTAGGGGGACTTATTTCAAGTGGACTTGCCGTTGCGGTTGCCGTTAGCGTTTTTGAGCTGGCAAATGGACTTCTACTGGCGTAGGTTCCAAGGGGCAAAGCCGGCACGGATGAGGCCAAGGGCGACTTCGGGGGGCGCGACTGATGCCAGAACGAAGGGCAGGAGTTGCCTTGCCACGGCAACGGCGTTATGGTCGCGTCGTGGCAGATGGCTTGCTCGGTCTTCAACCCCGTCGGAGCGGGTGGCATAGACATTAGGAGTGCTGATGTCGAGATGGGAGTCACCAATGGCCGGTGCTGGCCTGTACGCAGCGGCAGGCATGGCCTGCACGAACGTGGAGCGGGGGGTCTTCCCAATCCTCTTGAGGCGGCGGAGACGGCGAGCCAGACTTTCTGGAATTAGACTATTCGTAGTCCGGCTGGAATAGGCGCGGTTCAGACGTTCCCATGCTCCAAGCCGGCGAGGACGCCAGCGCTCCACGACTTTGTCACTCGTCCTGACGGAGCAGCTCCCCGTTGGAACTTTGAACTTGCAGCAGGCGTCGCAGACACGCGAACTTCTCGGAGCCCACGCCACATAGGGCGTAAATGCATCTCAGCGCAAGGCCGGGCGTGGGCCTGAATCCAAGAGCTTGCAGCAAATTGTGTTTGTGCCTCAATGTTTTGTGTTCGTACGAAGCAATCGCGTAGTTGTAGAACAGGAGCGCGGCGGCCGTTTTGGTGTCGGGTTTCAAGTTTCCGGCCCTCAGATGCTTCAAACAGACTTGGCAACCGGCATCGATGATGCGATTACCCTGGCTCTGCATCATCGAGGTCGAAACAATACGGTATTTTGCTGAGATTTCGTCCGCGTAGGCGAATTCGAAGCACCGTGCGATACGCAGCCACATGTCCCAATCCTCGTAATACAACGTCTCATCAAACAGGCCGACTTTGTCGTAGCATTCGCGCCTTATCAAGGTCGTCATGGCGGGGATGAAGTTCCCGCCCCACAAAATCTTATAGATATTCCCTTCCGGCATCCACTCAAATTTCCTGTACGTCCCGATGAACCGACGCGGCAGAACTTTTCCCCACTCATCCATTTGCAGGGCGTCGCTGTAAATTACGCCGAATTTGTGCGGCAGTCGCTCCATCCTTTCCACTTGGGTCCGCAACTTGCCTGGCAGCCAGACGTCGTCCGCGGCAACTGCAGAAATGTACTTCCCGCGTGCGTGCGAGAGCGCGTTATTCAGGCTCCGGCACAGACCCTGATTGGCCTCATTTCTCAAAAAGCGATGCCGACTGCCGCTGCGGGCCAGCCACGCCTGAATCACAGCAGCAGAACCGTCCTGGGAGGCGTCATCGTTTACGATCAGCTCCAGGTTTGGATACTGCTGCGCCTTTATTCCTTCCAAGCACTCGATGACGAATCTCGCCTGGTTGTAACAGAGCACTATGGCGGACACTAAAGGGTATTGCATAAGAGAACCGAGGCCCCCGATACCAACCTCAGGCAGTGGACATCTCGAGCCTGTGCAACCCGGCCGGTTTGCAGCATGGCCGACCCAAAACCTCATCGCGAACCACATTGAGGTATTGGTGCCCAAACCGGAGGTCTGGTTCCAGGTAGTTGCCTTCGGCCCATTCGTTCCAAGACTTCACAAACACGACACGGTCCTCGAAAGGCCGATCAGCCACAAGGCGCAAAGCTTCGCGCAAATGCGCGCGAAATAGCTGCGGATTGGAGTTGTGGAAGATGAGGGCCCTGCTTCCTGTTCGCGGTGAGTGGTCCCAGTTTGGCAATACGCACGGGTAGGAGTGAGGTTCCGAAGTGGCATGGGTGAGGAAGTGAAGCATCGCCTCCGAATACTCAAAGACTGTTGGTCTGGCCAGGATTCGGCGGAGGTGCCTCTTCGCCTCCAGGTAAATCGCCCTAGTCAAAGCGCGAGGTTTAAGGAGGGCGGACTGGACCACAGAGCTGTGCTCGTTCCGAATTCCATACAAAGCCAGGGATCTCCGCCATCCAGTCAGATGACGCACCCCAAATGCATCGGCGGCGACAGAGGCCGCAAAACCATCTGAACGATAGTCGTAAGGCTGGTCCTTGTACGCGACATGAGCGATGAAGTGGATCCCGGAAAGACCACTTCTTTCAGCTAAAGATTGCCAGCACTCAATGAATTCCGCCTTACGGGGCAGTTCAGGCGGATTAAAGATGACGAAAACGGGTTTCCCGCGCACGCGAATGTACCGAGGATCGTGGAACGCCTCGACGAGCGCATGAAAGTGCTTCTCATTGTCCTCGCGTCCCGGATAGGTTTGCTCGATCAGAATCCTCTTTGGGGCACCATGCCAGGTGCCCGACCAGGTCTGGTTTGCCCATCCCAGGCAAAAGGGAAAGTCCGGCTCTCCTGACTTGAGGACCTGATGGAAAGGGCGCTCCAGGAGCCGTTTGCCGGCAAACCAATAGTGCCAATAACAGAAGCCTTCGATGCCGGCCGATCGAGCCAGGGCAGCTTGTGCCGCGCGAACTTCCGGCAAGCGTAGGTCGTAAAAGCCAAAATCGGCCGGGATATGCGGTTGATAATGCCCACGGAACAAGGGCCGTGCTTTCGCCACGTTGGTCCATTCGGTGAAGCCTTTCCCCCACCAGACGTCATTCTCTGGAATCGGGTGAAACTGGGGCAGGTAGAATGCGATCAGTCGGGCCATCGGAACAGACGGAGCTGCACCACTCGGAGTCGTCTGCATGTCTAAACCGTTGGAATCCCGAATCATGTTGGCTCCTTCAGCCTCTGAAAATGGAACGCTTCATCTCATTCCGTCGCGGTTCACTGATAAGAAACGCTGAATCTAATCGCCCATCTGCGCGAGAAAAGACGCCGCGCTGAAAGCGATACATCTGGTACCCCATCGGTCTCAACAGATTCTTAAGTTCGCCATCAAAACTCACGCCTTCCAGCAATATCGCTGGTTGACATCGTTCAATTGTGTTTAAGCCGCCCCGGATCACGTCTAGTTCTGCGCCTTCCACATCCACCTTAATGAAAAGCGGAGAAATCCTCAAATCGTCAAGGCGCCGAATACGCCAGACACTCTCGATCATGGTCAGTCTTGCATCGTCAAACCCCCAAATGCGCGGTTTGAGCCAATCCCGCTGGTGCAAAGGGGAAACGGAGGCAAGCTCATGGAACGCATAACCATTGTAGACGGGGATGTAGAACTTTACTTGTCCGTCCACTGAACCCAACCCACACTCTTCTATAGAGATTTGCTGATCCCTTGTTTGGAGCCCACGAAGGCGGTCGGCAAGATATGGGTTCGGTTCAAATGAGATGATGGGTGATTCCGAAGCGTAGAGCCTGATTGAATCAATACTCTGGCCGAGGTTGGCGCCTATGTCCAAAAACAATGAGTCGCGTTGGGGCTGGAAACAAGGAATTGAAGCAAACTCGGGCTCATGAGGCATTCGAAGCCATTTCCTCGTGCGCCGATAAAGATGTGATTTTAACGCTCCCAACCAATGGCAATGCACTTGTGAGGTGAGCACCGTTTTCTTGAACAGTGAGCGGATCATGATGTGAATTGTTCAACTCATTGTTGCTGCGAATTACACAATATTTCGTCCAAACTGTAGGTGTATAAACTAAGCTGTGTTGCTCGTCCAGTATCTAAGGAAGTTCTCTATTTTAGTCTGCTCGATATCCCAGGAAAGCGTCTGCAGTCTCTTACGTACACTATCTGCTCGCGCGGCCACGAGATCCTGTCGACCATAAACCAGCTTCACTTGTCGGCAGAAATCCTCCATGTCTCCTGGACGATAGTAGAAAATGGCCGAGTCGTCGAAGTAATGGACAATGCCCCTGGTCCGGCTACTGACGACCGATAAGCCCACTCTCATGTACTCCACCACTTTGGTAGAAAAGTAGAGGTCCCAGAAACTGCCGTCCGGATGGGTGGAAATGCCAACTTGGCACTCGGAAAGGAGAGCCGGCACCTCTTCAAGCGGCAGAAAATCACGGAACACGACCCGGTCGCCAACCCCTGCCTCTTGGGCGAGAACTTTTAACCGAGGACGATCGGGGCCATCACCAACAATCAGCATGCGAATACTTGGAATGCTACGCACTAGAGATTTAACCCCGCGGATGGCTAGGTCGAGCCCGTAGCGGCTTGAAACGGTCCCTGTATATATCAAAGTAAACGGATGGTCCGCGCCACACGGGCTGCTCCGGCTTGCACTGGGAGGGAATATCCTTTCGTCTGGCAGGTTCAAAAGGACAGCAACATGTTTTCGGGAGAGCCCATGTTGGACGAGTCGCTCGCGCATCGGCTCATTAACGGTCATCAGGTACTGTGCCCCCAGGCAACCGATCCTCTCTTCCAGTCGCAGCAAGTACACGCAAAGGTGCCTTGCACCAACGCTATGATGGTCCATGTAGATTTCCGGCATTGGATCATGAATATCCAAAACGACTCGCGCTCCTCTTGCCCTGGCCAGCAAGCTAACATAGACGAGGAAGTTTGGCATATTATGCACAACCACGACTGAGTATTTCTGCTTCAAAGACCTTGCCGAAAGCCTAGCGAAAGCGAGAATGAAAAATGCGCAGTATTCAAATATGTAACGGAGGGCGCTCCCGCGTTTTCGTTCCACCGCCAGTCGGAACACATCCACTCCTGCTACCGATTCCACCGATGCCTGGTTCGCACGCCGAAGGCAGATCACCTCTACCCGATGCCCCTGCCTAACCATGGCCTCCGCCTCCCGGCGGACCCGAGGATCATTCGGGTAGTAGGAATGTGCTACCATGCATATCTTCATCCGATCACTCCTTGAAAAATTCCTGTATCCTTCGCACAATTACAGTATGGGCATGGCCATCGCCAAAGATGGGCGATCGCTCGCTAACGGGCTCGAAGGACTCAATAGCGTCGATCATGTCCTCAAGGCACCCGTCCACCACCTTCATCCAACCGCATTCCACCATCTCGGGAAACCACACTATGCCGATAGGCACTATGACTGGTTTGCCCAGGACATACCCTTCCCGACGCACGCCGCCCGAATCAGTGAAAACCCGGTCTGCGCCAGCCAGTAATTTCACAAACTCCAAATATCCCTGAGGCTCCAACACTTTTAGATCCTTCTTACACATCAACTTATCCCAAAGTCCGTTTTGCCGCAGACCCTCGCGTGTGCGGGGGTGAACGGGAAAGACTACCGGCTTCTTGCATCTCACTAAAGCCTCAATAATCGTATGCAGGCGGTCTGCAGAATCCGCATTCTCCTGGCGATGGATGGTGGCCAAGACGTATTCCCCTCGGCAAACCCGGATTTTGTGATCCTTTACTGTCTTGAGTAAAACATCGTTCACCACATCTCCGCTAAAGCAGATCCGATCTGCTGCAAAGTTCTCACAGGTCAGGTTCTCGTAATCTCTCCGTGTAGAAGCAAAAGCCAGCGCTGAAAGGGCATCAGTAACCCTTCGATTAATTTCTTCCGGATTGTAGAGGTCTTGAGATCTCACGCCGGCCTCGACATGCACAACTGGGATTCGCAGTTTAGCCGACGCGATTGAGCCGGAAAGGGTGGACGTGACATCGCCATAAACTAAAGTACAATCTGGTTTCTCGGCGAGCAGAATGTCCTCCAATTCCTGCATAATGTCGGCCGTCTGTTTAATGGGAGTCTTTCCCTTCTGGTTCAAATGGTAGTCTGGCGTTGGTATGCCCAGACCTTCAAAAAACACCTGAGACATGGAGAAATCATAGTGCTGGCCGGTGTGCACGATGATCTCCCGGATGCCTTTGCGTGAGAACTCCTCATGGATAAGGGCTTCCTTCACGAAATTTGGGCGTGTACCTATAACGGTTAATACTTTCATACCTGGTTCGCGGCTATAGTCAGCTACTAATGTGCGGGTGGGATTCAGCCGCCTTTGAGGCGAACCGCCGCACTGCATCTTCCTGATTTCACAATACCGGAGCAGTGAGTCAGTTCATAGTCAATGTGCAACAAATGATGGTGCTGATAGCAGAGCGAAAGGTTCATGAGAAAGGATCCTCACATTACGAGTTATCGTCGCGCTTGCAGAATCCAGTCTTGCGCTGTGAGCCGTCCAAGGCGTAGTTGGGCTCCCGCTAATCGCTTTCCCGGCATTGCGTGGTTTATCCACTGCACAGCAGTCATACGAAGCCCTGCCTCTTTAAGGTGCCTCGCCAGTATCCGGGGTCCACAGACGCTGATCCCGCTCACGTCGAAACTGTGCAGCCTGCGATAGTCTCCATTGCCGAAGAATCGTTTAAACCAAATCGGAATACGCTCGAAGTTTGGACCACTCAGCACGAGTGTTCCATGTTTTCGAACTAACCGCGAGTACTGCTCGAGTGCCTGCGCCGGATTCGGCTGTAAATGGAGGAGGCGCGTAATGAGGACCGAGTCGAAGCGCCTTTCCCCCAGAACTCTTAGACACTTTCCCCAAGTACCATAAATGACGCTGAGCCCTCGGCGCGCAGCGGCCGCCCCAATGACCGAATCGAGGGGCACCGCGGTCACCTGTGCGCCACGTTGTTCCAACTCAACCTCAACAGCTCCCCAACCACATCCAACTGAGAGAATAGTTTTCGCCTCCTCAGGTACCGCCCTCAACAATTCTCTGCTGGGTTTTTCATAATAGCCCTTGGACCATATTCTTTGCAGGACCTTGGGCTCCACATTTCCCAGCGTGCTCGCTGGGTGAATGCCCTCGAGGATTTCGCCGAGCGTTTTGACCTGTTCCTTAAACGAGGCCAGCGGCAACCCAACCTCACCCACGTAACGATTTGACATGTGATGAATCAAAAACTCATCAAGGGCGGAAACGCAAATAACCTTGCGGAAGCCGCAAGACGTATACGGGTCCGTTGCGGCGCTGCATAGCATGTCATATCGCCCCTCATAAGGCTCACGAAGGAAGCCGCCAGAAGCGATCGCCCGCTTCAACTGCGATCGCGTCAACAAGTAAAAGGCCGCATGTTCATTTGTGAATTCCGCGATGGTATATCCACCTCGCCTCCTTACGGACTCGGCCTTCCAGTGACATCCTCCAAGCACGTCGGGCAGAGCCCGCGCTCCAGCAGCGTCAATCTCGTACCTGAGAAAGCCTGCAATTTCCTCCTGTTCCAGTTGTGGTGTGGCGTGCAGGAAAGCCTGAATATTCGCCTCCGTAATCTCAATGTCGTCCTCGGAATATGCGAATAAATCGTAATGGTCTATCCTTTTGGCAAATATGGCTTTGTGCGCAAACGGTAGGGACCATGGATTCTTAGCCGGCAGACCAACGACGACTTCCACCCCGGGTCCAAGGTCTTTGGGTGCCTCGGACAGCACGACGACATCAGCTTTGATCGTCATGTCCCGGTAGGTTGCGATAATCTGCTTAAGAAATGTGAGGTTTTTATTCCCGAAACTAGCAATCGCCACCAATAAGCGCGCGTGTCCGCTGTCTCCTCGGTTTGTCATGGCTTCTTACTCTTTTTGAACACTTGGACTCGAAATCTTTCCCTTCCAGTTCCATTAACGAACTACCGTTTTCATTATAATGTAATACTAGCTCACAGAGAGAGACATCATCTGTGTGTCGCGCAAATCTACAGAAAGGATGTGCCCAAGGCATCGGATTGCAATTGTCGCCTGCCTCGCGAAAGACAGCACCGAACAAAGGATCGGAGTTCCCTGCCCTCGGAACCAAGGGCTATGCAGTTTGGCAGCGAAATCCTCTCGCGACCAAACTCGCAACTGCCAGGGTCCAAACCAGCCCCACGCCAGCGCATGTGCTCTGCGTTGTATGCTCCCGCTTGGCGCTATGGATTCGCGACAATCCGCAGATTGACTGGTGGCGACGGGGGACTTGGGCGGGAAGCGCTGTAAGGCTCAATCCTGATTTGCGCCAGTTCCACATATGATTCTCTTCCAATTACAATGAGCTCATGTATCCCAGAAGTAAGCTCGAATATCTCTGGGTTATACTGATCATTGGTAATGGTCGTGCTATTCCCACGCCACGACACAGCAACGGTTTGAAAGTTCGTGGAATAGGGATATATATCCCAAATCATGGTAGGATCAACGGGCATGGCATCTATATTCACCCAGAATGACTTGCTGCCTGCATTTGGCGCAAGAACACTCGCTTCAACAATGTATTGCCCAGCATTGGTTATATTAAAGACATAAGAGGCATTTCCTCCGCTTGCAACGTTGGTCGCTACAACGGATTGTGAGACGTACCCGCCATTCGTGCTGAAGGGAGCGCTAATGACGCCGGCAACTGCGGCAAACGAGAGGCCGAGCGGGAGCTCCGCGTGATTGGTTATCGGCACGTCCACTCCACCGCCCCCGGTGAACCTGATGATGGCTCCGTCATTGGTGGTCGCAGGAACGCACCTGACCGTAAGCGTCTGGCCCTGTCCCGATGTCAGGCTGTAAGATTGGCCTGAAGTAATCACATATACATTTGTCGCCCCAATCACGCTCGCGCTTCCCGCCAGTGTGCCGTTGCCGACATTCTGTACCTGCAGCAAAATGGAATTAGTCGTCCCCAGCATAAAACTGGAGAAGACCGGGTCCGGGGCAACCGCAACAACTGGATTCGTCGTTACAGTAGAGTACTGATACGGCCCAATATCCCATGCTGCCGTGCCTGCTGGTCTTGCGTTGCCATCCTTGTCGGTCGTAAAGGAGCCAGACAGATTTGCGCCTTTGCCGATTAACGCCGTTGCGCTCGCTGTTAAATGGTAGTTGTTGTTGGTGCCGCTCGCCGTGAAACTGATGTAATCAGACGACGCCTGCGATGAATTTAAGGTCACGTTATTCATCATCGTCGGCGAGGAGTTCTGAAGCCAGATGCCATAGGGGCCGTTGATTACCACATTGTTGGCTAGCTCGTTGTTGCTATAGGTGACGACCGGGACTGAGCCCTCATCCCCGAACGAGATGTCCTGATTATTCCCAGTCGCATCCACGATGTTGTTGGCAATAAGGATGTTAGCGACGGTGCATGAGCTTATCCAACTGGTCGCGTCAGCTTCCGAACCCACGATAATGCCGCCCATACAGTTGACGACGACGTTGTTGTAGATTTGCAGGTTTTCGAGGTTGCTCATCAGCGCCTCGAAGTAAATCCCGAAGTCCGGCATGTTCGCAATGACATTGTCGTACACCTTGTTGTATTGGCCCCAGGTGCATTGCACCCCATCCCCGTGCTGCCCCCCCGAGTATCCCGACATCTGAACGCCGCAAATAAAGTTGCTGTACACGCTCACGCCGTTCCCGCCGAAATAAATGCCGTCAACCCCCATCCCCTGATTGATTCCCGCGCTCGGAACATAGAGAGTCATGTTATGGAATTTACTGTCGTCCCAGGTCGTCCCGCTCGGCAGGTTACATTCGAAACACTGCCACGAATTAGCCCCGGTCATATAGAGATAAATGTGGTCCACCTCGATCTTCGTCGTCGTCCCGAAGAAAAAACAATCATAGGTGACGTTCATCGTTCCGAGATTCACATAGCAAAAATGAAAATTGCTCGCGTCCACCTCTCCGGTGCCCCCCAGCACGCAGTTATACCCTGAAAACTGGAAGTGCATTTGATTGTCCCCGGCATCGCCGCTGAACACGATATTGTTCGGCGGCGAGCCCGAGAAGAAACACCCGCTGCCGCTGAATATCGCAGTGCCGTTGTGGCCGCTCGCGCCTGAGTCCTGCCCAATCTGGTATGTGATCGGGCTGCTAGACGAACCACCAATGGGCGACCATGCGGAGACACTGTAAGTGCGCGACGAACCAGTTGGCCCGCCGCTGATATATACCGTGTCTCCTGCGGAAACGCCGCCGATGTTGGAGAGCGCCTTCCACGCCGTAGTCCAGGATTGGCCATTACCAGAGGACGATACCCCGCTGTCCACATACCAGGTAGTGCCACGGGCGGAAGCGGCCAATACAACAAAGGCGACAAACGATATTAGCCTTCTGGTGAGCATTCTGGCTAACACGCCTGTCTCATTCTCGGCCCATGCTGTCGTATAGTGAGTCACTGGTCTGGGGCAAGGGCCAGTGCTTTTCTGGGGTGTCGCACACCCTTCTCTGTTGTTCGTAACCAATTTCATATGTTTTATGCTGTGTGCTGGCGTTTGCGTCGCCACGCTCACTCGCCACAATCTGCCGCGCCTTCACAAAGCTAGGATCATGCCAACCACGACGGCCGCGGCTGGAACGGCAGCGTGCGAGTCAACATTATTATGGTCTTCCAATCGTCATCTGTGGTTTTCCATTTTATGGGCTGCGGTTACTGCTTTGTAGGCTTGTAGCAGTCTTACGCCAGCCGCTTTCCACGTAATCTCATGTACTGTGCTCAAAGACGTCTCACGCAATCTTTCTAAAAGCACGTGATCATTACGCAGCATTGTAATGTGTTCGGCCAGAGTCCTGACATCTCCAGCGCGATGCACCAGTGCGTTTTCCATATGCTCGCAGTAGGCTCCAGCGGCTTCCGAAACCAGCAGCACACAGCCACTGCCCCTGGCTTCCGAAGTTACAAGCGCGCTTCCCTCCTCGATCGTTGGCAGAATGAGAGCATCACTTTGTCGCATCAGGTCAGCCAGATCCGAGCGGTGGCCTAAAACCTGGACACTGCGATGTGAAAGCATCGGAGAGAGCTTTTCAGCATAGCCGGGCACAAATGTCCCTGCGATAAGGAATCTGTCACTAGTACCTGGCGGCGATTGCAGCCAAGCCTCCAGCGCATAATGCAACCCTTTTCTCGGGGCGCAGCCGCCCGCAAACAACAGCTTAAGGTCGCCCCTGCGGTTCCGTGACTGAGGAGCAGGAAAATATACTCTGTCATCAAAACCGTATTGATGACGCACCAGCTTTTCTTTCGCAAATCCCTCATCGAGAAAGGTGCGCACCACAAAGTCCGAAGGACACAAGAGCCGATAGGCCATCTGATATTCTTGCTCTTCCTTGCGCAGAACACCCGCCTGGTAGGCATGTTCATGGTTGGGTGGTAAGACCACGCCAATTCGCTCGCATTCCCGCTGCACCACCTCGTAGGCAAAGCGCGTGTGTGCATTCGGCCGCTCCAGAACGGCAGGAATTCCAAGTCGGATGGCCATTTTGAGAGTCCGCAGCGCACCCAGCGGCCAAGTGTGGATGATATCGATCTGCCCAGCAAGCTTGTGGAGTCTGCGCGATACCACGTAATCATGCAACGCGAGAGCCCGTATCCTGCCCAGGAGCCTGTAGGGGATTCGGAGTCTTCCTCTCGCCAGCGTTGGCCGAATTCTTACGTTTGCGGACAGCGGCTTCTGCAGGACACCTGGGCAAGCCAAAACCTCCGCTCCCGCGCCAACCAAGCCGTCCACTTGGTGCCAGGCAATTCCGCAAATTCTCGGACCACCCAGTTTGTGGGGAAAGCTATATAGCACCCGAATAGGACTGTTGTGTCTGAGACTCATCAAATTATGGTGGCCAAGCTGCATTCGCGCCAGGCACAGCTCAGGCGGCTGCGCACACCCCGCAGCGCTCAGACAGGCAGATGTTTTTGTCCGCAGCGCAAGCAATAAGACAGATAACTGCCAAGAGCCAATACCAGACAACTAGAATTTGGTCGAAATAGGTGACCGACATAAAAGACACACAGTGGGCGAACAAGGCGACTCCGACGGCCCAAACCAAGAAACCTGCCGCTGAACCTTCGTCTTCCGCACTAAGTCGCCGCCCCAAGGTTTTAAAACAGGCAACGATGATGGCGATGAAAAACACCAGTTTCAACAGGCCTCCTGAAACACCCTGGGCGATGTAATGGTTGGTTATGTCCATCATGTTCGGATCGGCCGCTGTCACTTCGCCTCCAGGCCCCCAATGGGCGGTGTATGTGGTTCCAAAGAGCCACCACTCACCAAAGTGGGTGACTGCCTGATCGATCAAATAGGCGCGATGCCATCCGGTGCCTCCAGCGATATCGCTCACCCTGGCGAATAGATACCAAACTGGGGCGTTCATCACTAACGCCAGCCCAAGGATCAATACCACCGCACCCCTGCGAATTAGCCGCATACGCCCTCTCCATTTCCAGCAGCCCAGACCCCCGATCGCAGTGGCTGCTGCCAGTACTGCGCCGCTGGAGGAAGCGGCGACGACAATGATCAGAGAAGAGATTGTTGCGCCCACGGCCAGCCAGCGATGCCGCCACGAGTAAAACCAGAGCGCCACAAAAAGCGGAAATTGGGTAGCCCCGAACGTGCCAGCCAAAATGGGATGCCGAAAAGCCCCCTGGCAGCGCATGTGTTCGTTACGGGCAACCGTTATCTCCGGCACTCCCCCAAAAACGGAAAGCAGGTTGCGCCCTGTCTCCTTCTCCACCAGCATCAGCATCGCCATCGGCAAACTGAGCACCGCCAAGGTCCGGACACTAATGACAATATCCTCGAAGTCCACAATCACACATCGAGCAAAGAAGTAGCAGCCCATCGCGTTGTAGGCGTCCCCCAATCGGTTTCTGAACAAATCCATTGAGGGGTTCGCTAGTGTGCCAAATACAATCGAGACTATCACCCACCAGAGGAAGAGCTTGTCCACGCGAGTCGCCACCAGTTGGCGAGCCTCGCCTTTAAAAACAATACGGAATGCCCCAACGAGCAGCAGAATGCGAAATAGGAAGAAGTGCAATCCGAAGACCTCCAACTGCTGCCCCAACGGCATCAGACAGGTCATGACCAGCAGCGGACAAATGGCGAAACGCCGGGGCAGAGACCACGTAAGATACGCAAGGAGCAGCAGCATCCCGAGCGCCGGCGGGTTCAAGTTCGAGGCGTCCTGGATCTGTACCTGAATCTGTTGCTCCATTTCTTAAGCCCTGTTGTCCTTCAGCCTCTGCCACGTCGCTGCAACTCGGGAACCGACCGGGCGCCCAGCGGCCACACCCGCCTGCGCAGCTTGGCCATCTGCTGCTTGCGCAGAAACGCAACTTTCTCAGTCTGGATGACTGGCCTTCGACCCATGAGATTCCACCAAATATAGCCGGAGAAGCGAAGGGCGCTGCCGAAAAAAAGCGGAGGGTATGTCACGCGACGACAGCATCTGCACACTTCGAACATCGGATGATGGCCCAAGGAAGCATCTTCGAAGCCCGCGAGGAACATGCCATACCACCGTCCAGCGGCGCTGGACGTTGGACGGTAGTGGAAGACACGCTGATCAGGACGCGTCAATATTTGCCATCTCGCGAGCTGCGCATCGAGTTGGGCTAACGAATCTGACCCCCCGTGATATAGCGGTTTGTATCCGCCAATCCGCTCAAAGCAACTCCGGCGGAACATTTGAATGCCGCCAGCGACGGAATCCTCCGAATTGCCCCGCCGGCATCGCCATTCCCCATTTGTTCGTTCGTAGATGTAGCCTCCGGCGATGCCTAGCTGGGGATTGCGCTCGAATTCACCCAGAATCGTCTCGTAATAATCTCCTCGTTCGGGCGCTATATCGGCGTCCTGTACGCCCACGAAATCAAACCCCCATGGACGGGCCAGTTCATAGGCTGTCTGGAGGGCCTTATATTGGGACCCAAAGTTGCGGCCGCCCCTCGAAGCGGCGGAGTGGAGTTGGATAAACGGGTGTTGCGCCACAAATTCTTCCACAATGGCTGCCGTTCGGTCGGAAGAGCCATCATCCATAATGAACCAGGCGAGCGGCAGGACGGTTTGACGAACCACGGACTGAAGCGCTTCCGTAATATAGGCTTCTTCGTTCTTGGCTGCGGTAAGCAAAATATACGGGTTCTGCATTTTAGGATTGGTTGGCCAGGGGAATCCGTGTCGTGCTCGTCGCGCCGGAAAGGTTTGGGCCGAGAGAGCATTTGCGTTGCTTGATGCCGGTTGAGAGCATCCACCTCAAGGCGGCTAGACTCCTGCACACCTTGTGTCGGCAGTCCTCCCGCGCCGGACGCCCGCACAAGAAGGTCAGGGAATAGCCCGCCGCGCGCAGCAGCAGGCGCAGGCAGGTGAGCATAAAATAACAGGCCACGGCAAGTCGCGAGTGGTGCTTTCTCCAATAACGCAGATCCGCCCGGTGCCTCTCGACGTAGAATTGCACGGGGGCCTTTGAAGAACTAGCGCCGCCGTAGTGGATTGCCTCGGCCAACGGAACAAAAACCACTTTCCATTTATGGCTCCAAAAGCGTTTGCACCAGTCCATGTCTTCCCCGTACATAAAAAAGGATTCGTCCAACAGTCCGACCTCCTCCAGCGCCTGCCGCCGAACCAGCCAGAAACAGCCGCTCAGGATATCGACTGGACCCACGGAATCTTGGGGCCAGTGCCGAAGCAAATAGCCCGTAAACAGCTTGCAACTGGGAAAGAGGCGGTCGAGAGCCAGAGCCATGCAGAACATGTTCCAGATGCTCGGAAAGCCACGGCAGGAGCGTTGCAATTTACCGTCCCCACCGATAATCCGAGGGCCGACCATGCCGCCTTTCGGGTGCGCTTCGCAGTAGTCCACCAGTCGAGTGATGCAATCCGGAAGCACTTTGGTGTCCGAATTGATCAGGCAAACATATTGGCCCGAACTTGCGGAAATGCCGATATTATTTGCTTTGGCGAAACCCAGGTTGGTGGAGTTTTCAATGAGTTTTATATGAGGATACCAGTTCCTCACAGCTTCGGACGATCCATCTGTTGAGGCGTTGTCCACCACAATGATTTCCATGGGATAGCGACAGACCTCAGCGCAAAGGGAACTGAGGCATTGCATCAGGTATTCCCGCGCGTTCCAACTGACGATAATCACCGAAACCATCAAAGGTGACGTGCCTTGGTTCATTGACAATTGACCAGTCCGTTCCTCTTCAATTGGCTGCGCATCACGTCCCTGCCTTGCCGCAAAAGTCTCTTATCTGGCCGACTATATAGTCGATCATGCCGTCAGTCATTTCTGGATAGATCGGCAGTGACAGAATGCGCGACTGGTTGGCGTAGGCTACTGGAAAATCGGCTGGCGTAGCCCCTAAATGAGAGTACGCCGGATAAAAGGGCAAAGCTTTAGGATAATTCAACACTGTGGCGACTCCCGCATCGGCGAGATGCTTCTTCAAGTCATCACGTTTTTCGCTGCGGATCACGTAAAGGTGGTAAACGTGCTCGCGGCCAGGAGCGATTTTCGGTGTGACAATGTCGCTTAAGCCCGTCAGGAGTTCGTTATAGCGCGCAGCTGCCCGCCGGCGGGCTTCGGTCCAGGCCGGGAGATGCGGAAGTTTTACGCTCAGGACCGCGCCTTGCAAGCCGTCCATGCGGCTGTTGATGCCTTCCATGACGTGCTCGCCTTTGCCGCCGTGGCGGGCAAAGGTGGCCATCCAGTCGGCCAGGCGGTCATCGTTGGTCACAGCGCACCCGGCATCTCCATACGCACCAAGGTTCTTGCCCGGATAGAAGGAAAACGTTGCCGCGTTCCCGAAAGTTCCCACCAACCTGCCTTTATAGCGAGCCAAGTGGGCCTGGGCGCAGTCTTCGATGACCCAGAGCTTATGCTTCCGGGTGATCTCCATAATGGCGTCCATGTCGGCCGGCTGGCCATACAGATGGACTGGTATGATGCCCACCGTCCGCGGGGTGATTTTAGCTTCGACCAGAGCAGGGTTGATGGTAAAGGTATCATCATCGGTATCGCAAAACACAACGCGACCGCCAGCTTGCGTGATGGTCTCCGAAGTGGAAATCCAAGAGTGCGCGGTAGTGATCACCTCGTCGCTCGGCTTTAAACCGAGACCGCGTATTGCGATGTACAAGGCATCTGTGCCATTGGCGCAGGAGACACAGTGCTTCACCCCGAGCGTTGCTGCCCACGCCTGCTCGAATCCATCAACTTGCGCCCCACGGATAAAGGCGGATTGGGTGATGACATCCGTTATGGCGGCATCAATCTGAGGTTTAATGCTCTGATACTGAGCGTATAAGTCAACAAATGGTATTTTCATAAAGCTGTTGCTTCGACTGGGACCATCTCAGAACGCACTGGCTCGGAGTCAGGTGGCAGAACCCTGGAGGGGTGCGGCAGGCGGCGCAATCGCCGCGCGGGATTGCCTGCATAGATGCCGGGCTCCAGGATGTCCCGTGTCACCACCGCCCCTGCCCCAACCACCACATGATCGCAGATGGTTACCGGCAGGATGGTCGCATTGGTGCCGATGCTAACGTGGTTACCGATGGTGGTAAAGCGCCACAGCTCACGCCTGCGCATGGCGGGGCCTCCAATTGCGAAAGGATCGTTGATGAACATTGCGCCATGGGAGATGAAACAATCGTCGCCGATCGTCACCAGATCGCAGATAAAGGCGTGGGACTGAATGCGGCAACGTTTGCCGATGATGGCCCCGCGCTGGATTTCAACGAAGGGCCCGATGGCGGTATCGTCACCGACGATACAGCCATAAAGGTTCACTGGTTGTACGATGGTCACGTTCGCCCCAAAGCTAACATCCACTACCCCGACGTTTCGGACCTTTGGTTCTGGCATAGGATTCCTTAATTAATTTCCGTTGGCCGTAGCTGGTTTTGCACGTTCCAATATGGAAACAACCGAGCGAGCGTGCGCCACGCCGGTCAGCGGAACGTGCCGATTTCGGATGCAATCAATGTAGTGTTCCGCTTCGGCCCGCAAGGGCTCGGTGAATTTCACCTGCGGTAAAAGTATGTCTCCGCTGCGGTAACTAAACTCCAAGGGCTGGGGCTTATCAAAATCCATGTTCTCCCCCAAGACAGCCCTCCGATCTATCCCTTTGTCGCAAATCGCGATTTTGTCATCGGCGACATCGTCATAAACCACCATCTTGCGGGAGCCGACGATAATCATCTTGCGGACTTTCTGCGGATCCAGCCAGCTCACATGGATGTTCGCCATAATCTTTCCGGGGTAAACCAGGCTGAGGAACACGACATCTTCCACATCCTCCTGCATATAATCCATGCCCTGCCGGACCACCGAGATCGGTTCCGGGTCGCCGAGCCAGTATTGGATGATGCTGATGTCGTGGGGCGCGAAATTCCACAAGGCATCAATATCCGACCGGATACGGCCCAAATTCAGCCGCTGGCTGTAGATATAGCGGATTTCACCTAACTCGCCGGCGTCGATAAGCTTTTTCACGTGCCGAACTGCCGCATTATAGACGAACGTGTGCCCCGCCATCACCACCAGGCCACGTTCCGCCGCCAGTTCTCCCAAATCATCCACCTCGGCGACCTTGGTGGCTAGCGGCTTTTCAACGAAAACATGTTTTCCCGCCAGGAGTGCCTGCTTTGCCAGCCGAAAGTGTGTTCCGGCCGGCGTTGCGATGACCACCGCTTGGACTTCGTCGTCCGCAAAGATTTCCTCGCAGGATTCCACTGCTTTGGTGCGCGGAAAATTCGTCTCGACAAAGGCGCGGCGCTCCGGGCTTGCGTCAGCCACGTATTTGACACGGCAATTCTTCGTGGAGGAAAAGTTGCGAAGCAAGTTAGGTCCCCAGTAGCCGCAACCGAGTTGGGCCAGGATAGTTTCGCTTCCGTTTGTTTTCATATCGCGATGCTCAGTTCTGTTGAATCATCCAGCCGCAGATCTTGAAATTTAGCCGGTGTGCCGCCAGCCGCTGGTGCCAGAAATCCGCCGACGCGGGGCATGTGGACCCGGATTTTCAGGCCAGGCAACCGATCCAGGCGGCTCACAGTGCCCTTAACCCGAATAGAGTCCGCTGAAACTCGCTCCGTTTGGAGCACCGCGGAGCGGCGTTTCCGAAACCAGGACGTGGCTTGGGCGGCCGTGGGCATCCAGGCTCCGCGACGCTCCAATTCGACCAGCAGCTTGAAGTAAAAGTCGTCCCACAACCTTTCGGGAGCGATACTGCGATCATGCCAATTGATCGTGAGCGCGCCCCCGAAGCGCTCCACCGCGTCCAACAGGTGCCAAACCATGCGTTCGGCTGCCGCGCCGTCAAGGTTCAAATACCTTGGATAAAAAAGGGCTGTATCCATCACGTGCAACGGCAATTCAAGGAGGCGGGCCGTGGCTGGCGGTCTGAAGACTTGAGCTGTCCCGGCGCGGAAACCTATGGTCTCTCGATAACCGAAGGTTGAATCGTAAGAAAACCCAGCCTGATCCAGGGCCCGGGCCGAATTCCCGTCAAAGAACAGCCAATGCATTCGCACACCAACTTCAGTTACGCCGACCGCTTGCGAAACTTTCTCGCGCTCCTTCCGACCGGCCTCGGGATCGAGCCAGGCATCCAGGCCGTGCACTGCCACTTCACTGCCGGCAGCAATGATTCTCTGGAGTTGAGGCATGACTTCGACCAGCTCGTAGCGGCAGGCGCGCATCGCCGGAACTGGACCGTTGACGCTCCGTCCCGGATAGTTCCCATGCGGAATTACAAAGTAAGTCGCGCCCCGCCCTGCCTCGATGTCAAGGTAGCGATCGAATTCACTCCAAAAATCCTTGGCAAAACCCAAATGCACGAACGCCAACCGGCCGATTGCTGCCCAATTTCGCCAAAGGGTGTTCATCGGCTTCCTTCCACGCCCGACCTCGATTAACGAGCCGAGCGTCGAGCGGTACAGAAACCCGAACATTGTGTGGTCAAACCGATGGTTCTTCAGGACAGGATGGTCGATGTCGTGAGTGAGGCAGGCTATAAACTTGTACCCGTCAGGCACGGGCGGAATTTCCACCAGCGGAAGCCCTCCCCGCGTGATCCAATCCCGCAACAGGGCGATATGCATCTCCAGCGTGGGAGTGTCAGCATTTCCGACGGGTTGGCCGCAGGTAAGCAAGTGGCTTGCCTCGGCAAAGAGGTTGTAGCCGATGCGCAGAACCGTCGCCTCGCCAGCCTTGGTGACGAAGGCCACGGGCTCCCGGGCAGTTTCTTCCCACAACAGAACTTTGGTGCACTCATGAAATGTTGCCACTGCACCATAGAAAGGGAGCCGGCTCCCGTCGTCCAATACAGCACCCCCGCTGCGCTGGGTTCTCACCGCCACCTTGTGTTGTGCGTCAAACGACGTGGGGTTTCCGCTGAAGATTAAAACCATTTGGGCGGCACCAGAGCGAACTCTTGGCGAGGTGCAGATCAGAACCTCGTACCGCTCGCTTTCGCGAGAGAATTCCCACGGCGTCTTGAGTAGCTCGAAGAACTCCTCCGCCATGTCTCGTTCCGCCGACTCGACTGCAACCCCGATCATTTGCTGCTTCCAAGAGAGCACTCTGAGCTCCGGCTGCCGCAACCTGCCTGGGCAGACTTCGTCCCCGTCAATTCGCACCCGGTGCGAGAGACTGGCGGACTTTTGTGCGTCTCATGCACGTTTAGTTGTCTCGGTTGCTCCACACCGACCGGAATGGAGCGAACTCAAATCTGTTCGCGAGCCGAACGGCTCGCCGGCACCGCCCGCCAAGGTTACCCTTCCTGTGAGAGGGCAGCCGGCACGTGGGAGCGGTGTTTATTCAGGACCGCTGCCACATTGGCCCGCGCCTCGCGCATTAGCGCGCTCGCCCGGGCGGCCGAATGCTGGCTGGTCTTCTCGGACTCAAGCACCAGCAATGCCAAATCCATGTAACTCGCGAGCCGCGGCGTCGCGCTGGTTTGCGTCACCGGGGGCATGTCAAAAACGATGTAGTCGTAGTCGCTCGCCTTGAGCCTGGGCATCAGGTGGTTGAAACGTGTGGGCAGCACTTTCACTAATTTATCGTTGGCCCCGTTGTTGAGGGTGGCAAGGTAGAGGTTTTCCTGGACTTGCGCTCCGGCGCGATTCTCAGGTTCCAGGACATCCGAAATGCCGCACCCCGGCTTGCCCTTGTAAAACGAATGTGCCACTCCCTGATCGACATTCATATCCACCAGCAGCACGTTGCCATCACCCGTTTTGGAAAGTGCCGCAGCCAGTCCGCTGGCCAGAGTCGATACGCCCGCTCCACCGCCACATCCGGTAACACCAACCAGCTTCGGCTTCTTGAGATTCAAGTTTTGCACCTCAAAATAGCTGATGACCCGTTCCCGCAGCCCCTCCGCATAAGTCTGCAATTGATGCGCCGGGTTCCATGGCACGAGAGCCGATTCGCCCTGACCAGCCCCGTTGCCGCCAATCCCATTTGGCGCGGCGCTTTTCCCGCGCCGCAGGCCGGTCAGCCACCGCGGCAGGCGGAGCCACCCGGCCCATGAAGTGTCCGGGACGCTCAGGAACACCGGCAGGCGGAGGTGCCGCTCGATGTCCGAGGACTGCTTGATGCTGCGGTCGAGGAATTGATCTATCAGAAAGGCAAGCCCCAGCCCCATGCCGATGCAGCCGGCAAGAACCGCGCCGACAAGCTTCATCATTTTCTTGTAGTCCAGTCCTGGCGGCGTGGGTCTTTGCACCTCGCTCATGTTGATCACCTTGCCGGCGGCAAGGGATTCGTCCCTTTGTTGCTGCTCGAGCCGGGCCATTACCGACTCGTATGTTTTCTGCTGCTCGGCCCTCAGCCTTTCCAGTTCGGCGATCTTGGGCTCCAGGTCCATGACCTGCGTGGCCTGGGCTTGAAGGTTGCTCAGGATTATGCCAAGCGCCGCGACCCTGGCCACCAGCACATCCGTCCCGACGGTATTGGTGCTCCCGCGCCCCGCACTGAGAAGCAGATTCGCCAAGGCGGGATACTGCTGTTCCAAGTCGGCTTTCTGCCGGGTGAGTCTCCCGATCCGCTCACGCACGTTCTGGACGAGAGGATAGGCTTCTTTAAATTGGAGGAGCAATTCGCTCTCCTGCCGTTTAAGCTCTTCGAGCTTCGTGGTGGCGAAACTATAGTTGCTCAATTTGTCGGCAGGGATAGAAATATCGAAGCCATTGGTCTGCGCGGAGGCGCCGTGGCCCTGGTCGCCCAGCATCGCCTTGCGTTCGAACAGCTCGCGCTGCGTGTCCAGGAGTTCGTCCTGCACTTTGCCGATCTGGGTCTGGTAGGAACGCTTCATTTCCTCCGGGAACAGGATCTTGGCCCGCATCTTCAAATCCTTAAGCTGCTCCTCTGTTTGGGTAAGTTTGTTCCTCAATTCGTCGCGTTGCTTCACCAGGTAATCATCCGACATCAAGCGGACTTCGCGATGTTTGTCCATATAGGCAGCAATGAGCGCCTCCAGCACCGGTTGGACGACCTCCGAATCCGGATGCTTGAAGGCAATAGTCAAGATGGAACTTTTCGGCTTATCCACTTCAATTCCCGAAGACACTACCGCCGTGGCTGCGTTCAGGTCGTTGCCGCCCCCCTTCTTGGCCAGGATCTTTTCCGGCCCCACAGCCTTCGCAACCTGCAAGGCCACATCGCGGCTGGTAAGAATCTCGATTTCCGAGCTAATGACATTCTCGACACCGCTATCGAGTGGACGCACATTCTGAGCGTCGGGATTCGCGGGGTTGACGCCAACCGTGTCCGACACATAGTGCACCATCAGCTTGGCCTTTGAGACGTAGAGGGGCGGCCGCACGAAGCGAACGGCCACCGCGCCCACCAGCCCCAGGCACACAAACCCCAGGATGAGCCACTTGTGCCGGAAGAAGGTGAAGATGGCGTCATCCGCAGTAAAACCCGCGGACGCGTGAACCCCGGTGGCGGCATGAGGAGGATTGGCAGGGTTCATAGGGAGGTCACCTCACGAAATGCGTCCACCAGTTCGGCCGTCAGCGGCTCGTGCTGTACGCGCAGGTCAAGGAAGGGAACTTGCATAGTTGCCATAGCATCAGGTCGCGCCGGCGGGACGGAGCAGGCGTGCAGGGTTGCCCGCCACAATTGCCCCCTCCGGAACATCTTTCGTCACCACGCTGCCGGCACCGACAGTCGCCCGCTCGCCAATGACCACCCCGCACAGAATCGTCGCCCCGGAGCCGATGGAGGCTCCCTGCTTGACCGTGGTGGGAATGCACGTCCAGTCCACCTCGGTCTGTGAGCTGCCGTCTGCGTTGGTGGCCCGGGGGAAACGGTCGTTGATAAACGTCACGCCGTGCCCGATGAACACCTCATCTTCGAGCGTCACGCCTTCGCATAGAAAGCTGTGGCTGGAAATCTTGCACCGGTTTCCGACTCGCACTCCCTTTTGGATCTCCACAAACGCGCCGATCTTGACGTCATTGCCAATCTCACACCCGTAGAGGTTGGTGAAAGCGAAGATCTTGACCCGCTGGCCAAGTTTCACATCCGGGGCGATGCGCTGAAAGAGTTGTCCGCTGCTGCTCATGCGGCCACTACGCTCCTCCCCGCGGTCGGGACGATACTGCCACCGTGCCCGTTGCCGTTGCCGTTGTTCCACTGCGTCACGGCGCCCAGGGATACTGGGGAGCCTTGCTGCCGCAGCGATTCCCCGGCGGCTTCCAGGATCCGAACGACTTCGAGGCCAAGTCGGCCATTCGCAATCGGCGTGCACTTCTCGCGAATGCACTCCAGGAAATGTTGGCATTCCAGCTTTAACGGCTCGTCCTGCTTGATGTAGGGCACGTAGGCGTCCCCATAGTGATACGAGTAGGTGAATTCGGCGAACGTGTCGTAATGGGGCGGCACCTCGACCCGCGCATCGTAAATCTTCAGCTTCTCCAGCGGCTCAGTGTCGTCATACACAATCATCCGTTGGGAGCCGACCACGGTCATTTGGCGCACTTTATTGGGGTCCAGCCAACTGTTATGGATGAACGCGCAACGATTCTTGGCGAAGGTCA
>JBEKJO010000058.1:0-32491 GCA_050011195.1 Verrucomicrobiota bacterium | reverse complement strand
CTGTAAGGAACAACCGCTGCTTTTTCAAGA
Organism: Verrucomicrobiota bacterium; assembly: GCA_050011195.1. Classification (GTDB taxonomy): domain Bacteria; phylum Verrucomicrobiota; class Verrucomicrobiia; order Limisphaerales; family UBA8199; genus PALSA-1440. The sequence goes on along the minus strand of JBEKJO010000058.1, from coordinate 32,461 downwards.
CCTGGGTTCGCGAAAGGTCGTGGCGGATTTTTCCGGTGGTACCCTCTCCCGTGACGGGGGCGCGTTGCTACTGCGTCAGGTCGATGCCCACCCGGGGCTAACGCTGGCGCTGGCCCAGTGCTTTGAAGATCACCGAGAGCAGGTATTGGTTGATCACGCCGTGCAGGAGCTGCTGGCGCAGCGGATCTACGGGCTGGGACTGGGCTACGAAGACCTCAGTGATCACGATGAACCGGGATGCCTTTCATGAATGCCATTTCGTGTTGTCGGTTGTCCTGCCAGCGCGGGCCTCGAGGCCGAGCGTATTCTGGCCGGCGCGCCAGAGTCGCGAGCCGGCGGTGTTTTGGCAATAAAAACGCGGGAGAGATTTGCCTTTTGCCTTCTCCGGCCGGGGCGCTACACTGGCGCGACAATCAAATATTGCTTATGAGAAGAATATCGGCTTCCGCACTCGCGCTCCTCGCTTTCCTTCAGCTTGGCGTCCATCTCGCTCTGGGGTGGGATTATGAAGGCCACCGCGCCGTCAACCAACTCGCCCTCGCGTCCTTGCCCGCCAATTTCCCCGCATTCGTGCGCGAGCCGGCAGCGGCGGAGCGCATCGCCTTCCTGGCGGGCGAGATGGACCGCTGGCGCAACACAACCGACTTGTCCCTCAAGCACTACAGTTTCCCCGACCATTATATGGACCTGGAAGAGCTGGCCGATTACGGGTTGAAGCCGGAGCTGCTGCCCATTTTCCGTTACGACTTCGTGGCCCAGCTCGCCCTCATCCGCCAGGCGCACCCGGAGAAGTTCCCCGAGCCTGACCCGAACTACAATCAGGACCACACGCGCGGCCTCGTCGGGTTCCTCCCGTGGGCCATCACGGAATCGGTTGGCAAACTGAAATCCAACTTCTCCTATTACAAGGCCTTTGAAGAGGCCGGCACGCCGGACGAAATCGCCAATGCCCAAGCCAATATCATTTACGTCATGGGCGTCATGGGCCATCTCCCCGGCGACGCCTCGCAACCGTTGCACACCACCATCCATCATCATGGCTGGATCGGGGACAACCCTAATCATTACACCACCAGCCGGGCGTTCCACAGTTGGATTGACGGCGGGTTCTTCAACAAGACCGGCGGCGTCAACGTCGAGGCGCTGAAGGGACGGCTGCGTCCGGCCCATCTGGTCACCATCAACGGGCGGCCCGCCAAACCCGAGGAGATGTTTCAGGTCGCGATCCTTTTCCTGATGGAACAGAACAAACTGGTCGAGCCCCTTTACCAGTTGGAAAAGGACGGCAAGCTTACCGGCGAAGGCGAAATGGGTCTGGAAGGCAAGGCGTTCCTCGAAGGTCAACTGCTCAAGTCCGGCCAGTTGCTCGGCGACATCTGGTTCACCGCCTGGCAGCAAGCTCCGCCCGACCTCTTCCTCAAGAGCCAGCTCGCCCGGCGCAATCGTATCTCTTTGATCTCGCACCAGTTCAAGACTAACCAAATGCCGACGACGAACATCACTAACAGTTCTCCTGTAGCTACGCCACCTGATGCAAAGAACTTCATTAAATTCGGAAATAATAATTCAAATACAACACAAAGCATTAAAGCAGATACAATATATATCGGGAAAGACGGCCAAACTGACGCAATAGGCCAACTAAATTTTCGCCCTCACGCTAACGGTTATCTTGAGGGACCAACGGGAGGACCGGTTAAGATACTAATCTTTCGGAGTTTTGGTACGAATGACTTGGAACGAGCAACAAAGTTAGGACTAAAGGTCGGAATAGCTTACTTAATGAAAGGCGGCGAATTCCAATACATAAGCGATGTGGACTTGAAATTAACCGATCAAGAACTCGCAAAACAATTTGGCATTGAGACTAAGTAAGCATTGCCGTGCGTGGAGGTGGGTGCAGGCCCTACTTATTTTATTTTCCCTGTTTCAGCCGTGAGGCGGATGATCCAGTGAGTTTAGCGAAGACGAAATGGAAGGACGGTCGGTGCCGCTGGACGGCGTAGCGAGCGGAACGAACGCATAGTCGTCTCCGCTACGCTCGACGGGAAGCGACACGGAGCATCAATAGCCCTCCGGCCACCGTCCTGAAGGCCGCCACGCAGATTCCCGCTCTGCTCTGCCGGCTATGCGAACAGGACGCGTCGGCAGTTGTTGCAAGGTTGCGCTTGCCCGGCAGGGCGCTTTCAGGCTAAATAGCCCGCATGGCCAAAGTTTTATTGGTCGATGACGACCTGACCATGGTGCAGATGGTCGCCGAGTTGCTGCGTCAGGAAGGGCACGAGGTGTTTCCCTTCTCGAACGGCAACGCCGCCGTCGCGGCGCTGACGACGCATGCGCCGGACCTGGTGATCACGGACCTTTACTTTGACAAGACGCGGGCGTACGGCCTGGAGGTGGTGCAGAAGGCGCGGGCGCTGTCGCCGCCGGCGGTGGTGATCGTCATTACCGGGTTTGGCACAATCGAGACGGCGGTGGAGGCGATGAAGCATGGGGCGTTCGATTACCTGGAGAAGCCGTTCAAGGTGGATGAGCTGAAGCTGTGCGTGCAGCGGGCGCTTTCCTACAACGCGGCGGTTTCGGAGACCGCTTACCTGCGCAAGCAGCTCAAGAAGAAATACGAGTTCAGCCAAATCATTGGCAACGCGCCCAAGATGCAGGAGGTGTTCAAGATGATCGAGCGGGTCGCGAACACCGACAGCACGATCCTGGTGCTGGGGGAGAGCGGCACGGGCAAGGAACTGGTGGCCCGGGCGCTGCATTACAACAGCCGAAGGCAGTTTGCGCCGTTCGTGCCGGTCAATTGCAGCGCGTTGCCGGAGAACCTGCTTGAATCCGAGCTTTTCGGGCATCGGCGCGGGTCGTTCACCGGGGCGATCAGCGACAAGAAAGGGCTGTTCGAGGAGGCGGATGGGGGCACGATTTTCCTGGACGAAGTGGGTTCGATGTCGGCGATGTTACAGAGCCGGCTGCTGCGGGTGTTGCAGGAGCGCGAGGTCCGGCGGGTGGGGGAGAACACGCCGATCTATGTGAATGTGCGCGTGGTGGCCGCGTCGAACGAGCCGTTGGAGAAACGAATCAAAGAAGGCACTTTTCGCGAGGACCTTTATTACCGGCTCAACGTGATAGCGATTCCGCTGCCGAGTTTACGGGAGCGCCGGGACGATATTCCGCTGCTGGCGGCGCATTTCCTGAAAGGGAAGCTGCATCCCGGCACGAAACGACCGATCCAGATGACGCGCCAGACAATGGAGGTCCTGTGCTCACACGATTGGCCGGGGAATGTGCGGGAATTGGAGAACGCCATCGAGCGGGCGGTGGCATTGTGCGAGGGCGGCATTATTCAGGCGGGGGATCTGCCGCCGAGCCTGCTGGCCAGCGTCAAGACCACGAGCCCGTCGCTGGATGCGGCTGCCGCCGTGACTTTGCCGGTGGTGCCGGACTCCGCGCTCTATCCGCTGCATCCTGCGCCCGAGCCCGGGGCCGCACCGGAAGGGGGGCAAGCCGGGGAGGAAACGGTGCTGCCGTTGAAGACTTTTTTGCTAAAGCAGGAGCAGGCCCATCTCAACCGCGCGATCCAGCAATGCGGCGGGAACAAGGACCAGGCGGCCCTCCTGCTGGGCATCAGCATAGCGACTCTGTATCGGCGGCTGGCCGGCGAGGACAAGGAGCCGTAACCGGAGCCCGCCGTATTTTTTGTTTTCTTTGCGCGGAGAGGCCTTTATTATGGCGGCTGGTCGCGGGAGTTGCGGCCAGCGGGTGACTGATTCATTGACTGGAAAACAGAGTTTATGCCACTAACACATACTAAAGAATTGTTCGCCAAGGCGCTCAAGGGCAAATACGCGCTGGGCGCGTTTAACGTCAACAATATGGAACTCCTCCAGGCCATCATCGAGGCCTGCGAAGAGGAGAAGGCGCCGGTGATGCTCCAGATTTCCAAGGGAGCGCGCCAATACGCCAATCCGGTGTATCTCAAGAAGCTCATCGAGGCGGCGGTCAGCCTGTCCAATATCCCCATTGCGGTCCACCTCGACCACGGCGATTCCTTCGAGCTGTGCAAAGACTGCATAGACGAGGGGTTTACCAGCGTCATGATCGACGCCAGTCACGAGCCGTTCGAGAAGAACATCGAAATCTGCCACAAGGTAGTGGATTATGCCCACAGCCATAACTGCGTGGTGGAAGGGGAGCTGGGCCATCTCGTGGGCGCGCAGTTTGATGAAGGTGAAGCGGGGGGCAAGTACTCACAGGAGGGGCACTATACCAACCCCGAGCAGGCGGTCGAATTTGTGAAGAAGTCCGGGGTGGATTCGCTGGCGGTGGCCATCGGCAACTCGCACGGGGCGTATAAGTTCAAAGGGGAACAGCACCTCGACCTCGAACGGCTCCAAGCCATCAAGAAGGCGCTCATGGACGCGGGGCTCGGCGATTACCCGCTGGTGCTGCACGGGGCTTCAAGCGTGCCCAAGGACCTCGTCGAGGAGATCAACAAGTACGGCGGCAAGCTGGGCACCGACGCGGCGGGCGTCCCGGAGCCGGACATCGAAATCGCCCGGCGCACTGGCTGCACCAAGGTCAATATCGATACGGATTTACGCCTGGCCATGACGGCGGCCATCCGGAAGGCCTTCGCGGAAAACCCGAAGGAGTTCGATCCGCGCAAGTATCTGGGCCCGGCCCGCGCGAGGGTCAAAGAACTGGTGCGGCACAAGGTCCGCAACGTCCTCTGCTGCGCGGGACATGCATTTGATTAGGTAACGCACGGATTTGCCCAGACAACGTGGTGCGCATCTGTCGCCACGGTTGTTTCTGTACCGATCCATCACGGTGCGGCAAAGCCCAAACCGAACTGTGCGAAGCGTTGCATTTTATTCACAAGTCATGCGCCGTGTTCCACGTTTCCAGTCACAAGGCTTGCCCTGGTTCCAGCCTCGCCGCCCTTTCGCACTCCGCGCGGACGGTATGGGGTCTGGATCGAGAAGGGATGGAAGAAGGATGGAAGCGCTCACTTGTGCACGGGGTGCTCCAGGTAGTTCATGGCAGGGTGGTAATAAGCGCCAAAATGGCACACCACCTGTGCCAGACCAAACCCAAAATGTGCCATATTGGCACTCTTTATTGGCCGCGTACAGCACCCTCTATCACCGTAAGTAGCTATGAATAAGCAGCTTAATAATACACAGCCTTCATGGCATGTTCAAAGCTAAGATTCATCTGGCAGTAAACTGCATAATAGAAAGGAAACGAATATGAATAGTCTGACAAGATGGCAAAGACCTGGATTAACAACGTGGCCGGGGTTCGGGCGACTGACGGATTTACGGGATGAGATCGACCGGTTGTTCGAGTCGCCTCTGGCCGAGATGGCTCGCACTTCGCACTTATTGAGCGGGTGGACGCCCGCGCTGGACCTTTACGAAGACAAGGACAACCTCTTGGTGAAGGTCGAGCTGCCCGGCATGAAACGGGAAGACATTGACGTGTCGCTCCATGAGGGGAGCCTGAGCATTTCGGGCGAGCGTAAGAGCGAGCAGAAACACCAGGACGCTGACGTGTATCGGGCGGAACGGTTCTTCGGGCGGTTCCAGCGAACGGTGACGCTGCCGACCCCGGTGGCGGCAGAGAAGGTCGAGGCGCAGTACAAAGACGGCATCCTGACCATCACGCTGCCCAAGACAGAGGAAGCGAAGCCGAAACACATTGACGTGAATGTGAGTTAAGCCACTGTGCCGGCGGGGGCGCCTGCCGGCAGGGCATTGAAGAAAGGATGATAACATGAAAGCAACAGTTCAAAACGACCAGAGACGGGGCACGGAACCCCAGCCGGCGCGAGAATACGTTTCGCCGGAAGTGAACATCTTCGAGACCAGCGACGGCTACGTGCTGGAAGCCGAGATGCCGGGCGTGAGCAAAGAGAGTTTGGAGATCACGCTCGAGGGAAATGAAATGACCATCGTGGGCCGGCGCAAGGACGAGGCGATGCCGGGCGAGCCGCTGTTCCGCGAACGGGCTTTGACGGACTACCGGCGGGTGTTCGAACTCGACCCGGCCATAGACACGGCCAAGATCGCCGCGAAGATCGAGCAAGGGCTTCTGACGCTGACGCTGCCGAAGTCCGAGCGGGTCAAGCCCCGCAGGATTACAGTGGATTGATTAAGGCCGTGGGGGCGGGCCGGGGGTGGCCCGCCTCTACGGTACTCCTGGCGTAGCTTAACCCAGAGGATAGAGGATGGAGGATGGAGAGCGGCAGGGGCCAATTGAAAATTGAGCATTGAGAAATGGTGATTGGTAATCGGTGATTAGTGATGGGTGACTAGAGCAGTTCAAGAAATGCCGTAGCCGGCACAGAGTCAGAGCGACTGGCGAGGGCGCCAGCCACCTTGAGGGGCAGCCGAGACGACGCACCATTTAGTGACTCCGTACGCGCCTCAGCCACCCGGCGAGGGCGCCGGGTGGCCGCACCCGAGGGCGGGTGCGCTCCCCAGAAACAACCGCATGGATACGGCTCAGAGCCGCTTGACTTGTGGTGTCCTCGTGAGTAGCGTCGTCGCCAATGCAAGACGCGGCGGGGCAACCCTCGGCACAACAGAAGGACCTGGCGATCACCAGCTTTGTCTTGGGGCTGCTGTCGGTGCTTTGCTTCGCTGTTCTCTTTGGCAGCGCGTTGATCAATGTCGGCCCCGACTTTCCCTTCGCGCTGTTTTTGCTTTGTATAGCTCTCCCCACCGGCCTCGCGGCGATTCTTTGCGGCCATATTGCCCACCACCGTGCTCGGAGAGCACCAGCGCAATGCGGCGGGTCGGGTTTTGCTATTGCCGGGTTCGTCATGGGTTATGTCGGCCTTGTTATTTCGCTGGCGTTGTTGCTGCCGGCGTTCATGCCCCCAAAACCACACGACCATGTTTCTTGCCCAAACAGCATGAAGCAAATCGGTTTGGCATTTCACGTTTGGGCGATTGATAATGATGGCTGTTTCCCATTCAACGTCAGCACGAACAAGGGGGGCACTTTGGAATGGTGCAGGCCGGGAGCCGATGGCTTTGACCGAAATGCTGCTTTCCATTTCCGGGTGATGTCGAACGAGCTGGCCACCCCCAGGCTGCTCAATTGCCCCGACGATGCCAAGCGGCGTCCGGCGCTCAATTTCGAGAGCCTCCGCCCGGAGAATGTGGGCTACCTGCTGCGTTCCGGCACGAATCTCAACCCCCAGTCCCGGGAAATTCTGGTCGTTTGCCCAATCCACCATTACGTGCTTTTGTGCGACGGGACTGTCCAAACGGGAAAGTAGGAGAGACTGTCCAATTATTGGACAATGTGGCTTTAAGGTCGTCGCTATGCCAAAGTCGGCTCTGCAGCAGTGTGGGGACGGTGTGTGGATAAGGTGGGGACGGTATAGGGAGGGCAGAGGCGGGGAGGCCGTGGATCGGACGGAGCGGACGGAGCGGACGTATGGGAGAGGGAGAGGCAGTTTAACGGAGGATTTGGAAGAGGCTGGCGAAGTCGTCGGTCCAGAGGGGGAGTGAATTAGTGTGGACGGTGCTGGCCGCATTGCGGATTTCCGGGCGGTTGATGAGTTGCTCGCTGTGCGTTAGCAAGACCCACGTGGAGCCGTAGAGCCACCATTCCTCGTCGGTTTCCTCGTAGTCAATGGAGGCCAGCTTGTAGCCGAAGTGGCGGGCGAGATTGACGACGACGGGTTCGAGGTCGAGGTAATGGTTCGAGATATGCACGGCGATGATGCCGTTGGGGTTGAGGTGCCGCCCATAGACTTCGAATGCCTCCTTGGTCAGGAGATGCACTGGGATGGCATCGCTGCTGAAGGCGTCGAGGACCAGCAGGTCGAAGTGTTGCGGCTGCTCGCGCTCCAGCGAGAGGCGGGCGTCGCCGGGAGCGACTTCGACCTTGCCCGGACACTTGGGGAGATAGCTGAACCACGAGTTGGCCACCGCCTGCACCTGGGGGTTGATTTCATAGAAACGCAGGTAATCTCCCGCGCGTCCAAAAGCCGCCATCGTGCCGGTGCCCAGCCCGACCACCCCGATGCGCCGGGGGCCGGCGGGCAGCGCGCCCACGCCCAGGGCAATGCCGCTGTCCGGTCCGTAATAGCTGATTGGCCAGGTGGCCTGGACCGGGTCAACGAACTGCAGGCCGTGGGTGATTCGCCCGTGCTGGAGGAGAAAATAGTGGGACAGGGGATCGGCCTTTTCATGCTCGTACACTGTCAGCACGCCATAGAAGTTGCGGCAGCGAAAAACCCGCCCGCTGCCGGAGTCTTGCGCTTGCTTCCAGAGCGTTGCGCCGAGCGCAATCATGCCCAAGGATAGCCAGACGCAGGTCAGGAGGCGCCAGTGCTGAAAGCTCTTGAACTTCCGCCGCGCGATCCAGGCGGCCGCGACCAGGATGAGGATCGTCCATATCCCGACACGAAGGCCGGTGAAGCAGCCTTTGGAGAGGGCTTTGGTGTGAGCGGGCAGCCAGGCGAGGAACCGGTCGAGTCCGCCGAACACGAGGAGCGCCAGCGCGCAGGCCATCCAGCGCCAGGGGTGGAGGGACGAAGGGCGAGGGACGAGGGGCGAGGGGGAGGAAGTCCGGTCGCAAATACAGACGAGCAGGAACAGCAGCCCGCAGAGAAAGAGGCCCCAGTGCAGTTCGTAGTAGTCGGTGAATAGCAGCGGCGCGGCGACGGCGACGAACAAGCCGCCTAACGCGCCGCCCGCCGCGATCATCAGGTAATACCCGGTGAGATGGCACGGGTCGGGTTTGAGCCGGTAGAGCTCGCCGTGACAGACCATGCAGCAGAGGAAGAGTCCGCCGCAATAGAGCGCCACTTGTTTGGACAGGGTTAGGTCGCTCCCGTTGAACAGCGCCCAGCATAAGCCGGCCAGGGCGGCGATGAGGGCCAGCGTGAAAGGGAACCGTGCATACCAGCGCGGGTTGTCGAAGCAGATGATGAAGGTCAACAGGTAAAGCGCCAGCGGCAGCACCCAAAGAAAAGGAATCACCGCAACGTCCTGACACAGCTTGTTGGTCGTCGCCAGCAACAGGACCGAGGCGCAGGCGGGCAGCAGCAGCCACTGGAGACAGTTGATAGTCGATAGTTGAGAGTTGATAGCCGGGGCAGGCGCGGGGGGTGTTGCGTGTGGCGGGTTGTTGGATTCTGGATACTGACTCCCGACTCCCGTCTCCTGCCTTTGGACTTTGGACTCTGGACTTTGGACTTCAGACTTGAAGAGTCGCAACGCGCAGAAACCGCAGCAGACGACATAGACCACCAATCCCCACGCCCATAGCCCGGCTTGTGTCTTGCGGGTGAAATGCGTCTCGAAGAAGAAGGGGTAGCTGACCAGGGCGAGCAGCGAGCCGACATTCGAGAGCGCATAGAGCCGGTACGGTGACACGCCGGGTTTGGCCCGGCTGAACCACTGCTGGATGAGCGGGCCGGTGGCAGACAGGACGAAATAAGGCAGGCCGAGGCTCACGGCCAGCAGCGCGAGGATTTGCAGGGTGGGATTGCCGCCGCCGTGCGGTTTCCAGGAATCGCTCGGCGTGATCGGCAGCAGGGCCAGGGCGGCGGCCAGCAGGACCAGATGCACGATGGCCTGCGTGCGGGGCTTGAGCCAGCGCGAGGTGACGTGCGCGTAAGCGTAGCCGCCCAGCAGCAGCACCTGGAAGAACAACATGCAGGTCGTCCAGACACCAGGGCCGCCGCCAAACCACGGCAGGATGTATTTTCCCAGGAGGGGCTGCACCTGGAACAGCAGGAATGCCCCGATGAAAATCGTCAGCGCGTAAGCGGCCATTCGGGGGATGATGGCACAACGCGTCGAGCGGTTGAAACACTAACGTCAAACAGATTGTCAAGCTCGGGGGCTTCGATGATGCTAGGGCATTATGAGCATCGTTAGCAAACGCGGAGACGGGGGCAGGACGGCGTTGATGTACAACCGGCAGGTGTCCAAATGCCATCCGCGCGTCGAAGCTTACGGGGCGGTGGACGAGCTGAACGCCACGCTCGGACTGGCCCGGGCGGCGGCCCAAGACGAGGTCTGGCGGGAGAACCTGACGGCGATCCAACAGGGCCTGGTGCTGTTGATGGGAGAAGTGGCTACCGCGGTGGAAGACTTGCCGCGCTACGTGAAGGACGGTCATTCGCGGGTGACCCCGGCCATGACGGCGACGCTGGAGAAGTGGATTGCGGAACTGGAGGGGGCGAAGGTCGGTGGCAAAGGGTGGGCCATGCCGGGAGCGAACACGGGGTCGGCGACGCTCGATTTCGCGCGCACGGTGTGCCGGCGGGCGGAGCGGCGCGCCTGCGCGTTGCAGGAGGCCGGCCAGCTCGACAATCCGGAGATCGTTGTGTATTTGAATCGGCTGTCGGATTTGCTGTGGCTGTTGGCGAGGCGGGGCGAAGCGGTTAACGCAATGAGGCAATGAGGCCACAGATTTCACAGATGAAGAAGAGAGAATTCTGATCTGTGAAATCTGTGCAATCTGTGGCTTGAGCTTCTGTTTTTAGAGTAAAAGTCTTCCCCCCTTGCAGGGCGTTGGTTCAACTGCGTTTTCCAGGCTGACTTATCCACCGCAGGACGAGTTCGGCGGCGGGTTGGGAACCGGTGCCGAGCACGTTGTGGTCGGCGCACCTAATGACTTTGTACTCTCGGAGGTTCGGGCAGTTTTTCTTAAGCCAGGGCCGCACGCAACACCAGGGCACGATGGGATCCACCAGGCCGGCGAGGGCATAAACGGGCAAGCTCACCTGCCGGGCGATAGGGCGGGGGTCGTTTTGGGCGATGAGGCGCAGGCGGTGTGTGGCCGCCTGGCGGTCCAGTTCGGTGCGGCGGGCGATGAATTCACTGATGTTGGCCAGAACCTCCGGCGCATGGCGGTAGCGAAAGCGAGCCACCTTGGCGTAACCAAACAGAATGCGCGTCAACAGGGTGAGCGAAATGCCGCCACAGAGACGTTCGGCCAGGCGCACGCCCCAGCGCATGGGGTGCCGGACGAAACCGCCGGCGAGGATGACCCCTTCGATCGGGAACCGGTCCCGGGCGACCAAGGACCACACGACTTGGGAACTGAACGACTCGCCCAGCAGCCAGCCCCGGACGATTCCCCGTTCGGCGAGGGCGGTTTCGACTCCCCCGGCGTAATCCTCCAGCGACCAGGTGAGCGTGCGCGGATAGGTTGTCTCGACGAAGCGCACGCGGCCACCAAGCGCGAGGCGGAAGCTGCCAACGAGCGTCCAATCGCCGTGCAGACCCGGCAGATAAATGAGCGTGGGCAGCGAAGCGTCGCCGTGGATGCGCATTTCCAGTTTCCCGGTCATGTCCATATCATCAACGAGCCGGTGCAGAGGAGGCGGCCTTCCGGGAACAGCACGAGGCGACCGCCGTGTTGGAGATATCACCTGTTTGGAAATGTCTGACATAGGTTACACGTCTTGAACCTTCTTTGCGGCAGGCGAAGATTTCTCCGGGCGCCGCTGAACTGAGAGCCATGCAATCACCGCAGCCGTGACCCCCGTAGCGAAGGGGGCGAGCCAGCGGTCGAGCGGCTGCCTGCCGACACCTCGCAGTTCCAACGTCCCGGCAATAATCGCGCCGTCCCCGGGGCAAGGGGCCGTAGCCCGGACGCGGCCAGACCGGTCAACTAATTGCGAGATACCGGAGCTGGCGACGCGGAAGATCGGGAGGCCATATTCAATGGCGCGGACCGGCGCGACGCGCGCGTGCAGTTCGTGCTGTGCCCTGCCCCACTCCACGACATCCATCGTCGGAACGATAATCGCCTCGGCGCCGAGTTTGACCAGGCGGTCGGTTACCCGGGTGTAACTCAGATCGTAGCAGACGCAAATCCCGATCTTCCCCCAGGGCGAGTCCCACAACTTCTGTTCCAGGGCCGGCAAACCGTCTTTGATGAACTGGATGGGCACAGCCTTGACTTGGCGGAACACGATGTTGCCGTCCGGTCCGACCACGAACGCAGTGTCGTAGAAACTGGCGCCTGGCGCCGGGTCTTTGCCGCCGACGATCAAGTAACGCCCGTGCTTCCGGCACCACTCTCTGACCGCCGTCGGCACCGGCCCGTCGAAGGTGTATTCGCTAAGCACCACCAGCTCGGTGTCGGGGTGTGAGTGGAGAACGTCGTGCAACCGGAGCCGCACCTCGGTCTCGCTGGGGGACTCCATTTGAACACCGGCGACGCGGACGGTGGCAACAGGCTGCGCCGGCGGCTCTTTGCCGCCCAAGAGTCCCCCGAGGCAGACGCCGCCGGCCCCGAGGCACAGCAAGGCCAGAGACTGCATCCTGGACTTCTGCCACAAAAAGGCAGCGGCTGAGGCGACGCTCATCAGCAGGAACCCGACGCCGTAGGTTCCCGCCAGCTTCAGCGCTCCCTGCCAGGGCGCGCCCGCAAAGGCGTAGCCGACGTTGAGCCACGAGAAGCGCAGGTAGTAAAGCTCGCTGCGGAAGTATTCAAGGCCGGTCCAGAGGAACGGAATGAGCACCCAGCCCCGCCTCGGGCCGACCCTTCCCAGGCACAATCGCGCCAAGGCCACGAACAAACCGATCCAAAAGGCATAGACGACCCAAAGCGCAACCGCTCCGCCCGAAAACACCCGCCAGAAGAACTCCAGCCGAACCGCCGCGATCAGAAGCCCGACCGCGAGTCCCGAATAAAACGCCTTACGCCACCGGTCCGTTCGCGCCAGTTGCAGCAGGGCGAAGAGGTAAAGGACAATCATGGGACTGGTGTGAGCGGACGCGTAAGCCGCATGAAAGGCAGCAGCCGCAACCATGACCCAGCAGAGAATGCCGATGAATGCTGACATAGGGGCTTTCGTTCGAGGTTTCAGCGCGGCAGTTTGGCCGCGGTGTGTTTACATGTCAACATTCTCCACCCTGCCCTCCGGGGTCGGGCCGGGCGATTTGATCGCCATTGTCAATCTGCGTTTGCGCCGATAACTTAGTGGCGCGCGATGATTTCAGCCCAACAACAGGCGACGCTCCGAGGTGCGAACTGTGAAGTCGCCTTCGATAATCTGACACGCCAGCTTTACGCGACCGACGCGTCGATTTACCAAATCACGCCGGAGGCCGTTGCGTTTCCCGCCAACACGCGCCAGGCCAGCGCCCTGATCGACGCCGCCGTCCAGGCGTCCATCACGGTCATCCCCCGCGGCGCCGGCACGGGGCTGGCCGGCGGGGCCATCGGCGAGGGGCTGGTGATCGACTTCTCCCGCCACAACCGCCAGATCACCGATTTGGATTTGGAGCGGCGCACGGTGCGGGTGGGACCGGGGGTCGTGCTCGACAGCCTGAACAATTTCCTGCGCCCACACGGTTTTTGCTTCGGACCCGACGTAGCGACGAGCGCGCGGGCGACGCTGGGCGGCATGATCGCGAATAATTCGAGCGGCTCGCACACCCCGATCTATGGCACGACGGCGGACCACATCAACGAATTGGAAATTGTCCTGGCCGATAGCCGGGCCGTGGCGGTCGGCCCCGCGCACGACACCTTGCGCAAGCAGCGCGAGCTGGTCAGCGACCTGCTGTATTTTCACGGGCTGACGATTGCCGAGCGCCTGGGGCCGGGTCTGTTGAAACGCTGGCCCGGTTACGGCATCGACCGTTGCGCGCGGGAGCCGGACAATCTCAACCATCTTGTCTGCGGCAGCGAAGGGACGCTGGCCGCCATCACCTCGGCGGAACTGAAGATCGTTCCGTTGCCGAAGCAGAAGGGCCTGGGTCTGATCTTCTTCGCCTCGGTGGCCGAGGCGATGCAGGCCACGGTCGAACTGCTCGACCTCAAACCCGCCGCCATCGAACACCTGGACCGGGTGTTGCTCGACCAGACCAGGGGTCAACGCGAATTCCAGGCCGCCCGCGATTTGCTCGAACTGGAGTTCAAGCCCTGCCAATCCATCCTCGTGGTCGAGTTCTTTGATGAGGTTGATCACAGTTTGGCCGCTTTGGCGAAACGGCGGCTGGGCCTGCGCAGGACGATTCTCAAGACCCAGGCGGAGGCGAACTTGATCTGGTCGTTGCGGCAGGCGGGACTTTCGCTGCTGACCGGCCGCAAGGGCGACGCCAAGCCGGCCACCGGCATCGAGGATGCGGCGGTGCGCCCGAGGGACCTGCCCGCGTACGTCGCCGGGCTGCAATCGCTGATGGCGCCGTTGGGGTTGCAGGCGTCGTATTATGGGCACGCGGCGGCCGGCTTGCTGCACGTGCGGCCGATCCTCGACCTGCACTCAGCCGAGGACCTGAAGAAGTTCCGCCAGCTCGCGAATGAGGTGTCCACCCTGGTCTCTTGCTTCAGAGGCTCGCTGGCTGGTGAACACGGCGTCGGCATCGCGCGGACCGAATTCATGGCCGAGCAGCTTGGCAACGGCCTGCTGGGCGTGATGCGCGAAATCAAAGCCTCGTTTGATCCGCATAACCTTTTCAATCCGGGCAAGGTCGTTCCTGACGGGCGATTCAAGATCGACACGGAGTTGCGCCAGGGGGCGGGCCGTGAACTCAAGCTGCCCTTCACGCCGGTGCTGGCCTTTGCCGCGAAAGACGGTTCATTCACGCGCAACCTGGAGCAATGCAACGGGTGCGGCGGTTGCCGCAAAGAAACGCCGACGATGTGCCCAACGTTCATCGCCACCGGCGAGGAAATCATGAGCACACGGGGGCGGGCTAACGCGATTCGCGCCGCGCTCGAGCTGCGCGGCGTGGCCAACGGCGACCCGTTGCGCTGCGCGGAACTGGAAGCCGCGCTCAGCAACTGCCTCTCCTGCAAAGCCTGCACGACCGAGTGCCCCTCGAACGTCAACCTGGCCCTCCTTAAAGCCGAACTTCTGCACGCGCGGATTCGGCGCGACGGTTTGTCGTGGCGCGAGCGGCTGTTCAGTTCGGTGGATTTTTTGGGTAAACTCGGCTGTCGGACGCCCCGGCTGGCCAACCTCGCGTTAGACTCGCTCTTCGTGCGCAGCATTCTGGCGAAAACGCTGGGCCTCGCCTGGCAACGCCCCCTGCCGCACTACGCCAGGCAACGCTTCGACCATTGGTTCAAGGGCCGCCCGCGCGCGCGGGGGACCCCGCGGGGTCGGGTCGTGCTCTGGGACGACACCTTTGTGCGCTATCACGAGCCGCATATCGGTATCGCGGCGGTGAAGGTCCTCGAAGCCGCCGGCTTCGAAGTAGCCTTGCCGGTCGGGCGGAAGTGTTGTGGCCGGCCGGCCTTCAGCCAAGGGAACCTCGACGAGGCGATGCGGCTCGGCCACCACAACCTGGCCTTGCTCAATCTCGACGTGGACGCCGCGCCGATCCTTTTCCTGGAGCCATCCTGCTATTCCATGTTCGTGGAGGATTACCGCGAGCTAAAGCTGGATGGCACGGAGCGCGTCGCCAGGCGTTGCTTCCTCTTCGAGCAGTTCATTGAGGAATTGCTCGCCCACGAGCCGAATGCGCTCAGGTTCAAGGCCAAAGCCGGGAACGTCGTCATCCACGCCCATTGCCACGCCAAGGCGCTGATGAACCCCGCCTTCATGCGCCGGCTCGCCGAGCGGCTGCCGGAACGCAACGTCACCCTGCTGGACACCGGCTGCTGCGGCATGGCGGGCGCCTTCGGCGCCCTGGCATCCAAATACGAACTCTCGCTCAAAGTCGCCGAGCCCCTCGCCCAAAAGGTTCGGGGACAGCCTTTCGGCACGGTAATCGTCGCCTCCGGCACCAGTTGCCGCCATCAAATCGAGCACTTGGCGCCCGTGCGGGCGCGGCACATGGCGGAAGTGCTCGCGGATGCGCTGGCGTGACGCTTAACTCGGGTTAAAATGAGTTGGAGAGGTTAAATGAGGCATGCGCACCGGCGCTCGTCCACTCATTTAACCCAGTGAACCCATTTAACCCATCTAACGCTGCAGCCCAAAAAACCTCTCCGCCGTCGCACAAGTGGCGGCGCTCAACTCTTCCAGCGAACAACCTTTCACCTGCGCGGCGACTTCCGAAATCTCCTTCACATAGGCCGGCTCGCAGCGTTTGCCCCGGTAAGGCATCGGGGCGAGAAACGGGCAGTCCGTTTCCAACATGAACTGGTCCAGGGGCGTCGCGGCCAGCGCGTCACGAATGTTCTGCCCGTTCTTGAACGTCAAAATGCCGGTGAAGCTCACCAGCGACCCCAGCGCGACGATCCGTCTCATGGCCGCCGCGTCATTGGCGAAGCAATGGAACACCCCGCGCACCCGGTTCGCGAACGGCTGCAACGCCGCCAGTGTATCCTCCAGCGAGTCGCGCTGATGGATCACGCAGTTCAGTCCCAGTTCAGCGGCCACCTCCAGATGCTGCCGAAACAACCCGGCCTGTTTCATCTTGTACGGCTCATCATCGGCGGCAGTGAATCCGGGTTTCCGGCTGGGCAAGCGATGATAATCCAATCCCGTCTCCCCGAGCGCGACGACCTTGGGGTGCCGCGCCAATTCATGCAACGCCGGCCGCAGATTCTCCGGCGCCTCGGTGGCGTGGGAGGGATGCCACCCCACCGCCGCGAACACGTTGGGGAATGCCTCCGCCAGCTTGATCGCGCGCACGCTGCTGGCGAGGTCCGTGCCGATGCTGATGATTTTGGCAATGCCCGCCGCCTCGGCCCGGGCGATCAGCTCCGGCAGTTCCTCCGCAAAATCGGGATAATCAAGATGGGCGTGGGTGTCGTAGAACATCGGCATAGCAACGCCGTCAGATTACCAGCTCGCCCTGCCTCCTTCAATGGATTAGCGGTTGAATACTGAAAATTTGGGGTTGCATTCAATCGCCGACGCCGGCAATGCTCTGGCCGGTCGGTAAATGAATAAACCTGTATAACTGCTCAAAACACTATGGCTGAAAATTGTTTCCACCCCAGTATCGAAGGCGCTCAACACGGCGCCAAGAGTTTAGCGCAATTCCTGGACTACGCCAAAAAGTCCGGCGCATCCGGCGCGCAACCCTCCAACTTCATGCTCCAGGCCGAGAAAGGCTTCAAATCCGCCAGGGAGATCAAGGATACCTTCGCCAAAGCCAAGCTCAGTCTCGACGGCATTTCCGCCCACTGCCCCTTCTGGGTCCACACCACCGCCTGGACCGGCAGCCCAACCATCCGGCCCTTCATCCCCGGCGACGTCGCGAAGAAGTCCGCCGATGACGTCGAGAAATGGGCCGAGGATTACATCCTTCGCTTGCTCGATCTCTGCGCTGAACTCGGCGTAAAAATCGTTCCCATGTTCTGGGGCGTGGCCTTTGGCTGGGAACTCGCCACGGGTTATCCGTGGGGATTCTGGAAGGGCGGCGACTACGACTTTCTCAAAGAAGGACAAGACCGCTTTGTCAAGAAGACCGCCAAGATACGCAAGCACGCCAGATCGCTCGGCATCTTCCTCGGGCATGAAATCCATCCCGGCACGGCGGCCATGTGCGCCGACGACTTCAACATGCTGGTCGAGATTTGCGGCGGGGACAAATGCCTCGCGGTGAACGCCGACCCCTCGCACTGCTGGGAAGGCGAAAGCTGGGAAACGCGCTTCCTCAAAGTCGCCCCCCGCATCTACGCCTGCCACGTGAAGAACTTCGTCATCCGCCCGGGCCAACCGCTGCGCAAGATGGAGGCCGGCTGGCAGAAACGCGCGATGCAGTTTGTGGACATTCCCTCAGGCGACCTGAACATGACCCGTTACGTCGAACTGCTCATCCACACCGGGTACCCGCAACGCTATTGCCAGGCCATGGGCGCCAAGACCGCACCGCTGGTCGTCGAGGCTGAGAGCGCTTATCGCGATTTGGACGCCACCAGCGCCAACGGCATCCAGTACGTCCGCGACTGCCTCTGTTTCCCGCTCGCTGCCGGCTCGTTCGAAGACGGCATGGGCGCTTAACCCTGTCAGCTCGGTAATACGGGATATCCGCCTTCACCCTCTTCCCAGCGATTGGTGGGGAGGGGGAAGTCACTGTTGTCTAAATGGTTCCAATTGGGTCAAGAAGCCTTTCCAAATTCGTCGTCAGGGCTGCTCATCTCTGTTTACAATCCGGGGCATTACTCCCGCCGACGATCCTGGCTGCCCGCCCGCCATCACGCGCATCTCGACACTGCCCCCGGACCGCGAGCCGTCCCCGGCTCGCAGCGCGTTAGAGCGTGCGGGGAGCGTGCCAGAGGTTTGATTGTCGTTTCGCGGTCGTGGCCGCTGCGAGCCGGGGACGGCTCGCGGTCCGTCACCGTTGGGCATTCTCACTCCTTGGGGGCAGTGTCAGGATGCGCCTCCCGCCATCACGCGGCGTGAGTCAGCTTCTGAATCCAAAAGGGCCTATGTAAAGTCGGATTTGAACCTCTTTACTCGGCGGGCAACTTGGTGAATCTTCACGGTATGCGATCCCTCACCGGGCTGTTGTCGAATCTGGCCGCAGTGTTCGCCGCCGGAACGCTCTGGGCCGGCGGCAGCGGTCTAAACGTCATCGTGGTCGTCAACCAGAGCAGCACCAACTCCGTCCAGCTCGGCAATGACTACTGTGAGCAGCGGGGCGTCCCGCCTCAGAATGTTTTGCGCATGACCGGCTGGACGACCTTCACGAATCTGTGGAGCCAGACCGACTTCGAGACCTATCTCGGCAACCCGCTGCTGGCCATGCTCGCCAGCCGCGGGTTGACCAACCAGGCTGAGTATGTGCTCCTGTCCATGGACATCCCCTACACCGTGGAGGACAACAACGGCAGCTACAACAGCACCACCTCAGCCCTCTTCTACGGTTTCAAGACCAACACCGCGCCGCCGCTGCCCCCGGAATGTTTGCCCGTCACTTGTTCGCTGCCCGACGCCTCCTCCAACAGCTACGCCTTCAGCGAACTCCCATTCTCGGAGGCACAGCCCAACACGGCTGCCACCAACTCGTTTCTGGCGATGATGCTCACCGACAGCAACCTCGCCGGCGCGGAACTTATCCTGACCCGGGGCGTGGCCAGCGACAGCACCTTCCCCACCCAGACCGTCTATCTCGCCAAGACCAGCGACGCGGCCCGGAATGTCCGGTTTGTCGAGTTCGATAACGCCATCTTCGAGGGCCGTGTCCGGGGCGACAATTCGCTCGTCTCGACTAACACGGATTCCACGTCCTCGACCAATCTCCTCGGCCTGCTGACGGGCCTGGCGAGCTTGTCTCTGCCGGTTAACGCCTTCGTCCCGGGCGCGATGGGCGACAGCCTGACTTCCTACGCCGGCCTCATTCTCGCAGATAGCTACGGACAGACCACCCTGCTGGCCTTTCTCGAGGCGGGCGCGGCCGGCAGCTACGGGACCATTACGGAGCCTTGCAACTACATCCAGAAATTCCCCAACTCTCTCGATTACTTCTACCAGAACCGCGGCTTCTGCCTTGCCGAAGCCTACTATCAGAGCCTTCAAAACCCCTACCAGGGCCTCGTGGCAGGCGAACCACTCTCGGCGCCTTTTGCCCGCCCGGGCAGTGCCGACTGGAGTTCGCTGACCAACGGCACCGTCCTGAGCGGCCAGGCCAGGCTCAACCTGACATTCTCCGCGGCGGCTACGAACCTGCCGCTGGGCCAAGTGGACCTTTTTGTCGATGGCACTTTCACCCAGACCGTGACCAACCTTCCGCCGTCCGCGGGGAATGTCCTGTCGGTTACGCTTAACGGCTTCACGATTGACTACACCGTGCCCACCAACGCCACCGTTGCGTCCGTCACCACCTGCCTCGCCGCCGCCTTGAACGCCCGGATCGAGTCCACCCAAGTGCAGGCTTACCCTGTGGGCGACCGCCTTGAACTGCAGTCGCTCGATGTGCCGGTTCCCGGCAGCAACGTGACCCTGAGCGCCAGCACCGCCGTCGGCGGCGCGGCGCAGTTGACCACACTGCTGACGCCCGCCCGGCCCACGTTCCTCGACACTATTGCCACCGGCTACCTGGGCATCCTCGCCAGCAACACGCCGATTGTGGGCGATTGGCTCCAACTCGACTTCACCAAGACGAACGGCACGTACATAACCGTCAGCGTAACTAACAGCGCCTCTGGGACCAACATTGCCACGCTCGTCCAGAACCTGCTGAACCTGGTCAACGCGAACACGGACTTGCAGTCCGCCGACGGCGTGCTGGCTTCGGATTTTGCCAACGATACCTATTGTGGCATTGTGGCCGCGCAGTTCACCCTTTACGCCCGCTCGCCCGGCTGGCCTGAGTCCCAAATCCTGGTCACGTTCACCTCCTCGACTAATCTTCTGGCCCTGCCGTCCGGGCCTAGCCTGTTGCAGGACAACCTCACCGACCTGCGGCCACGCAATCATCTTTACGTCAGCTCGGGGGCGGTCTCGCTGCCGGTCAGCTTCGTGCTCGATACCACCCGCCTCCCCGACGGTTTCCATCAGTTGACCGCCGTCGCCTGCGAGGGCACCAGCGTCCGCACCCAAACCCCCGCGTCGCGAAATGTGCGGATTCAGAACACCAGCCTGACGGCCACCTTCACGCCTTTGCTCGTCGGGACGAATGCCACGCTCGATATGCCGCTCCAGTTTTCTGTCAACGCCAGCGCCACGAACATTTCGAGCATCGAATTGTTCAGCACGGGCGGCTCCGTCGGGGTGGTGTCTAACCAGCCGTCCGCCGTCTTGACGGTTCCCTCAGCCACTTTGGGCCTGGGCTTGCATCCGTTTTACGCCCTGGTGACCGACACCGCTGGAAATCAATACCAGACAGAGACGGATTGGATTCGTCTCATCCCGTCTTTCACGCTCTGTCTCTCCGGCGCGCCGCTCCAGCTCTCCTGGGCGGCGGCTCCCGGGCAGCGTTATAGTGTCCTCTCGACGACGAACCTCGCCAGCGCGTTTCAGACCTTGACCTCGCTCGTCGCGTCCAATACCGTCGTCCAGTGGCCAATTCCCGCCCCGGCCAGGGCCGCGAGTTTCTACCGCGTGAGTTTGAGTCCGTGACTCGGGGCAGTTCGATGATGGGCTGCGTCTCTTGTAAACGCAGTGACCCCCACGATTGAATGAATTCCGGCTCAGGCTGTCTAATTAGCGCGAATTGAGGAAGTTTTGGTTGTGGGTTTCTCGAGGGCGGTCTTGCGGTAGGCCGCCCTTCTTTTGTAAAGGAAAGGAATATGATTACAGAAAAGAAACGAATGGTTGAGAAGGACCCGAAGCTTAAGCCGGATGATCTAATTGTGATTGGGGGTGGCGGAGGATTCATCGGCGGGGCGCTGGCCCGGTATTTTACCAAAAAGGGGTTCAGGCGGATTCGGGCGGCGGACAAGAAACCGCTGCCCGAATGGTATCAGCGGGTGCCGGGGGTGGAGTGCCTGAACCTGGACCTAAGCGTGCCCGACAACTGCCAACGGCTGTGTGCGGGCGCGCTGGAGGTTTACAACCTCGCGGCAGACATGGGAGGCATGGGCTTTATCGAGCGGTTTCGCGTGCAATGCCTGCGCAGCGTGCTCATCAATACGCACATGATTGAGGCGGCTTACCGCGCGGGGGCGCGGCGCTATTTCTTTTCCTCCTCGGCCTGCGCTTACAACACCGATCTCCAGCAAGACCCGAATGTGCGGGCGCTAAAGGAGTCCGATGCGTACCCGGCGATGGCGGAGCGCGGCTACGGCTGGGAGAAGCTGATCTCGGAGATGTTTTGCCAGGAGTATTGGGTCGAGCGGGGGCTTAAGACAGCCATCGCGCGGTTTCACAACGTCTATGGTCCCTGGGGCACTTGGGATGGCGGGCGCGAAAAGGCGCCGGCGGCCATTTGCCGCAAAGTCATTGCCGCCATTGATACCGGCCAACATACCATCAACATTTGGGGCGACGGCACCCCGACCCGCAGCTTCATGTATATTGATGACTGTGTGAAAGGCATTGACATGATCATGCACTGCGATGATCTGATCGCCACGCCTATCAACCTCGGCACGAGCGAATTGGTCACCGTGAACGAGTTGGTCTCCAAGGTGGAGCGCATCGCCGGGGTGAAGCTGAAGCGGGAGTATGACCTGACGGCGCCGCGGGGTGTGGCGGGCCGCAACAGCGACAACACGTTCATCAAGAAGATGCTCAAGTGGGAGCCGAACACGTCGCTGGATACGGGGCTGCGCGCCACGTATGAGTGGATTCAGCAGCAGTATGCGGCGCGGAAGGCGGGCAAGCGGGTGGTGGATTAGGCCCGCGTGCGCGGGAAATCCGAAAACCGAGACCCGAAATCCGAAGGCTGAAGGGGAGTGACGATTTACGATTTGCGATTTACGATTTACGATTTCGGCTCAAATCCCTGCTTGACAACGCTGCCGCAGTGTGTATCTTAAGCCCCGGCACTTGGGGAAGCACGCCGTTCAGCGGCTGGACCGCACCGAGTGGGACGGCGAGCGTTCCCGCGAGCCGTGGATGTCTGGCTTGGGGGGCAGGCCAAATGCCTGGAACATGCCTGGGACAAGCCTGAAACAGGCCTGAAACAAGCCAGGAACATGCCTGGAACAAGCCTGAAACATGGGTGGAACAAGCCTGGAACATGCCTCAAACGTGCCTGAAACGGGCGGGGGGCTACGGTATTACAACGGTGCTGCTCCGGGCCAACGAACGCGTCCCCGGCGGCCTCCCCAGCACCGCAACGCCGTCCAAGTGGGCAAGACCCTCTCCTTCTTTGTGTCTTCGCGTCTTCGTTGTTAGTTTTTCAGCCCGGCGGCCCCCGTTTAGAAGCCCTGTCGGCAATGGTTTCCCAGCGCCTGCCGCACCGGCCCGCCCGGCCCCCGCCGCCCGCTCGCCAACCTTTGTCATTTCAATCGGCGGTTCGTGGCCCGCCGCGCAAAAAGGCGCAAAAAGTGCTTGCTACGGGAGAAGTGGCGCGGTAGAAATGGCACGCTCAGTGAAGAGCAACAGAGAAAGGTATAAAGAAAAGTAACCAAGAACTGACCAACAATATTTAGCGTAGCACGGCTACGGTCTTCAGGAAAACCGCGAATTTTCACAGGAGAGACCCAGCCCAAGCGCGCGCCAGTCGGCGCGGCTTGGAGCATTCTCTCCTAAGGCGCTTCGCGGTGCCTCCTGAAGGGTGCGACAAGTTCGCGCCCTTTTGTTTTTCCGTCGTTCGTGTGGGCTAAAAGCCGGGAACACAAACGTATGAATAACTACGGAACCAAACAGAGGACAAATCAGAGCGTAGCAATCCCCAACAAGAGGCGACTTGCCTTTTGCATGAAATTGCTTGTTGTAGTGGCCGTTGGCTTGGCTGGCCAGGCTGGCGCGGCCATCCGGACCTCGTCCATTTCGTTCGACGGTGTCAACAGCTACGCGCTGTTTGCAAATCCCTTCTACCAAAGCCAGACCTTGACGAACTGGTCCATTGAGATGTGGTTCAAAACTCGCAACATACTCGGGGGAAACCGAGCCGCGCAGCAGTTGTGGGGCAAGTCCGGCTTCTGGAAGGACGTTTGGATTACCTTTGAAACAAACGGAGTCATCGGCTGCTGGTATTCATACCCCAGCCCTGAGACATACTGGGGGGTGGTGTCAGGCTCGGGAGTCGTCAAGAACCTCACTTGGCACCAAGTCGCCGCCGTAATGAGCGGAACCAATCTTCAGCTCTTTGTGGACGGAAACAACGTTACCAACGCCGTGGGTAATGGTCAGGTCAACTGGGCGCAAGACAGCGGCGGCGCCTCCACGGGCTTGAACATGCTCGGACAGGAAGAAGACGGCAACTTTGGAACCAACGACCGGTTTAACGGGATGATTTCCGAATTTCGCATCTGGAACACGGCGCTAAGCCAGAGCGACATCCAGAACAACATGAACACGCAACTGAACCCTGCGATCCATCCCGAACTGGTCGGGTATTGGACGATGGCACAAGGATCAGGGAGTACAGTGGCTGACTTGGTCAGTACCAACACATTAACCCTATGTGCAAATGCCGGTTGGACAAATGATGCTCCACCGATTTCTCAAATCGAGGGTTCAGGGATACCCACCAATCTCTTGCAGGGTCTGGTTGCGTATTATCCGTTCAACGGCAATGCCAGCGATGCGAGCGGGAACGGGAATAATGGGACTCCTCTAAATACCCAATCTGCAAGTGACCGGTTTGGAAATGCAAACGCTGCTTTGGCCTTTAACGGGATTAATGGGAGTACTAGCGCATCGATGGTGGTGGTTTCAAATGCGCTGATCAACCTTGGCCAACTTGGATACACCATTAATTTGTGGTTCATGCCAAGCAACCTAACCCAGGTAACTCGTAGTATATTCTCAGGTGCCAATACAGATGTTGGACTTGAAATAGGTTTTAATAATAACAATGAACCTGGTACCATCGATTTCTTTGTAGGCCCAGGGAATGCTTTTTGGTCGTCGCTTAACAATCACAGTCCTGTCATGAATTTTCAAGTGGGCCAATGGTATTCGATTTCGCTGACTAAGAGCAATTTGCTCTATTCCCTTTATATCAATGGACAATTGGAAGATCAAGTGACTGTAGCCGCAGCAGCCGGGTATAATTATAATATCGAACCTCTGATTGGGGCCTACTACCCCGACGGAAGCCAAGCGTTTACTGGTAATATTGACGATGTCCGCATATACAACCGTGCCCTCTCCACCAACGAAGTTCAGCAGCTTTATGCGTATGAGTCCCAGCCGACGCCTGTTCCTTGCGTTTCCCCTGCCACGGCCACCGCAACCGTGGTGGACGGGTTTGTTGTGGCGGCAACCATCACGGATGGCGGCTGTGGGTACACGAATACGCCGCGCGTTTTGATTGAGGGTGGCGGCGGGACTGGGGCAGGAGTGACCGCAGTGGTCAGCAACGGAGTCGTGGTCAGCATCACGATTACGAATGCCGGAATCGGTTACACCAGCACGCCGTTGGTCGTTATCCAGCCGCCGTTTATCCCCAACCCCGTCTTGGGTATCGCGCCCATGTCGTTCTTGGCCTTTTCTAATCTAACCGTTGGCGGCGTTTATCAATTGCAGGAGTCGGTGGCTTGGTATTGGTCAAACCAGCCCGTCAGCTTCACCGCCACCAATGTCCTCTACACGCAGATGGTCGCGGGAGTGGCGGGCAGCGGCGATTACCGGCTGGCGCTCAATCCGGTGCCGGCCCAGGCGTTCGCCACACCACAGGTGGTCAATGGGTTTGTCGTCGGCGCGACAGTGACCAGCGGCGGTTCCGGCTACGTCACCAGTCCGGCAGTCGCCATCGTTGGCGGTGGCGGCACCAATGCCACGGCGGTTTCCCAAATCTCCGGTGGCGTGGTGACGAACATCACCATTACCGATGCTGGCAGCGGCTACACCAACACGCCGACGGTTGAGATCGCCCCGCCGCCCGCCGCCGCCGTGTCGCCCATCGTGTTGCCGATGATGCGGGTGGATTGCGCAAGCCTGTCTCCCTATGACAACTACCAGATTCAATTCAAGCTGGCCCTCGGCGGAGCGTGGGCGAATTGGAGTGGCGGATTATTCAGCCCGACTGCCGTGACCAATTCGCAATACCTGTTCATTTCGAATGGTGTCGGCTTCTTCCGCCTGCAATATGTGCCGTGAGCGGCGTTAGTCATCGAGAGGGTTCTTTATGCAAAATTCACAACTTATACTCGGATACGTTCAGGCTCTTGCCTGGCCGTGCGTTGCTGTATTTCTACTCCTGCGCTACCGGAGCGTTATCGAGTCACTTGTTCCACGCTCGAGGCTGAAGCTCACCATCGCAGGCGTAACAATCGAAACCTCCCTCGAGACAATCGAGCGTTCTGTGGAAGAGAGCTTTGGTGGCCGTCGGCTTTTGCCCGAGCAGTGGGCGTGGCTCCAGCGCCTGGCATCCGAAGGGCGTTTGGCCTGTGATCAGAGTCAACACAAAGACTTACGCCCGCTACGGAATGCTGGTCTCATCAGAGTGCATCCAGAGGGATGGCTCGCCACCGCGAAAGAGATTGAGATTACGACTTTGGGTAGATTATTGCTCGAAGCCCATAACAAGGCCCCGAGGAATGCTTAAGTGCGCTCCAACAGACCGCCGCAGTGTCCGAGGTGGGGCGGGCACGGGCCATTTCCCGGATTGTATGGCGGACCGCCGGGCGCAGCCCCGGAACGACGGAAAACAAGCCAAAGATTGCCACCCGTGTACTCGCGTTGCCGGAGAACGTGAATTACGCCGTCAAGAGCAGCCTCTTGCTCAGCTTTCTCGAATCCGTGCCGGAAGTGGCGGCCAGGCTCAAGGAGCCGGGCGCCAAAGACCGCACATTTGAGGACGTGGTAAAATCCGCCGAGCAAGCCGCCGTATTGGTGTTGGTGTATTGAGGAGCCAATCAGCTTAGCCGTAACTATGCAGTGAGAGGGGAGCGCGCCCGCCCCGGGCGCCGTGGCTGGCGCCCTCGCCATCCACAGTTCGGGCCGCTCAGACGGGCTCACCGTTTAGTGACTCTGCCGTCGTGGGAGCCGCCCGGCGAGGGCGCCGGGGGTTATTGAAAATTGAGCATTGAGAATTGGTCAATGGTCATTGAGGCTTCGCGAGTTCAGGACTGGAGGAGGGTGGCACCGGCGGCGGGGCGGGAGATGAAGAGGGTGGGTTTGATCCGGGTGCGGCGTTCGTATTCGGAAGCGAGGCGGTCGGAGATGGCGGCGACGGAGCCGGCAGCGACGAGGGCGACGGCGCAACCGCCGAAGCCGCCACCGGTCATGCGGCAGCCGATCACACCGCCTTTGGGTCCAATCGCCTGGGCAATATCTACGACGGCGTCCAGTTCCGGGCAGCTTACCTCGTAATCGTCGCGGAGCGAGGAGTGGCTGGCATACATGAGCTGGCCGACGGTCGGCCAGTTGGAGGCGCGCACCGCTTCGGCGGCATGGGGGGTCCGCTCAATTTCACTGATGACGTGCCGGGCGCGGCGGAAGACCACCTCCTCCATCCTGCCGTGAGCGCGCTCCAGCATGTCGGCGGTGGCATCGCGCAGGGAGGTGACGCCCAGGGTTTTTGCCGCCTGCTCACATTGGGCGCGGCGCTTGGCGTATTCGCCGCCGGTTAGCTCGTGCTTGACGTTGGTATTGGTGATGAGGATAGCCCTGGAAGGGTCGGTCATGGGGACCAATTCCGGTTTCCGGGAACGGCAGTCGAGCAGGAGCAGGTGGTCTTGCTTGCCCATGACGGAGATGAACTGGTCCATGATGCCACAGGGCATGCCGGCGTAGTCGTGTTCGGCCTTCTGGCAGAGCAGGGCTTTGTCCACCGGGTCGAGCTTGCGGCCCGTGACGGCTTCCAGCAAGGTGGCGGTGGAGACTTCCAACGCGGCGCTGCTGGACAGGCCGCCGCCCAGCGGGACCGTGGAATGAATCAAGGCGTCAAACCCACAGGGTTTCGCGCCGCGGGCGAGGAAACCCGCGATCACCCCGACCGGGTAGTTGGACCACGCGCCCTTCGGGGCGGGTTTCACCGGCTGGGTCAGATCGAGGCTGGTCACGCCGTCGCCCAGCGTGGAGCGCAGTTGGATTCTCATTGCCCCATTATTGGCCGGCGCAGCGGCGATGACGGTGTAGCGGTCAATGGCCATCGGCAGGACAAAGCCGTCGTTGTAATCGGTATGCTCGCCGATGACGTTGACGCGCCCGGGAGCGGCGGCGATCCACCGGGGAGGGTGCCCGTAGGTTTTTGCGAACAACTGCGCGGTGTGGCGGCCAAGTTCGTTCAGGGTCATACTGGAGTCAGGGATGGGTTGAGAACTTGTGGACAGTCGTGTGGCGATAGGTCTGACCGGGACGCAGGATTATCGAAGGGAACCTCGGCTGGTGGACCGAATCCGGAAAGTGCTGCGTCTCCAGGCAGAACGCGCTGTGCTGGTGATACACGACGCCGCGCTTGCCCTTCAGCGAGCCGTCCAGAAAGTTGGCCGTGTAGAGCTGAATCCCCGGTTGGGTGGTATGGACTTCCATGACGCGGCCGCTCTGGGGTTCATAAACGCGCGCCGCCAGCGCCAAACGCTTCCCGCCGGCATTCAGCACATAGTTGTGGTCGTAGCCGAGGGGATCGGTGTCAAGCTGCGCAAAGCGGGAGCCGATAGGCTGCGGGATCGTGAAATCCATCGGCGTGCCTTTGACGGATTTGATCTCGCCGGTGGGGATCAGGGCGCTGTCCGACGGCGTGTAGTGCTTCGCCGCGATCATCAGCTCGTGATCGAGCACGTCCCCGTTGCCGGCGAGGTTGAAATAGGAGTGGTTGGTGAGATTGACCGGCGTGGGCTTGTCGGCGGTGGCGCGGTAGTCGAGGCGCAGTTCGTTGGCATCCGTCAGGGCCATGGTCACGGCGACGGTGAGCGTGCCGGGATAGCCTTCCTCGCCGTCGCGGCTGGTGTAGGTGAACTTGACGGCCGCGCCGGCCCGGGGTTCGGCCTTCCAGACGACTTTATCGAAGCCCTTCAGCCCGCCATGGAGATGATTCGGGCCGTTGTTGGTCGCGAGGGCGTAAGTCTTGCCATCGAGGGTGAAGCGGCCTTTGGCAATGCGATTGGCGACCCGCCCGACGGTGGCGCCGAAATAGGGATGCCCCTTCAGGTATTGCTCGAGGTTG
Source organism: Verrucomicrobiota bacterium (assembly GCA_050011195.1). Lineage (GTDB taxonomy): Bacteria > Verrucomicrobiota > Verrucomicrobiia > Limisphaerales > UBA8199 > PALSA-1440. Next base: position 3,899 of record JBEKJO010000058.1, on the reverse strand, counting down.
TCGAAACCCAGCACGATGTCGCCCAGCTTGCCCCGGCGATCCGGCACGTGCAATTGGGTAATGATCGTGCCGTAGGCAGCGACTTTGGCGGTTAGGCCGTTGGCGTTCGTCAGGGTGTACAGGGCCACTGCCGTGCCGTCGGGCAGTTTGCCAAAGCGGGATTTCCGGGCACGCGCTTTCATCCTCGTGATTTCTTCTCCGGCGCCTGCGGCTCGGCGGGCTGGCGGCTCGCGCGCCAGGCCAGCCCGAGCATGGATGCGCCGAAGGCGAGCACCACCAGGCCCCAGCGCAGGTTGACGTTGATGTCCAGCGAGCGCCGGTAAATCTCCGTGTCGGAGATGGTGGCAAAGCCGTAGATGACGAGCAAGGCGCCGACGAGTGAGAACAAGAGGCCGATCGGCCAGCGAATATCAAGACCCATAATGTTGTTCCTTTCGTGTTGGGCGCATCTCGGCCTCCTCTCCCCACCCCTCTCCTCCAAAGGAGGAGAGGGAGATTGAGGCGGGGGCTGGTGGCAGTGTCAAGATGCGCCCTTTCATGTTACCAGAAAATGAGGTTGAGGATCACACAGGCGGCGAGCAGGACAACGCCCAGCACCGCCGGGCGCAAATACCAGGCCTGCTCGTCGTCCTTGAGCTTTGGCGTCAGCGAATAGACCAGGCCCTTGAGTTCCTCGTCGGTCTTGGTCCGGCGGGTGGCCAGTGAGATGACTAGTGTCAGGACGAAGCAGACGGTGAAGGCGAAGCTGGCCAGCCAGAAGTTTTGGGCCATGTCGCTGGGGAAGACCTGGACGACGCCGAGATAGCCGCCCTTGATGCCCGGGGTATTACCGACGGCGGAAGTCAGGGAGTGGAAGAACGCCGAGGTGGCGGTTCCGCCCAGCAAACCGAGGAACGCGCCGGTGCTGGTCGTCCGTTTCCAGAACATGCCGAACAGGAACGTGGCAAAGAGCGGGGCGTTCACGAAGCCAAAGACGAGCTGGATAATGTCCATCGCATTGGACCAGTGGCTGACGAGGTAGGCGCAGACGATACTCAACAGGATGCCCACGACGGTTACGGAGCGGCCCATCCACATGTAGTGATCGTCGCTCTTATTCCTGGCGATGTAGGCCTGGTAAAGGTCATAAGTCCAGACCGTGTTGAAGGCGGTGACGTTGCCGGCCATGCCCGACATGAAGGACGCCAGCAATCCCGTCAGCGCCAGCCCCAGCAGGCCGGAGGGACAGTACTTCTGCACGAGGGACAGGATGACGCCATCGTAATTGTTCTCCGCCACCGCGTTCTGGAGACCGTCCCTCAGTTCTTTGTCCGGCAGCGTCGGCGCGGCTTTGACCAGGGCGTCAATCTTGTCCGGGAGCATCTTCACGCCGGCGGCCTCGGAGACCCATTGGGCGGCGGCAGCGCCAGTGAGATTCCTGGCCGCCGCTTCCTGCAACGCCGGGATGGCTTTGGCGTAGATGGCGGCATCGAGGGTTTTGGGCGGCAGGTGGTAGCCGTCCTTGGCCGTAACGGCGAGGGCGGCGGCGATCATGCCGGGCAGGATCACCAGGACGGGGAAGATCATCTTGGGCACGGCGGCAATGAGGGGGGTGCGGCGGGCGGCGCTCATGTTTCGGGCCGCCATGGCGCGCTGCACGACGAGGAAGTTCGTGCACCAGTAGCCGAAGGACAGCACGAACCCAAGCCCGAATACCATCGCAAACCAGTCCACGCCCATCGGGTTGGACGCCGAACCCGCCAGCAAAGGTCTCCAGGCGCTGCTCCAGGCGTCGGGCGCGAAGACCTTGCCGGTATCAGCGGTCAGCCCCAAGGCGGCGGGATGTTGGGCCACCTGAGAAAGCTTGTTCGTCAGCGTGCTCCAGCCACCGACATCTCGCAGGCCGAGGTAAACGACCGGCGCGAAACCGAGCACGATCATGAAGAATTGCAGCACCTCGGTGTAAATGGCCGAAGTCAGCCCGCCTTTGAGCACATAAACCAGCACGACCGCAGAGCAGATCCACAGGCTGACGTCATAGGGCCAGCCGAGCAGTTGGTTGAGCAGTTTGGCCAGGGCGTTCATGGAGATGCCCGAGGTAAAAAGGGTCATGACCGCGAACGAGATGGAGTTGAGGCAACGGGTCCGCTCATCAAAGCGAAGCTTGAGGTATTCTGGCACGGAACGGGCCTTGGAGCCGTAATAGAAGGGCATCATGAACACGGCGAGAAAGACCATCGCCGGAATAGCGCCCAACCAATAGAAATGGCTGGTGGCGATGCCGTACTTGGCGCCGCTGCCGGCCATGCCCACCAGTTCGAGCGCGCCCAGGTTGGCGGAGATGAAGGCCAGTCCTGTGACCCACGCGGGAATCGAGCGGCCGGACGTGAGAAAATCCGACGAGCTTTTCATGTAACGTCTCAGGGCAAAACCAATGCCGATGACGAAGACTACGTAAATCGTCAGGATGGCGTAGTCGATGAGGCCGAGTTGAACGTTTTGCATAGGTTCAGTGTCTGAACGGGCGCAGATTTAATCACTTTGTCTCCCCTTGTCAACCCTGCTCAGGATTTAGCCCGGCTCAGAATTTGCCCGTGTTCATTCGGGTTGGTCTGTGGTTAATTCTGCGCCGTGAACCGAATTGGCCTGGCGCGTATCATTTTCATCACCGGCACCGATACGAGCGTCGGCAAAACCCTGCTGACCGGACTGCTCCTCCACCACTTGCGGCAAAGCGCTTGCCACGCGCTGGCGATAAAACCGTTCTGCTCCGGCAACTGAGCCGACACAGAATGCCCGTGCGCAGTTCGGGACGGCGAGTTGACGCCCGACGAGATCCCCCCCTTCTTTTTTACCGAGCCGCTTGCCCCCTGGTCGCCGCCCGGAGACACCACCGTTCAATCCGCTTGCCTGCAGTATTCCGCGGATTAGGCGCGTGGCCGGCCGTTGCCAATGCCTGCCTGTCGAGAGGATCGGCGATTTGCTGGTACCCCTGGGCGAGGGCCTTATCGTGAGGGATTTGATCGCAAGACTGGACTGGGAAGTCATCGTCGTTGGCTGCAATCGGCTGGGGGCAATCAACCATACCCCCTGACAGTCGCTGCTTTGCAACGCATTGAAATATCGTGGCTTAACACGATTCTTATGTTGTCGCCGGAGGAGGATTCTTCCACTGGTGCAAACAGCCGGACCCTGGCTGAATTACTCGTCCCCATCCCGGTTTTCTCGGTCGGTTTTCTCGGGCGGAATCCGGTGCGGTTTGAGGCCCTGAAAATAAGTGGAAAAAAATAAAGAAAACACTTGCGCGAATTCTGGTTTAAGATATTTTCTCCTCCGCGCTCTTTGTGGAACTGGGGCCGTTGGCGGCGGAAAAATAGTTGAAAATAGTTTTTGACAACCGCTCTGATGACGGTAAATTGATGGAAGTTGCGAGTGCGCAACACCGGCAAAAAGAAAAAAGTCTTTGACAGCCGGCGCAGCTTTAATAAAGTCGCTGCGAATTTAACAAAGGTCTGAGAGGCCGAGTTAAAAGTGATTAAATCGGCGGTCGGACTTTTTGTCCCCTAATCCGGGAAAAAGTGGGGCGGAAATACCGCCCGCGAGGCAGGATCGGGCAGACCGGGTCAGGCTGGGTGACGCCAAGTGCGTGACGAGTCCGGCGAGGAACGAGTTTTTCGGGTGGCAACACCCGCTGCTCATTGAAAATTGAATTGTGCGATAAGTTAAGAGCCCCTTCAGATGCGTCCGGTTAGTGGATGCGTTTGGAGAGTTTTAAGATTGTAAAATCGTCCGGTTCACCACCGGACAACAGATCAACTAACGTTTTTTAACGGAGAGTTTGATTCTGGCTCAGAACGAACGCTGGCGGCGTGGATAAGACATGCAAGTCGAGCGCTGATTACGGGGTAGCAATATTCCGT
>JBEKJO010000057.1:0-32642 GCA_050011195.1 Verrucomicrobiota bacterium | reverse complement strand
GCCAAATGAGCGCCCCGGACCTGGACAGCCCGCCACTGCCGCCGGGGGTTGGCAACGGCACCAATGATTCGCCGGAGGGCGGCATGCCCTTCAACGGAGACCCCCCCTCCACGAATGACTTGCGGCTCCAAATCCTGTCAATGTCGGTCACGAACGCGACCGCCAACCTGCTCATCCTTCCGCCGTGGAACGTGACCAACGGAGTGTATGATCTGCTTTATTGCACCAACCTTGCCCCGCCGGTCTCATGGCAATGGCTCCTGCGCACCGACCCGGGGCAGACGAATCTCACGGTTCCCGCACCCAATGCCCAGGGCTTTTACCGCCTCGGTCCCCCAAACGACCTGACCGCAACCGATTCTCTGGGCACCAACTTCTGGCTGGCGTTCTGCGATATGGACTCTTATGATGAATTGTCACTTTTCATATCGAGTCCAGTGGGCGCCACAGGAACGGTCACTATGCCCGGCCTTGGCATCACCTACCCCTTCTCGGTGGCGGCAGGAGCGGTGACGAATATTTATGACCTTGATCCCGGCATAATGATTTTCAGTTTCGATATGGATATGGTGGAAACCAAGGGCATCCAGGTTACCGCCAGTCAGCCCATATCGGTCGTCGCGATGGACTTTGATCCTTATAATAGCGCAGCCTTCAACTGTTTGCCCGTGCCCTTGCTGGGAACCAATTACTGCGTCCTGGCCCGTCCGGCGGATGTGTATGATGGTGGCGTTGATGACACCTACTCCCTGTTTGGGATTGTGGCCACGGCGGACAATACCACAGTGACCATCACACCGCCCCCGATGGTTGACCTCCAGGGGCATACCAATTCTTATCAAACCAACCTCATGCAGGGACAGACTTACCAAATCGGCACCTGGGAATATGAGTACACGAATGACGTGACGGGAACCTGGATTGCTGCCGACAAACCCATTGCCGTGTTCGCCGGCGCAAGCGAGGCCTTTGTGCCCGACACCAACACTTTGGCGGGAAACCCGCTGATGCAGCAGCAATTGCCGGTGGACACCTGGGGCACCCAGGCATTGGCGCTCTCTTTCGCCGGACGGACGAACGGAGACAGTTACCGCGTCCTCGCCGCCTACAGCAACACCGTGGTGACCATCAGCGGCCTCGTGGTGACGATTGTGGACGAGAGTTCCTCTCCCTGGACGGTAACCACCAGCAATGAGGTAGTGGTGGTCACAAACCAGGCCGGGCAGTTCTATGACATCATCCTGGACGGGCCGGTGGAATTTCAGGCCAGCAAGCCCATCCAGGTGGCCCAATTCGCCAATGGATGCTTCTTCGATGGCGGATTTGGAGACCCCTGCGAAATCCTGGTGCCGCCCACAGGCCGCTATTTGCAAACGAATACCGTCTTTTCCCTCCCTGACGATCACGCAACGGGAGTCTTTCCTGAAAACTACCTGAACATCATCGTGCCCCAATCGGCCACCAACAGCACCTGGGTGGATGGTTCACTGGTGGCCCCCGCCAATTACGTCGCCATTGGAACCAGCGGCTATTACGGCGCGCAACTCTCCGTCACCAATGACGTGTCCGGAGCTACCACTCATACTGTCACCAGTTCCCAGCCGGTAGGCGTCCAGGTTTATGGGCTCGGATACTATGATGCCTATGGCTATTTCGGAGGTGTAGTCAAATAACAACCCCTGTAATCAAATAAAGGTGGACTTATATGAATAAAATAACGTTGAGCAGCATTGTCGCGCTTGCGGCCTCCGTGCTGGCCCCGCAAATCGTTCACTCCCAGGGAACGACGACTTATCTCTCCAACTTGGAGCAGTCATCCGCTGGCAGTCTGGCCGTCGGAAGTGATTCCTGGCTCGCGGCAGGGTTTAGTACCGGAACCAATGCCGACGGCTACCTGCTCAACTCGGTTCAACTGGCTCTTGCCGACGCCACGGGCAATCCCAGCGCCTTCACGGCCATGATTTACAACCTTAGTCCATTTGTCGGCGCCCCTGAGCCCGGCAGCAGCCTCGGCACTCTGAGCGGTTCTCTGGACCCGGTGGCCGCCGGCGATTACACCTATAACCCTGCTTCAACGCTGACATTATCGCCGAGGACCATATATTTTATCGTGCTCACCGCCGGAACCGCGGTTGCCAATGGCGCTTACGAATGGAGCTTTGCAGGGGCAAACTCTTATGATCCAAGTGGTGCTTGGTTCACTGTGGGTGATTGGACTTCGAGCAACGGTTCATCTTGGACTCCACCTTCGATCGGTTATCCTCAATTTGCCATATCCGGCACCCCCGTTCCCGAACCGTCCACTCTTGGTTTGCTCGCCTTGGGCGGCTTCCTCCTCGTCTGGCACCGTCGGAAAGCGAAGGCCATTTGCGGGCTTACCGCGAGCCGAACACAACCGATCTAGTGGCCTTGGGGACATTGACATTGGCTTTGAGAGCGCGCGGCCTTGATCCCGAGGCGGGATTTGCCTTAACTCAGCGGTATTCTTCCCACTCGGGCTCGTTGGTGAAAATCCAGCGGTAGTAATCTTTCTCGGCGAGGCTGCCGGCGGCTTCTTCGTCCGCGATGACGGTGGAGCGGGGGTGCAGTTGGAGGGCGGTAGCGGAGATCATGCTGGTGATGGGGCCTTCGACGGCCCGGGCGATGACGTTGGCCTTGCTGGCGCCGGTGGCCAGCAGGAGGCAGCGGCGGCATTCGAGGATGGTGCCGACGCCCATCGTGATGGCGCGGCGCGGCTGGCGGCGTGAGGCGGATACGAGACGTCTTTCCTGCGCATGGCGCGAGCATAGAGGGACGCCCGGGCAGGTCAGTTGCTGCTTTCTCCAGAACCCGGCCTCACATGAATATGTGATAGGGTTTGAGAGGATTTTCCTCGATCTCGGCAGGCTATTTTGTCATCCTAGCGACGAATGGTACAGGAATCAGGCGTGAATCCTGAAGCCGAGCACCATAAAAACTGAATAAGCGACACCTTAGGCGAGAAAAGAAATTCCAACTATATGAAATACAGCCCTATATCTAAACTCCTCGTTGCTACGTTGTGCGGCCTCGCATACGCTCCGGGATATGCCACCACCACTTTCATTGTCGAAGACCGATCCGGCGGACTGAACTACGGCGACTTCTCCGCGCCGAGCGGTTGGTCAACCAGCAGCGGTAACGTCAATGCCCCCGGTTGCACCGCGAACATCGGTTCCATGTACAGCAGCACGGGCACCTATTATGGACCGTCCCGATACGCGCAGTTCAGCTACGCCCCCACTACGACCGGGTACTATGAGATCGATCTGGCTTGGACCTCTACGGCAGGCCAAATCTCCACCGCGGTTAACCTTTACACCGGAGCCGCCACCGGCAACACGGCGGCGGATATATGGGGCAATACCGGCGGTCCGCTGGGAGTCATCCAGTCCGGGACGATGAACATGTATTACGTCAACGCTGGCGTATGGAATCCGTTCACCACCGCCCAACTGACCTCGGGGACGACCTACAATGTTGGCATCTATGCAGGCTACAAGACGCCCTATGCTGGCGGCGCCACCCCGGCCGACGCCAGTGCCAACCGTGTGGCTGCGGGCGCGGTGCGATTCATCGCCGCCACGCCGGTTGGAGTCACCTACAGCGGACCCGCCAACAACGCTACTGGCCAGGGCACCGCTGCCGGCAGCATCGTGACCGGTGTTTCGTTGGGCTGGGCGGCCGGCAGTTACGACTCGTTCTACAACGTATGGTTGGGGACCTCGGCTGGCTCGCTCACGGAAATCGGGACCGGCTTGAGCGCGTCAACCGTTTCCCTCGATCTGAGCAGCCAGAACCTGCAAGGGAACACCGAGTATTTCTGGAGGGTGGACGCCGGGAACGTTGACGCCCCCCTCGCGACGGGGAGCGTGTTCGATTTCACAACCGTTCCGGTTCCTGAGCCGTCCACAGCCGTCCTGAGTCTGGTGGGCGGACTTGGCCTGGCGGCATGGATTCGCCGGCGCCGGACGGACTGACCAGCAGGTTATTTCTGACACGACAAGGGCCGCCAGCAATGGCGGCCCTTGCGCTTTCCAGGCTTGGCCGCATCGCGTTCGGGTCTATCCCGCGCCCTGCTTCGGTCCGGCAACTTCGGTTCGCCAGAGAGCTGCCGATGATTCCCCCCCTTCGGGCGCATCCTGACACTGCCCCCGGACCGCGAGCCGTCCCCGGCTCGCAGCAGCCACGAACGCGAAACAATGATCGAAGCTCTCCCACATTCCAACGCGCTGCGAGCCGGGGACGGCTCGCGGTCCGTCACTGTTGGGCGTTCTCACTCCTTGGTGGCAGTGTCGAGATGCGCCCCCCCCTTCCAACCCACGATATTTTGCTTTCGGGGCGCCCCGCCTTGCTCCACGCTGGCGGGCGGGATGCAGAAGGAGTCCACGCTTGCCCTGCTGCGGCAGATGCTCGGTCCGGGCGCAGAGTTTCGCGACGGGCAATGGGAGGCCATTGACCTGGCGGCCAACCAGCGTCGGCGGCTGCTGGTCGTCCAGCGCACCGGCTGGGGCAAAAGCGTCGTCTATTTTCTGGCGGCCAGGATTCTGCGCGACGCGGGCGCCGGGCCGACGCTGCTCATCAGCCCGCTGCTCTCGCTCATGCGCAACCAAATCCTCGCCGCGGAGAAGCTGGGCATCCGCGCCGCGACCATCCACAGCGAGAACCTGGAAGACTGGGCGCAGGTCGAGACCGGCCTGCACACCAACCGGGTGGACGTGCTGATGGTTTCGCCGGAGCGGCTGGGCAACGCGGCCTTCCTGCAAAAGCTGCTGCCGCTGATTCAGGGCAGCATCGGGATGTTCGTGGTGGATGAGGCGCACTGCATCTCGGACTGGGGTCATGATTTTCGCCCGGATTACCGCCGCATCGTGCGCATCTTGCGCCTGCTGCCGCCCGGGGTGCCGGTCCTCTGCACGACAGCCACCGCCAACGACCGCGTCGTGCGGGACATCGAGTCGCAGATAGCGAACCTGCACGTCCTGCGCGGCCCGCTGGTCCGCCGCTCGCTCAAGCTCTACAACATCAAGCTGCACGACCAGGCCGACCGGCTGGCGTGGCTGGCCCATTTCCTGCCGCAACTGCCGGGCAGCGGCATCATCTACACCCTCACGGTGCAGGACGCGCGGCGCGCCGCCGAATGGCTCAAGCGGCAGGGCATCGCCGCCCGCGCCTACCACGCCGACCTGGAGGCCCGCCAGCGCATCGAGGCCGAACAGCAGCTCCTCGGCAACGATGTCAAAGCTCTGGTCGCCACCGTCGCTCTTGGCATGGGGTTCGACAAACCGGACCTCGGGTTCGTCATCCACTTCCAGCGGCCCGGCTCGGTGGTCGCGTATTATCAGCAGGTGGGCCGCGCCGGGCGCGCGGTGGATTCGGCCTTCGGCATTCTCCTGAGCGGACGGGAAGATGACGAAATCCAGGATTACTTTATCAATAGCGCCTTTCCGCCGCTGGAAGTGATGTCCGGCGTGCTGCGGGTGCTGGGCAAGGCAGGAACGCTGACGGTGGAAGAGATTGGCGCGGAGTTGAACTACGGCCACGGCGCGCTGGAGAAGGCGCTCCGGCTGCTGGAAGTGGACGGCGCGGTGGAGCATGAGAAGCGGAACTACAGCCGCACCGCCAATCCGTGGCAAGCGGACGCCGCGCGCTACGAGCAGGTCACCCAGCGCCGCCGGGCGGAGGTGGAGGAAATCAAGCGTTACGTCGAGCACCGCGGCTGCCTGATGGAGTTTCTGTCGCGCGCGCTGGATGACCCGGCGGCGGCGCCGTGCGGCAAGTGCATGAACTGCGCCGGCCAGACGCAGCGGCGCGCGGTCCCGGCGACGCTGGTCCAGGCGGCGGTTGATTTCCTGCGGCATGACGCCCTGGTGCTGGAGCCGCGCATCTGGTGGCCCAAGCCGGCGCTGGGAGAACTGGACAAGGTCCTGCCCGGCGCACTGGAGCGGTACGAGAGCGGACGGCCCACGATGGTCCTGCCCGAAAGGCTGCGGGCGCGGGAAGGGCGCGCGCTCTGCATGTACGGCGACGCGGGGTGGGGCCACGAAGTCGCGCGCGGCAAGTATCAGACGGGCCGGTTCAGCGACGCGTTGGTGACGGCGGCGGCGGAGTTGATTCAGAGCAAATGGAAGCCGGACCCGCCGCCGCAGTGGGTGACGGCCATTCCGTCGCGGCGGCACACCGAACTGGTGCGGGACTTTGCGCAACGGCTGGCAGCGAGCCTGGGTCTGCCGTTTGTGCCTGCGCTCCGCCAGTGTCGCGACACGCAGCCCCAGAAGGAAATGCGGAGCGGCGCCCGGCAACTGCGCAACGTGCTGAGGGCTTTTGAGGTGGCGGAGGCGCCGGTTATAGGTGCGTCCGGCGCCGTGGCCGCACCGCCCGGATTCACCGGAATATTTGAGCAACTGGCCCGGCGGGTGACTTCGACCTTCGGCGCCGGCCCGATCTTGCCTCCTGTGCCGGTCTTGCTGGTGGACGACATGGTGGATTCGGGATGGACGCTGACCCTGGCGGCGGTATTGTTGCAGCACCAGGGCAGCGGCCCGGTCTATCCGTTTGCCCTGGCGAAAGCCTCGCCCAGAGGCGGTTAAATGAGTTAAGTGAGTTACATGAGTTAGAGCGGGTGAAATGAACGTTAGCGATTATCTCAGTGACGATGGCTTGGCGCTGCTGGCGCTGTGCTCGGGCTTTGCCCTGCCCGAAGGGGCCGCAGAGGGCGGAGCGACCCCCTTCACGTTGTCCGAATGGAACAAGCTGGCCCGGCAAGTCCACGACTCGCTCTTGCAACAGCCGGCCGCACTCCAGGGCCGGACGGCGGCTGACCTTGCGCGCGACCTGGCCATCCCCCCGGACGATGCCGAACGCATCGTCCGCCTGCTGGACCGCTCTGGCCGCCTCGCGCTGGAACTGGAAGGACTGTTCTCGCGCGGCCTATGGGCCGTGACCCGCGCGGATGAACCGTATCCGGCGAAGCTGCGCGACACGTTAAAGCACCAGGCGCCGACGGTCCTTTTCGGCGCAGGCAGCCTCCAACTGCTTAAGGGTGGCGGCATCGCGGTTATCGGTTCGCGAAACATTGATGAGGCCGGCACAGTTTTTGCCCAGGAAGTCGGGCGCAAAGCCGCTGCCGCTCGGTTGCCAGTGGTTTCGGGCGGCGCGCGCGGTACCGACCGCTTGGCGATGGGAGCCGCGCTCGAGGCCGGTGGCATTGCCTTCGGCATCCTGGCCGACAGCCTGGAGCGCACGGTCCGCCAGCCGGACCTGCGCCAGTTGCTGCTGGACGGTCAATTGGTGCTGCTGACCCCCTACGTCCCTGCCGCCGGCTTTTCCGTCGGCGCCGCCATGGGCCGCAACAAGGTGATTTACGGGCTGGCGGACTTCGCGGTGGTAGTGAGCAGCGATTTCCAAACTGGCGGCACGTGGGCCGGGGCGGTCGAAGCGCTCAAGGCCGGCTGGTGCCCGGTGTTTGCGCGGGACGGCGCAGAGGTGCCCAAGGGGAATCGCGAGTTGCTCAAGCTTGGCGCGGCGTCGTTGGCCGGGGCCGACTTGGAGACCGCCGGCAACCTGCCCGAATGGTTGCGGGAGCACGCCAGACGCAGACCGGTCGAGCGCGACCTGTTCGGTTGAGGGCGGCTGAAGAGTTCGTGCCCGGCCCGGTCAGGTCTGGCCCCCCATTTTTTCATGGCTGGCGGCTCGGGATTTGCTACCTTACTGTCTCAGTGGTTGCGCGACGATGAGCTTTTACGACAAACTGCAGTTCGATGCCAATGGCCTGATTCCGGCCATCATTCAGGAACAGAAGACTGGCCGGGTGCTGATGATGGCCTGGATGAACCGCGCGTCGCTCGAAAAGACCCTTTCAACCGGCAAGACGTGTTTCTGGAGCCGGTCGCGCCAGAAGTTCTGGATGAAAGGCGAATCCAGCGGCCACACCCAAACCGTCAAGGACATCGCGTTTGATTGCGACGGCGACACGCTTCTGATCCAGGTGGAGCAAATCGGCGCCGCCTGCCACGAAGGCTACCAGTCCTGCTTTTTCCGCTCCGTTCAAGGCGAGGGCGCGACGTTCAAGATCACCGAAGCGCAGCTCAAGACGCCTGGACAGATTTACGGAGAGAAATGATGCACAATTTCCTTTCCCAGGCCGGGGTTGCGACTGGACGACGGGAACGTCGGCGTTACCGGTAAACCGCAATGGAAGACTTTGTCACATTTGCCAGCCGCGGCTACGCGCTGATGTTCCTGCTGCTGATCGTCGCGCGCGGCATGGATTTCCTGAGCACGTGGGTGGCCACGCCGAATCTGGTGCTGGAAGGCAACCCCCTGGCCAAAAGGCTCGGCTGGAAGTGGGGCATACCCCTTAACCTGGCGCTGTGTCTCGGCCTCGCCTTCTGGCCGTTGCCAGCGATTGTCATCAGCACGACGAGCGTGCTGGTCGCCGCTCGCAATTTCCAATCGGCCTGGCTGATGCGTTCGCTGGGCGAGCAGCTCTACCGCGAGTGGCACGTCGAGCGCGTGCAGGAAACCAGCGTCACGCTTTATCTGTTCTGTTTGTTCGCCCAGACCGCGCTGACCGGTGGTGTGGGGGCGGCGGTGATTTATTTCAGCGATTGGCGGCTCGTGCCGCTGGCGATTGGGCTGGGCATCGTGGCTTACGCGCTGGCGGTGGCCTTCTATACCTTGCTGGGCATCTGGCGCCTGCGCCGTTCCGCGATTCGCGCCGCCCGGCTGGCGGAGCGGAATCTGGCGGTCGAAAACACCCAACCCCCGCCCCGGAAGGGCGGGAAAGTGATGCTCGTCACCGGGCCTCCGGCCACCCAACCTTGGGGCAAATAACCCTGCCCCCTCCAACATGTATTCACCTGCACTGGAGGAGTTTCTGAAGCTGGCCACCCGGGGCAACCTGATCCCGGTCACCCGCCGGCTGTTGGCTGACGTTGAAACGCCGCTTTCGGCCTATCGCAAAATTCGCGGGCCGGGCGAGTCGTTCCTCTTCGAGTCGGTCGAGGGCGGCGAGCATATCGGGCGTTACTCGTTCGTGGGCTGCAATCCGCGCGCGATTATCCGGCAAGTGGGCCGGAACGTTGAGGTGCTTGAGAACGGCAAGGTCGTCCAGACCTTCGGGATTCAAGGCGAAGGCGGGGCGGGCCGTCCTGCGCCCGCGGAGGGCCCGTGCGACGGCCTGGCGGCGGTCGAGCGCGTGATGAAGCGGTATCGCGCCGTCCCGGTGCCCGGCTTGCCGCGGTTCACCGGCGGGGCGGTTGGTTTCATCGGCTACGAATTCATCCATGACGTCGAGCCGGTGGTGCCGCGTCCGCCGCACGACGAGCTGCAGACGCCGGTGATTTATTTCCTCATCGCCGACCAACTCCTTATCTTCGATCGTGTGGCCCAGACCATTACCGTCCTGGTGAACGCCGTGCTCGAGGACGCCGCCAGCCCGGCCGAGGCGTATGAAAACGCCACCGGCGAAATCGACCGCCTCATCTCGCTGCTCGAGCAACCGATTGAGCACCGTCCGGTGACCGTCCCCAACGAAGTGCCGCCGCTGCCCTTCGAGTCGAACCTGCCGCGGGAAAGGTTCTTCGCCAACGTTCTCAAGGCGAAGCAATACATCACCTCCGGCGACATCATCCAGGTGGTCGGCTCCCAGCGCTTCTCCACGCCAGTCAAGGCCGCGCCGCTGGATATTTACCGCGCCGCCCGTTCCATCAATCCGTCCCCCTACATGTTCCTGCTCGAACTGGACGGGTTTTCGCTGGTCGGCGCCTCGCCCGAAATCCATGTCCGCTGCGAGGACGGCAAAGTCGAAATTCGCCCCATCGCCGGCACGCGCCGCCGCGGCGCGACGCCCGAGGAGGACCTCGCCCTGGAAAAGGAATTGCTCGCCGACCCCAAGGAACGCGCCGAACACGTCATGCTGGTCGATCTGGCCCGCAATGACCTGGGCCGCGTGTGCGATTTTGGCACGGTGCAGGTGAAAGACCTCATGATCATTGAGCGTTACAGCCACGTGATGCACATCGTGTCGCAAGTCGAAGGGCGTCTCTCGGCGGACAAAACGCCTTATGACTTGATGCGCGCGACCTTCCCCGCCGGCACGCTCAGCGGGGCGCCCAAAATCCGGGCGATGCAAATCATTGCCGAGCTGGAGCAGACGGCGCGCGGCCCTTACGGGGGCTGCGTCGGCTATTTCTCCTTCAATGGCAATCTCGATTGCTGCATCACCATCCGCACCGCGCTCATCAAAGACGGCAAAGCTTACGTCCAGGCCGGCGGCGGCTGGGTGGACGACTCGACGCCGGAGGGGGAGTATCAGGAGACGGTGAACAAGTCCAAAGCCATGCTGAAAGCCGTAGCTATGGCGGAGAGCTTTGGCGGTTAGCCGGGGATTTGCTTCAAAGCTGCGGCCACCGTGTCCAGCAGTTTTTGCTTCTCGATTGGTTTGGGGAGGAATGTGTAGGCGCCCACAGAGGCGGCGTCCTCGATGATCTTGGCCGGATCCATCCCGGACACCACGATGATGACGGGCCTGTGCTTGCCTTCGCTGGTCCGCCTCAACCAACTGGCCACGCCGAACCCGTCCCACGAATCGTCGGGCGAGTCTTTGGCCAGATGAATGTCGAGGGTGACCAGGTCCGGCTCCTGTTCCCGGGCAATCTTCACCGCGGTAGCCCCATCGTGAGCGACCTGCACCTCGTAGCCTGCCTTCTTGAGAACATCAGCGATCAGCTTCTGCGTGACCCTGTCGTCTTCAACTACGAGTATCTTTTTGGCTTTCATAGGCGCCCGGCAATCGAGCTGCTGTTGCCACAATGTGCTGGCAGAAGGCGGTCAGAGTCAAGCCTGCCATTCAGGGGGCGCTTGAAACCAGGCGGTGCTCTTTCTGCCGTTTCGGCATGGCACCGCCAGTGAATGCAGTTTTGAATAATGCAAGACAACTCACCCCCGCACTGGGCCTCCTGGTCGCCCGTGGACGAATTCAACTTCCACCGCCCGAATTGCTTCGGGACGATTCGGTTCGCTTAGGCTGATCCCGCTACTTGGCTGCCGCCCCACGGTTCTTCGGCTGCGCCACCATCCACTTGAAGATCAGTTTGACTTCGTCGCCGGTCTTGATGTGGCCCAACACGAGGTTGATGTCCACCGGTGCCACCTTGAAATCGGTCATCTTGACTGCGGTGCTGCCGGTGATCTCCAGCTTCTTGTCCGCCAGCGGCAATATACTCACCGTCATCGTGATCTTGTTGGTCACGCCGGCCACGGTAAGGTCCCCCTTCGCGTCGAACACATAGGGCGCATCTTTGGTCCTGGGCGCTTCCTTCAGCGTGAGCTCGGTCAGGTGATAAAAGATTCGCTTAAACTGGGCCTCTTTGAGGTGCTCGCACATGACCTCGTCCATTCTGTCGTCGTAGTGGCTGCCGTCCTCCTTAACGCTCTTGAGCGAGCGCACCTGGATGAACACGTCCGCCTTGGCCTCGACTTTGCCCGGGGTCACCGCCTGGCCGGGTTCGGTCGGGAAGCCTGGGCCGACCTCCAAGATGCCCCCGATGATGGGGCTTTCGATCTGCCACGTGGGGTGGAGGATGTTGGCCGTGCCTTCGATTCTCATCTTGCTGCCCGACCTTGCCGTAAAGGTGGTCGTCTGCCCGGCGGCCGGCAAGGACACCGTGGCCAGCAATAAAAGGGCGACTGTTCCCGCGCTCAATGTTCGTTTCTTCATGTTTGTATTCTTGGTGTTAACGCATCAGGTTATGCTGCTTTTTGGACGCAGGACCCATCAACTCAATTCATACCACTCCGGCTTCAGCTCGATCCGTTTGCCGCTGAGGATCGCCTCGTTGGCTTTGACCGCGGTGACCACCGCCTGGAAACCCTCCAGGCAGCCGGCCGCCGCCCGTCGCGGCACTTTGCCGAGGTGCTCCATCAGCCCCTCCACATCGTCCGCGCCGTAGCTGGACTTGTAATCTTCCGCCGCGGCGCTGAGGTCGATAGCGTTGCGGAGAAAGTTGTCTAAAGCGTAATTGAGCGGCGTATCGGTGAACGGGTCGGGCTGCGCCGGCTGCGCCTGGTCGTTGGCGGGGACGGCCTTGCTCTTGCCGGCCACCAGCGCGATGCCTGTTTCATTGTAAAACTTGGCCTTGTCGGCATACACCTCCCAGCCCAGCAGCGGGGAATCCACTTCCTTGAACATCCACGCCTTGCTCTCGCGCATCATGATCGCCGCGTCGCTCCCATACAGCATCTCGTATTCCCCGTCGAACGAGTTCGCCAGCGTGCAATCATAAACCATCTGCGCGCCGCCGGGAAACTCCAGGACGGCCTGGACGGTGTCCGGCACATCGCGGTCGTCCTTCCAAAACATGATCGAGCCGAAGCCGGTGACGGCGGTCGGCAGCGCATTCAGGAACCAGCCCGCCTGGTCGATCGGGTGGCTGCCGATCTCCCCAATCAGGCCGAGCGAGGTCGCCTTGCTCAGCCGCCAGTTGAGCGCCTTCTCGCGCTCCGGATTGGGCGACATGGACCGCCAGCTTGTCTTCTTGTGGTACTGCGCCCGCGCCAGCGCGGTCTTGCCCAACGCCACCGTGCGGATGAACGGCAGGAGGAAGAGGCGCTGTTTGTCTGACCGCATCTGCAGGCCGGTTTGAAAGGCCAGGTTCTTCGCCGCCTTGGCGGCCAGCGCAATTTCCCGCGCGTCTTCGATGGAGCCGGCCAGCGGCGCTTCGCAATAGACGTGTTTGCCGGCTTTGAGCGCCGCCAGCACCACTTCTTTGTGCTGGAACGTCGGCGTGGCAACGATGACCGCTTTGATGTCTTTGTTATCGAGAATCGTCTTGTAATCGGCTGTCTGCGCGGCGCCGGGCGCGGCACTGGCAGTGCGTTTCAGGGATGCCGGGTAAGTGTCGCAGATGGCGGCGATATCGGCCTGCGGCAGTCGCCCCAGGGTGTTGATGATCTCGCGGCCCCAGGCCCCGAGTCCAATCACCGCAACCTTGATTTTCACGACAGGGGCCTTGGTCTCGCCGGCGGGCGCCGCGTTGGTTTGGGCGAAAAGCTCCACCCCGCCGAGCAGGGTCATCAGCGTCGCGACCGAGCCTCCCCGTAGAAAATCCCGCCGGTTATATCCCAGCCCCTCGCTCTCATTCTCGTTCATGCAAATCCGCTCGCTCACTTCAAATCCAGTCCCGACTTCCGATTCAGGACTTTAGACTTTAGACTCAAGACTTTAGACTATTGGACCTGCGGCTTCGCATTGCCCTTCTCGAGGCCCAGCGCCCACTTGATCCCGCCCAAAATATGCCTCTGGTATGCCTCGGCCACTTCCTTCGGGTTTTTCCGGTCCGGCCAGGCCGGGTCCCACACATCTTCCCGATGGCCGAGCGAGGTGTAGAACACCCGCCCCTTTCCGTACTCCTTGCACCACGCGACCGGGTAATCGCCCGGCGTCTTGTTGTTGGGATGCTTGTCCAGCGTCAGGAGGCCATGCACCTTGGAGCGCTCGAAGTTCTTGAACTGGTAAATCTCATCAAACACCTTCCAGTCCGCCGGCAGGTGGCGGCAGGCGGGGAATTTGCTGTCCTGATTGAGCGCGTCCACTTCCACTTGCGCCTCGTGCGTCTTGAAGTGAGCCCCGAGCATGTCGGTATAACCCGGAAATCCGGGGAAGGTGTCAGCCGCCGCGTGCATCCCCACAAAGCCCTTGCCCGATTTAATCCAATCCAGGAAAGCCTCCTTGTCCGGCAACGGCAGGTCGCCCGTGGTATTGGCGAAGATCACCGCGTCGTATTTCTTGAGCGCCGCCGGGCTCATCTTCTCGGCCAGCACGGCCTTGATCGCCGCATCCACCTTGGCATCGTCCCGCTTCCCGTCGGCGCCTTTGAATTGCGGATCGTCGGGATTGACGCGCGCGTAATCCACCGTGAACGCGCCGCTCTCTTTGCCCAACTCGCCGATAATCCTTTCAGCGGTGGGAATTGAGCTGTGTCGAAACCCCTTGGTCACCGTTACCACCAGGACTTTCTTGGGAGCGGCCTGCGCCGGCGCGGCAGACACGAAGTTGGAGCCAAAGAGAATTCCAGCCAAAAGCAGCTTGCCTGACCGGGCGATGTCTAATGTTTTCATATATTTAATCGGGCTACGGCACATGTATTAGCAAGTCGTGAGACTCGTTTCCCCGTGATGAAATTCATTTTTCGCCCCCGGGTCAAGGTTTCTGTGTCGCATTTTCTTGACGCCGCTGGCGCGCAGTGTTGTATATGGTTCGCAATTGGCGCCGGCGCCCTGATCCCACCTGGCGGTGGCGAAAGCAGGACCCGGCGGCCGACGAACGAATGCTATGGCTGATTTAAGATTTGCCTGCTCTCACTGCGGGCAAGGAATTGAATGCGACGAACTCTGGAGCGGGCGCCAGATTCAGTGTCCCTCCTGCCAAACCGAACTGACCGTGCCCCCCAAGCCCGATGCCCCTCCGCACGCGGCTCTGGCCTCCGCCACGCCGGGGCAATCGAAGCTCTCCATCGGCCAGTCCCGAATCCAGCGCTCCGCCGCGCCGCCGCCGCCCCCGCCCCAGGTGTTGACGCTGCAACAGCAGTTGAATCAGGCCAAGCTGGCAAAGAAAGGCGGCGCCATGAAATGGGTGATCATCAGCGTCGTGGTGGTGGTCTTAGGCGTGGCCGGTTACTTCGGCTACGGGTATTTCAGCGAATGGCGAGCGAAACGGGCCGAGGCCGCCAAGCAAGCCAGCGCCCCGCCACCGGTCACCAATGCCGCCCCGGCCATACCCCCGCCGCCCAAAGAATTGCCCCTGCTCCCCGCCGTTTGGACGCTCGACGTGGACCAGGCGAAGATCCCGGAAGGGCGGGCCAATGGCATGATCTCCGGCACCAACTTCGTCGTCGAAACCGCCCGCCTGGACAAAGTCGGCACGGCGTATCTGCTCCGGTTGCTGCAGGGCGCGCCCGCTTCGCCGGACCTGGGGTTCATGATCTATCTGCATCCGGAGGCCGGTGAAAGCGTCACGGGCCACACCTGGACCGTCTCGCAGGAGATGAAGGGCAAGACCGTGCCTCAGGTCGTCAAGCTCTTGAAGACCAACCCGCGGTACCAGGCCCAGCAAAAAAACATCTTCTCCGGCTACGCGATGAAACTCGAGCTGGGCCAGATCACCAATAGCGTGATCCCCGGCAAGATATTCCTTGCCGTGCCGCCGGACACCGAGCAGAGCGTCGTTGCGGGCGTGTTCAAAGCCAATACCAGCCTCGCCGATGCCCCCGGCGCAGCCGCCGCGAACCCCGTCGTGGCGCCGAAGGCGCCTTCCCCGGCCTTTCAAAAGCGCTACGGCAAGAAACCCTAGCCGTCCTCCGGGGGCAACACGTCGCTGGCAACATGGCAAGCAAATCCAGTTTCCTGGACAAGGTGCTGCCCCGCATTGGGCGGCTGGACCAGGCCGGGCTGCAAACGGTCGTGCAGCGCCTGGCGCGCGAGCGCAGCTTCCTCGAAACGCTGTTCAACGCCATCGAGGACGGCGTGCTGGTCGTGGATGAGACGGGGCGCATTCTCTACTTCAACCAGGCGGTCACGCGCCTCCTCGGCTTGCAGCCCGACGTCGAGGGCCAGCCCATCACCGACTTCATCCCCGAACTCGAGTGGGAGAAGATTCGGCGGTTCGACCACGCGGGCGGCCAAGGCGTCGTGCGGCACGAGTTCGAGGTCCAGTATCCCCGCCCGCGCTTCCTCCGGCTCTACGCCGCGCCGCTCGACGGCGAAGCCGCCGGCAGCGCCGGTGTCGCCCTCATCCTCCACGACGCCACCGAAGCCCGGCAGAAGACCATTGAGGCGATCGAGAGCGAGCGGATTCAGGCGCTGACCCTGCTGGCCGCCAGCGTCGCCCATGAAATCGGCAATCCACTCAACGCCCTTCACATTCACCTTCAGCTTATGGAGCGCGAGCTTAAGAAGCTCCGGACCCCGGCCCCAAGCCCGCCGCCCGGCAAACCCGGCTCCGCCCCGCGCGCCCGCGCCCTGGCCGAAGAAACCGAAGCCCGCGAGCTGGTCCCCAAGCTCGAACAATACCTCTCCGTCGCGCGCGGCGAGATCAACCGGCTCGACTACATCGTCACCCAGTTTCTGCAAGCGATCCGGCCAACGATGCCCCAACTCAAGCCCGTGTCGCTGAATGACATCGTCCAGAAAACCCTCGAGCTGGTTCAGCCCGAGCTGGACAATCGCGGCCTGAGCGTCCACACCCGCCTCGCCCGCCAATTGCCCGTCACGCCGATTGACCCGACGCAAATCCAGCAAGTGCTGGTCAACCTCATCAAGAACGCCGTCCAGGCGATGACCAAAGGCGGCGCCCTCACGTTGCAAACCGGCGAGGGCGCTGACGGCGTTTGGGTCAGCGTCGCCGACACTGGCGGCGGCATTCCACAGGAGCAGATTAACCGCATCTTCGAGCCCTTTTACACCACCAAGAAGAAGGGCACCGGCCTGGGGCTGATGATCGTGCAGCGTATCGTCCGCGCCCACGGCGGCCGCATCGAACTCGAAAGCCAGGTTGGCCGCGGCACCACCTTCCGCGTCTGGCTCCCCCTCCACGAACGCAAACCCCGCCTCCTCGAAGCTCCCATGCACGACTGAGCGGCCCAAAGCTCAGTCTTGTTCGGAAACCAGGCTTGCGGGGGCGCGGCGAGCGCCGCCGGCCAAATCATTTCGGGGCGGTGGTGCGCGCCGCCATCCAGGCGTTGTCGCGGACCGAGATCGTGCCGGCACCCGCGCAACCGTCGGTTCTTTCAACCGGCCACACGGTATTGTTATCCAGCCACTTCTTGATTTCGCCGTGGCCGTCGGCGAAGGAGAAACTGCAGGCGCGATTGTGGTAGGAGGCCGGCATATCATCCCAGGTGGTGTAGGTCGGCCACGCAGAGGCGGCGGCCATGTGCATCCCAAAAAGCCAATCGTTAATACTGTCGGGGTGTTCATCCACGAACACCCAAAGCATGGATGCCCCGGGAATGACGAGATCGCCGTCCTTGAGATACATTCTGTAAGTGGTGTAGCCATAGACTCCATAGGTCGTATCATTCCCCTCCGCCAGGCCGCCGATGAAACCATTCATGGAGATGCTGCGGACGCGCGGCCCGGCGTCGCTGGCGACCCGGTCGGCCGGGCATTTGTAAATGCCGGTATTCTGCGCATTGTAAGCCCCCAGCGCCGAGTTTTTAAGATTGTTGGTGTTGATGTTGGCCGGAACGGTCTCGCCCGGCGGCCCGTTATCAACCCCCTGTTGCCAGTTCAATACGCCGCAACACCAGTTACTCCAGCCCTCTGAAAAATGACCGGGGTTCCAGGGCAGCACGCCGTTGTCGGAGTTGAACGAAAAGAACGCCAGACTCTGCTGCTTGAGATTATTGAGGCAATAAGCGTTCTCGGCTTTTTGTTTGGCTTTCGCCAGGGCGGGCAGCAGCAAGGCGGCCAGAATGGCGATGATCGCGATGACCACCAGCAGCTCGATGAGGGTGAAGCCGCGAGGGCGGCGGGGGGCGGCGGGCCGGCTGTTCCGTTCGACAGGTTGATGCCCATTCATAATTTAATATACTGCGCTTCGCGCTATTGTCCAGACGTTATACCCGGCAGAGCCGGCAAGCAAACATTTTCGACACGGCAGGGGGCGTGCGTTTGCTGGCACACCCATCCCAACAGACCGCTATATTCACAACCCCTCACTCAGGGGCGCGTGCGCTCCCCGCACGCGCGGGGCCGAACCGGACGCCTCGGCGACCCCTGCGGCTCACTCGGGAGTGTTGTTCCATGACAGCGCATCGTAGGCCTTCGTGCTGATATAGTCGTCGGATCGCTGGGCGGTGACCTGGGTCAGGAGTGTGACGCCCGGAGTGAAAATGCCCCAGAATTGCCCCCAGGTAAGCTGGCTCGGATACGACGGGGCCGCATGGCAATCCACATAGAGGACATTGATGCGGTTGCTGTGTTTGGCGTAAGCCGTCTGGATGCGGTAGTTGTCAGAACCCGTGGGAGGGTAGCCCGGCCCGGATTCCCCCGCCCAAACGGTATCCAGCCACGCGGCGTCGGCATCGCCGTTGATCTGCCAGGGATCATTCGAGCCGCTGACATCGCACATGGCCACCATGTCGGCGGGCCGCATGACATTGGCCGACTTGAACGGATGAGGAATCCCGTCATCCATTTTGCCTGAGTTCAAGTCCGGGCCGCCAAACACGCCGATCTCGTTGAACCCGTAGGACAGGAAGCCCGTGATATTGGGCTGGCCGGGCTGCGCAACGCCGGCGTAGTTGAGGTAACTCAGCCCGCGCTTGCGCTTGGGGCAAGTCCAAACAAGGTTGTTTGGGACGTAGTTGGTGAGGAGGGGTGCGATGGTATTGGGCGTCACTCCATCCGAGCGAAACCATTCCCCGCCGCAGGTCAAACCCAAGGCATTCTTGTAAGGGCCGGCCGTCCACCAGGGGAACACGTAGGGGAAGACATCCTGGCTGTCGCCTGCGTACATCATCACGCCGATGCCAAGCTGCTTGACGTTGTTGAGGCAGGCCGCGCCGAGGCTTTTATCCTTCGCCTTGGCCAGGGCCGGCAGCAACAACGCCGCAAGGATTGCAATGATCGCGATGACGACGAGCAGTTCGATCAGGGTAAAGGCGTGAGGAACAGGGCGATGAGCAGGCCGGTTATTCCGTATGGCAGGTTGTGGTCTATCCAATGGTCGGCTTGGGCGAGGCCTCCCCCTTGCCGAGGGGGAGGCATCCGCGCGGGGCGGATGCCCCCCGTTGATAGAGAACAGTTTATCGTTCAAGATTACAGGCGCCGGGTTTACAGGTGCCGGACGCGGTAGAACTGAGCGTTGCCGTTCTGCGGATAGGTGACCTGGAACGAGCCGGAGCCGCCCGAGAAGGTCGCCACCGGGCTGACGTCGCTAAACTCGCCCGGGAGACCTGTGAGCACCGCCGCGTGTTGGAGAGCAAAGGAGGCGGTGGTGTCGCTCGTGCTCGAGTCCGTGAACGTGATCACCACGCTCCCCGCGCCATTGATCGAGATGCTGGTGATAGTGAGCACCGGATTGGCCAGCGAGACGACTTGCAGGTTCGAGAAGTAAACAGCGGCCTCGGCCCCCGCCGTCTCGCCATTGGGCTCTTCGTAACCCAGCATGAGGGTGCCCTGCTGGAACAGGGAGTTGGTGTTGACGTAGCTGAACACGACGGTCTTGTTGATGTCCATCGTGACGACGTTGTTCGAGTTGACGATCTGGACATCGGCCCAGTTGCCGGAGTAGTTCTGCACCACGAGCGGGCTGGCGTTGGCCGGCACACCGCCGACGAGGTTGCTCGATGTGTTGAGCGAGGTGAAGACATTCGACTTGAACGAATTCACGAACGAGGCATAGGTCCAGGCCTCAGGGAACTGCGCGCCGGTGTTGGCCGGGCAGATGCAGTTGGTGACACCGGTGAACTCACACATGTCGTAGATCGGAGAGCCGTAATGACCCGCCCAGGCGGTGAACCAGTAGAACACGCCGTCCATGCTCCACGGGCCGCCGGTGGTGGTCAGATCGCTCCACCAATTGGTCAGCGTTCCGGAGTGGTTGATGCCGAACAGGGGGCCTTCGCCCGTTTCGGCGGGCGCCGGGGTCAACGCACTGCCTTGAACGACATACATCTGGAACCGCACGGCGTAATTGCCGCTGAACGTAAAGTTGGTCGGGTAGAGGTTGACCGCAATGCCATCCGAGGTGTTATGGACCTTGTTGCAGGTGAGGCGCAAGGCGGTGGTCGCGCCGCTGGGCGCCGCCGGAATATAATTGTCGCCTGAGTCGTAGCCGCTGGGGTCGTTGACGAAGTCATAGCCAAAGTTAATGGTGACATCGGCCGGGGTATTGTCGGCGCTATCCACCTCGGTTGCGTACCACGCGGTCACGCCGTCGGTAAACACATAGTCCTCACCGCTGCTGCCGGGGTCACTGCCGACCGCCGTGCTCGTCAGCGCGTCCGAGAAGAGCACGCTGCCCGCCGGCGGATACGCGCAGTCGAGGATGGTCATCGTGGCGGTGCCGGGGGCGGCGGTGTAACCGCCGGCGCTGGAAAGCCCGATGATGGCGGTCTTGTTGCCGACATAGGTGTAGAGGCTGCTGGTGTGCACCGGCAGTTGGCCGTTGTTGAGCGGGGAGATAGAAACGGTCTCGGTGAGGTCGCCCGGGTGGACCGTGACGGTGGGCGGAGCGGTATAATCTGTGCCCGCGACGGCAGTGCCGCCGTTGCCGGAGGTCGTGAAACTCGACACGGGGTAGGCCGAGGCGTTGGTGTCGCCCCAGCGGGTGATGGTGAAGGAGGCGTAGTCATTCGAGTAGGCCCGGTACATCGTCGGCACGGCAACGCCGCTGACGAAGACCAGTTGCGGGCCGGTGTTCTGAATGAGGATGGTGGCAATGCCCGGCAGGATGGGGTTGTAATTGCCGCTGCCCAGCGTCAGCGCCACCGAGGTGGTCGGGCGCGGCAGGTTGTCGTTGACCGCGGTGATCGTGATGTTGGTGGTCGTGACGCTCGGACCGAACGTGACGGTGCCGTTGGTGCCGGTGACATCCATTATGCCCGCGGGCGAAACCGTATAGGTGCCATTGGTAGCGGTGCCGCCCAGGGTGAAGTTGACTACCAGCTTCTGGCTCAGGTTGGCGGGGCTGCCGGTGCGGGTGATGGTGAACGTGCCGGAGGTCGGGGCGTGGCTCTGCGAAATCATAGTAGGGGAGGCCGTCACACCGACGGACGAGCCGGGGATAATGATCTGGAAGGTGCCGTTGGTGGTGGTGGCGTCGTTGGCGGTGATGCAGGTCGTGTTCAACCCGAGCGAATAGACGCGCAGTAAGCTGGAATAGGAAGAGGTGTTGTAGAGGTTGTACGCGCTGTCAAAGCAGGTCGAGCCGTGCTGGGTGCTGCTAAGGTTTGAAGCCGGGCCATTGGTAAAGAGCGTGGCCTCGTTGGGAATGCCGTTGGTCAAATAGCAGAACAAAGTGGAGCCATTCTCCAGCACCGTCGCCAAAAGCTGGCCGTCGGGTGAGACGGCCACGCCGACACTTTGGGCAAACAAGTCAACGCCGTGGGTGATGGAATTGTCGAAAGAATCCCAGGCCAGACCAACGGGATTATTGGTATAGACATACAGCCCATAGGGAGCGCCTGAGGGGGTGTAAGAAGTGCGGTACAACATCCAGTACAGGTTATTGGGCGTCGCCCATGAATCCGAAACGATGAAGGCGCCCGAGTACGGACCAGGCCCCATAGGGAGATTGGGCGAAACGCTGGAGGGGAAGGGGCCGCTGCCAATGTTCCACGTCTCAATGGCCAACGGTTCATGGTAAGTCGTGTCATTGGTCGTATAATAGACGTCTATGGCCGAGATGACCAGGTTGCCCGTGTTGGTTGAGCCTGTGGCCACGGGTGTGCCCATGATGTCCGAATGGGTCTGGCCGGCGCTATAGCTGTTGTAGGCGCCCGCCAAAACGAGGCCCCCGGCGGTCAAATCGGGATTAATATAGGCCAGAAAACCGCCGGAAGCCAAGGTGGAGGTGTTCCCGATATAAACAGTATCGTCCACTCCGACGTACAATCTGTACGGCGAGTAACCGGAGGCGACAAACGGGATGCTGCCCGCCTTGGCGGTGGTACCGTAGCCCATCGCGTCCGAGAGGTCGGCGTTCCTCACGAAAAGGCCGCGGTTGCCGGTAAAGGCGTCGGCGATGTAAATCCTGCCGAAGTTATGGTCGTTCGGATTATTGTTCACCGCCACGCCACGCGGGGATTGGGCAGCAAGGGTCGGGTTAATTCCCCCCGTATCGCTGCTGAGTTGGACGAGGTGGCCCGCGCCGGCTTTCGTGACCCAGATTTGGTAGTGGTTGGTGCCAGCGCCGATGGGAAAGTGCTGCACGCCGGCAGCCAAATTGGCGCCCAGCCAGTTGGTGGAGTTGTTGTCGGGGAAATAGACGCCCACCGAGTCGGCGCTCTCATTCAGGATGAAGTAGATGTTGCCGCCGGTGTTGGTTATGCCGGAAGCGTAGGGGTGCGCCTGGGCGATTTGACTGGACAGCGCGAGGGCTGCCAGGGCCAATGCCAAACCGCAAAGGGTTGGTCGAATACGGAGGATTTCGGTGTTTTTCATAACAGGTGTCCTTTTTGTTGTTGCGTTAATAAAAGAGAGCTTTGTCTCGAACTGTGTTCATTTGGCTTTGGGTTCAATGCCAAAGTTAAGCATCGCATATTTATGCGAGGGCGCAAGCGCGAAATGCAAGAAATGTTAAGTAGAATCGGCACTAATGCAGCGATGGATTTGCACTACTGACAGCGTCTCCGCTGATGCGGCCAGCACGCTTGTCCGGGAAATTTCATAGCGTGTAGCCGCCGACGGCAGTCGGCGCTGATTCTCAGCCCCGAAAGATGGCGCCGACTACCGTCGGCGGCTACACCCTGTCGGCGGTTTGTGCGAGGTATGAGAATTCCGGGTTAGTCGCCGCACGAACTGCACTGCTGGATGCGATAGAACCGGGCGTTCCCGTTCTGCGGGTAAACCGTCTGGAATACCCCGTTGGCCGGGTTTTGCGTAAAGGTGGCCGCCGGACTGACGTTGCTGTAAGTCCCGTTGACGGTGGCACAGCTTTGCAGGGTGAAGGACGCGGTCGTGTCATCGCCGTCGAAGCTGATGAACTGAATCGTGACGAAGCCGCCGCTGGCGGTGATGCCGGTGATGGCCGGCACGCCGAGCCGCACCACCTGGACATTCGAGAAGAACGCGCCGGCATCAGAGTCGCCCGTCGAGTCGTATGGGTCTTCATAGCCCAGCATGAGGGTGCCCTGCTGGAAGAGGGAATTGGTGTTCACATAGGTAAAGATCACCGTCTTGTCAATGCTGAGCGTGACGACATTATTCACCTGCTTGATTTCGACATCCGCCCAGTTGGCGTTGGTTGTGGGCACCGATGGCACTGTCGTCGCGAACGACCAACTGGCGTTGGCGGGGATGCCGGGGACGGCATTGGTGGTGGCGCCGACGGTGGTGAAGTCCTGCGGATTCTTGAAGGCGTTCGTGAACGAAGTCCAGAACAGGGCCGGATTTGGATGTTGCCAGCCGGTGTTGTAGGCGGGGTTATAGCTGTTGGTAACGCCCGTGAAAGCGATGTAGTCGCCGTTGGCGCTCCCGCCCGGGTCAGTGCTCATCCAGTACCAAACGCCATCGCTGGCCCAAGGCCCGCCGGTAAAGGCGGACCCGGCCCACCAGTTGGTCTCCAACCCGTTGTGGTCGATGCCGAACATCGGCCCTTCGGTGACCGTGCCGCCCCCCACCCCGCCGTCCATGCCGCCCTCAGCCGCGTACATCTGGAAGCGGACGGCGTAATTGCCGCTGAACGTGACGTTGGTCGGATACAGATTCACCGCCCCGCTGACGCCGCCGTGGACCTTGTTGAACGTCGCCCGGAGGGCGTTGGTAAAACCGTTGGGCGGCAGAGGAATAAGGCCGTAGCCATTCAGGTCAGTGACCAGATTATAGCCCCAATCAAGGGTGTAGTCGGGCGGAGCAGCGCCGTTGTCCCGGCCCACCGCGGCAATGTTCCACTGGCCGGCGCCGTCGCTGTTGTTGGGGCCGCTAATGGTGTTGGTGAGCGGGTCGGACCAGAGGACCGGGGCCGGCGGATATTTGTCATCCAGGATGGTCAGGGTCTGCGAAGCGGACCCCGGCATATTGGTGTAAGTGCTGCCGTTGCTGCCCAGGGTGACCACCACCTTCTTATCGCCGACCCACACGGGTTCGGGCGGGTTCAACGGGCTGAGGATCTTGGCGGTGGCGGTGAGGGTGCCAGCCGGGATCGCGGTCGAACCCAGAAGGGCATAATCCGTGTTGAGGGTCGCGGTGCTGCCGACGTAGGTGAACGAGGCGGACGGGGAGAGGGAGAGGGCGACGTTGGTGTTGCCCAGGCGGGTGATGGTCACCGAGGCGTAGTCGTTGGTGAAACGCTTGTAGGCCGTGGGCGCGCCGGCGGAGAGGACGAGTTGCGGCTCGGCGGTGTTTTGGATGAGGACGGTGTCCTGCACCGGGGCCACCGCGCTATAGTTGGTGCCGCCGGCCAGCGACAAGACCACGGTGGTGGTCAAGCGCGCCACGCTGTCGTTAGTCGGCGTGATGGTGATGTTAGTGGTGCTCGCGCCCATGGCGAACGTGACGTTGTTGTTGCCGGGGCCTGCGCCGGAGACGGTGTAGGTGCTGTTGCTGGCGGTGCCGCCGAGCGTGAAGTTCACGTACAGTTGCGCCGTGAGTTGACCGGAGCGGGTGAGCTGGAACACCCCGGGCACCGGCGTCGGGTTGCCCTGCGAGGCATTCGGCGAGGTCGCCTTCACGCTGACGGTGGAGGACGGCAGGACCATCCAGAAGCTGCCGTTGGCAGCGCTGGCGTCGTTGCTGGTGACGCAGGTGGTGGTGAAGCCCAGCGAGTAGCAACGGAGGCTGTCGCTGTTGCCATCCACCGTGTAGAAGTTGTCCGCCAAATCGAAGGCGGCGCCCCGTTGGCCATAAGAGGGAGCGGCGTACGTCGCGATGGTGGAGTTGTCCGGAATGCCGTTCGTGAGCTTCACTATGCAGAAGATGTTCAAAGCGGAGCTAAAGCCGTAGCCGGTATTGTAGCTCTCGTTTCCGAACCCGAGATACTGACCGTCGGGCGAGATGGCCATTCCATAAGGCAGGATGTTTTTTATCGCGAAGCAATCGTTCGCGCCGGCGCCAACACCGCCGGTGCCAACACCGCCGGTCGCGGGGTCGGCGGAGCCCCAAATAAAGTTGGTATAGACCGGTGAGGCCGCGGTAACGTTGTACACGGCGAGTTGCTGATTGCCCGCCGCCCACCCGCCCGAACCCGAGCGATAGTAACAGACGTAAATGAGGGAATTATTCGTCGGGTTGCCGACCAGGTCGCACCCGACGCCATTGAGCCCGCCCGAGGTCAGGAACCCGTATTGCGAGTTGGTCACGAGGATGTTCGGGGTGCCAGTCCAAGGGGTGGAACTGTTGATGGGGCCGGAGTTGATCGGGTATTGCAGCACACTCTGGTAGGTGCCTCCGGCTGCCACATAATTCCACATCAGGCACGTAAGCGTCAGATCACTGGTCGCAAGTGAACCGGTGATATACGGTTTGCTCTGGCACGGCCCGGCGTTGGCGTCGCTGCCGCCAGCCACACCGGAATAGGCAAACATCTCAATGGGGGTCACGAGGTCCGGATCAATGATCCACACCGGGCAGCCAGCTATAGTCGTACCGGTGCTGACTCCGGAACTGTCGCCGACGTAAACCGTATCATCCTCCCCCACCCAAAGCCGATAAGGGGCGTAGGTGGTGCTGCTGCCCCAGGCTCCGGTCACGCTGTTGACGACGGGAAAAGTGGTGGGACTTGCGGTGCCGCCATATCCCAGGCAATCGGAGAAGTTGGCATTGAGGACATAAAGCCCTTTGCCGACGGCCCGGAGGTTGGTGCCCGGGCTGGCGTTGACGACATAGATGCGGCCGAAATTGTGCCTCTTGGGGTTCCGGTTGACGGCCACACCGCGCGGGCCATAAAAGTCCACAAAATTGCTGGCGGTCGGAGTCGGGCTGATCTGGCTCGGAACCCCTGACCCGGTCTTGGTCACGTAGATGGCGTAGCTGTTGTGACCGTTCAGGGGAAAAGACCAAATCCCGTTGGTTAGAGGGCCCAGGTTGTTGGTGGCGGCGCCGAGGTCGAGAGAAACTCCGACGTTGTCGGCGGCCTCGTTGAGAACAAACGAGATGGTTCCGCTCGTGTTGGTGATGCCGGAGGCGTACGGGTGCGCCGAGGCGACGTAACCGGACAGCGCGGTGGCTGCCAGGGCCAATACCAAACCGCGGAGGGTTGGTCGAATACGGAGGTTTTTGGTGTTTTTCATAACAGGTGTCCCCTTTGTTGTGGCGTGTAATAAGAGAGAGTTTTATCTCGCACTGCGTTCATTTGGCTTTGGGTTAAGTGCTAGAAGCAAGCATCGCATATTTATGTGAGGGCGCAAGCGCGAAATGCAAGAAATGTTAACCGGTCAGTGGTGGCGGGCCGCCGCCACTGAGGGATTACGAAAAATGTTAAGTAGAATCGGCAGTAATGCAGCGATGGACTTGCACTACTGATAACGTCTCCTCTGATGCGGCCAGCACGCTTGTCCGGGAAATTTCATAGCGTGTAGCCGCCGACGGCAGTCGGCGCTGATTCTCAGTCCCGAAAGATGGCGCCGACTGCCGTCGGCGGCTACACCCTGTCGGCGGTTTGAGAATTGGCCATTGGTCATCAGAATATCCGGGGGGTCCAGACCCCATAGGCGAGTCAGGGGCCTGGTTCACCAATTGCCGTAGTAGAGAATATAGGAGGAGGCGTAGCGCTGCTGCATTTGCTTCATGCTCTTCCACGAGACCGAGCCGTCGAGGAGGCCCACATTGCCGCCGGCCTCGCCGATGCTTTGCGGGGTTACGTCGGTGCTGTTGATAATGAAGGTGGCCGGCGTGGTGGAGGCGGCGCTGGTGTTATTGCATGGCCCGGCCTTGCCGTGAGGCGCCATGACGAGGTAGTCGCCCGCCGTGCCGCCCCAGGTGTTGGCGTCGGCGATGATGAAGTTGGTGCCGGACTCGCTTGTTTTTCGTGGAGAGTACCAGAAGTAGGGCGAAGTGAGGGGCCAAGTAGTCATGTTAGCAGTGCCGAGGGCATTGCCCAGGTAGGCGTAGCCAATCAGGTAACCGTAATCCTTGTCGTAACGCCCAAAGGTGCCATAAGTAAAGTTCGGGCAGTCCATGATTTTGAAGTTGCCGGTGTATTGAATCAGGTTCGTCCAGGTGACGTTGTTGATGCGGATGGCGTGCCATTGGTCATCGTTGTCGCGCCCATCCGGGACCAAGTCCTGCCAATCGTTTCCATAAAGGTAAACGGTGATGATGGCCTGGTGCATGTTGCTCTTGCAGGCGGCACGCTTGCCCTTTTCTTTGGCGGTGGCCAGCGCGGGGAGCAGCAGGGCAGCCAGGATGGCGATGATGGCAATGACGACGAGCAACTCGATGAGCGTGAAGGCGCGAGGAATTGCGCGTGGAACGGGTCCGTTTCTGAGTCCGGTCAATACGGCCTGATTCATGGTACCCTGCGGCCTAAGGCGCATTCCGTAAAGACAGATACGCCGAACGGGCGGGCCGGGGAAATGCGCGTGATGAGCGGCGGCGGGCGCGTTTAAGCGACTCGACCCAAGCGGAATCTGGCGTCCCAAAGGCGGGCGTGCTGGCCTCCCACTATTGCACCTGAGCGGAGATGTGGGCCTTCCACCAGACCAGGTCAGCGTTGTTGTGGCCACCCGAAAAGGTCGGGTAGTTTCCCTGGGGCCAGCCAAAGCCGTAGCGCTCGGGAATCTTGAGGGCGGAGGTGAGCCACTTGTGGATTTCGGCGTGGCCGTCGGCGAAGCCCATGGAGCCCTGCCAATCGTGATAAGCGGCGGGGACATCCGGCCAGCCGTTGTCGTCGGCGGTATCCACCTGCAAAAAGCCGTCATTGAGGCCGCACATGTTTTCATCCAGAAACACGATGGCGTCGGAGGGAGCGAGCGGGGCGATAATATCGCTCAGTTTGTTATAGACCGCCCAACCCTTGTTATACATGTTGCCGATGTAAACGGTGCCCATCGCGCCTTGCATCGAGACGCTGCGGATGCGCGGCCCGTTGTCCGACGGGATGTTGTCGGCCGGGCACTTGTAAACGCCGACCTGGCCGACCAGGTAAGGGCCCATGATGGTGGCGTTATGAAGCGCCCAATTCGTGTTGACGTTGCTGGTATGCCAGTCCACCGCGGCGCTGGGGCACCAACAGTCGGCGTCCGTCTCGCCCAGGGGGGCGTTGGGGACGATGTAATCAGTGAAGTCCGCGGCGTACATGGCGACGGCAATCTGCATTTGTTTCTTGTTGCTGAGGCACTGGGTTCGCATGGCCTTGCTCTTGGCTTTTGCCAGGGCCGGCAGCAGCAGCGCGGCGAGGATGGCGATGATGGCGATGACTACGAGCAACTCGATCAAGGTGAAGGCCCTGATGCAACGGGTATTTTGCACGGGCACCCGCCGTGCAGTTCTCTTTGATAACATATTCAATCCACTGCGCTTACTCTACTGCGCGTTAATATCGTCCCCTGCCGCTTCCCTGTCAAGGCCAGATGAAACGTCCGGCACTACGGCAACTACTTCAATATCGCCCCCTGCCGGCTCCCTGTCAAGGCCCGCACTTGACGTTCAATCGGCCGGGGCATTCGCTTCGAACGAAGGCCCCGGCCATACACTGACCGAATCCGCCCGCCCGGGTTACGGGTGGCGGCGAATTTGATAGAACTGCGCGCTGCCGCTCTCCGGGTACGTTATCTGGTACGAGCCGGAGCCGAGCGACACGACGGTCGCCGCCGGGATGACGTCGGTGAATGTTCCGTTGATCGTGCTTGAGCTTTGGAGCACGAAGTTGGCCGGCGTGTCGTCGCTATTGGGGCCGGTGAACGTAATCACGACGTTTCCGGGGTCCAATTTGATGTTGGTGATGGTCGGCCCAACGTCGAGGCCCACGACCCGGAGGTTCGAGAAATAGGCCGCGGCATCAGGCGTGCCAATGTACTGCTTGTAAGCGCCCTGGATCGGACAATCGTAACCGAGCATGAGGTAGCCAGACGCGAACAGCGGCGCCGTGTTCGTGAAGATCGGCGTCGCGTCAATGGACAGGGTGATCACGCCGTTGGTCTGGCGGATCTCGACATCGGACCAGGTGTTATCTTTGGGCGAGGCGCTGACCGGACTGTTATTGGCCGGGGTGCCGCCCGAGAGGCCGCCCGTCGCGGTGAACAAGTTGCCTTTGAACACAGTCTGGTAGGTGCCGGCGGACGCGGTGGCCAACTGCTGCCAGCCCGAGTTCGGCAGCGCGGAGGCGCCGGTGTATTCCTCGAAGTCGCTAAACCCGAAACCACCATAGCCGCCCGGAGGGGTCTGAATCCAGTACCAGTTGCCGTCGCTGGCCCATGTACCGCTCGTGCTGCCGTTGCCCAACCACCAATTGGTTTCGGTTCCGTTATGATTGATGCCGAACATGACGCCCTCGACCGAGAACGTGTTGTCGCCCCCGACCACGTTCATGTTGAAGCGGACGGCGAAGTTGCCCGCGAAGAGCTGGTTGGTGTAATAGACGTTGACGCCGCCGCCATACATCGAGCCCGAGCCGACGTTCTTGTTGCAAGTGATGCGCAGGGCCTTGGTCGCGCCGCTGGGCGGCGAACCAATCCCAAGCAGGCCGTTGTTTCCACTCGGATTGCTGGCCGTCAGGTCGTAGCCAAACTCGACGTCGTAATCGTTCGGATCAGCGACTTCGGTTGGGTCGCCACTGGTGTAGGTGATGCCCCAGTTCGCCGAGTCGGCCGGGTCGGTCAACGGGTCGGCAAACAGCGGAGCGGTGGACGGATACGCATTGTCCAGGAGGGTCAAGACCTCCGAATTGGCGGTGGCCGCCACCCCGTAGGTGGACCCGTTGCCCGCCACCGTGACGGTGGTGCTCTTATTGCCGGCGTAGGCGCTAGGGGGATAGGTATCAGTACAGGTCGCCCCGTTGTTCAGCGGAGTAATCTTCGCCGTCTCGGTGAGGTCGCCCTTGTTGACGGTCACCGTGCCAATCGGCGTGAAATCGATGTTGGCCTGTGCCGAGCCGGCTGGACCGGAGTAGCTGAACGCGGCGGGCAGTATCGCGTAGTTCACATTGGTATCGCCCAGCCGGGTGAGCAAGAGCGAGGCGTAATCGGCGGCGAAGGCCTTGTACATCGTGGGCGCCCCGGCGCTCACGACCCACTCGTTGCTGGAGGTGTTTTGGATATAGACCGTGTCGCTGAAAGGCAGCGTGGTGCTATAGTTCGATGAGCCCAGCAGGGTCAAGACGACCGTGGTCTGCAAGCGGGGCACGTTGGCGGTGGAGGGGGTGATGGTGATATTCGTGGAGGCCATGCCGGCCAAGATCTGGACGACGTTCGTGGTCGCCACGGTCGTGGTGGCGGGCACGCCAGGGGTGACCGCGCCGCCCGCGGCGGTGTAAACATTCTGCGTGGCGGTGCCGCTGAGGGTGTAAATGACTGCCGGTCCCTGTAACGCGATGTTGCCGGTCCGGCTGATGGTGAACGTGCCCGTGGTGGCGGGGCCTGGATGCCCGTTGCCGCCGCTATTGCCCTGGGAGCAGAAGTTGGGGCTGGCGACCACGCTCACCTGGGTGGAGGGATTGGAATAGCTGAAGGCCGTGGAGGTGTTGGTATTGCCGGTGGTAATGGAGGTGGCGGTGATCCCCATGGACCATTCCTGCACGTTGCCGATGCCGGAACTGCTCGAGTAAATGTTGCCGGCGGCATCAAAAGCAATCCCGCGCGCATTGCCAGTAAAGGAAGTGGGAGTGCTATTGAAGACCCGGGAGGAGTCCGGGATGCCGTTGGTCAGGTAGGCGATGACGAACCAGTTGTCAATGGCCTGGGCGACGCAGAACCTGCCGTCGGGAGACACGGCAACATCCACAGTGCCCCAGTAACCATTAGGATTATTAACGGTGCTTTTGAGGAAGAAGAGGTCCGGACCGTTGTTAATGGTGCCACCGATGCCGGTTATGGAGTCCCAGACATGGGCAAAGGTGTTGCCTTGGCCGAAGTCATTGGTGTAAATCTGGACGCACGGAAAGCCATAATTCTCGCGGTAGGTACCGGCGTAGATGTAGTTGCCATAGAACTGCAGGCCGGGGTATTCGTTGCCGCCCAGCGCCTGGCCGGAGAGGTTGAGGCCGATGGCCGGCCCCTGGATGTCCGGCACATTTTCCCAGGGCAGAGTCGTAAGGGTAATGTTGGTATAGACCAGGAGCGCGTTGTATGATGGAGTTGGACTCCCCCACGTATAATCGCCATCCACGGTCACGAGGGTCACCGGGTTGTTGCCGCCGTTGAGCGAGGGATTGCCAATGACCACCGGCCGGGACTGGATGGTGCTGTGGATGGGCGAGAACGCTGGTGAGACGCCCGCAATGCCGTTGGCTGCGCCCCGAGGCCCGAGGAAAAGCTGGGCGGTGGTGAGACTCGGGTCAATTCGCCAGACCCCCTCATTTTGCAAGGCGCCGGTGGGGTGCGAGCTGTAGTCCTCGGTAGCGTCGCCGACCATCAGGTAATCATCGGCGGCCACAAAGCAGCGATAGGGGCTGAACCCGCCGCCGAACCAGCTGCAGCCTCCCCCGGGACTGGCGGCGCCGGTGTAAGCCAAAGTCATGTCGGGATTGAGCGCGTTAATGCCGCTCCCGCCGGAGATATCCACATAAACCCGCCCGAACCAGTGGGAGGTGACGTTCTTGTTCACATCCACGCCGCGGGGCGTAAACCCGGGCGAGGTCTGAATCAGGGTCGGCGCGCCCGCGCCCGACTTATAGCAGGTGATGGTGTACGTGGTGGCGTCGCTGGGGACAAAGAAAGTTTTGAGGCCGGACGTCACGGTGGCACTGCCGTCGAGAGGTGCGGGAGCGGTCGTGTTATCGCTGAAAGCGACGGTCACGGTGCCGCCAGATTCGTTGAGGTAGAACTGCATCTCGCGGGAGGCATAGTTGATGTTGGTAAGCATCGAGGCGTACGGGTTGGCGCGGACGACTTGACTGGACAGCGCGAGGGCTGCCAGGGCCAATACCAAACCGCGGAGGGTTGGTCGAAGGATGGGGACTATTGTATTTTTCATATCAGGCTGTCGTTGTTGTTGTTGTTGTACTACCGAAGGAGAAGCTTTGCTCGAGTTGTGTTCACTTAACTTTCGGCTGCGTTGTAAAGGCAAACTATCACACGTTTATGTGACTCGGCAAGTGAAAAGGTGAAAAAAACAAACTACAAGCCTGGGTTGTGGGATGGTTTATGAACATGAGGCCGGCTAATTGGCAGGAAGACGGGGGACTTCGACGGGGAAGGCATGGGCGCGGGTGTGGCGGAATGATGGGGCGCGAGGCGGCGGCGGCCAAACTAACGCAACGTCAAACCACCCCAGCGCGGCAGAGCCGGAGCCAAAGTGATTGGTGATCGGTGACTGGTGATTGGTGATTGGCGATTGGTTCTCTGTGGTCAGTGGTTCGTTTAGGTTGATCTACCCGGCAGGCTGTTGTGCCCCAGGAGCCAGGGTTCTTGGGCCTCTGGTTTCTCATTATTGAGAAAATGGGGCAATAGTGTCCATAAAGTGGACAAAAAGGAGGCTTGAAGCGGATAAATGAGTGATGCACATGGGAGTGCTGCCGGTCAGAAGTCTCGCCCTATCAAGCACTTCGCATGGAGGCACCGCAACTGCGCCGCAGTTGGAATTGTTCACCTGTCAGGTGAAGACTTCCCGATTTTGGATTGATACCACTTCCAGCTCGATGATGCACTATTTCCTGTAAGGCAAGCAGGCACAGTAGTTTGCGCCATATTTGGACAGACCTTGGGTGCTCACGCAGGCACGAAGGCTACAGCGGGCGACGGTATGCAAGGTATTAAGACCATCATCGGAGCGGCGTCATGCCGCAGAGAGACTTCTCAACGCAA
>JBEKJO010000056.1:0-49977 GCA_050011195.1 Verrucomicrobiota bacterium | reverse complement strand
GAATCAAGGCAAAGCTGAGGGGTCGTGCAGCTGCATGCTGGTGGTATTGTGCCCCCCCCGGATTTGGAATCAAGGCAAAGAAAGGGCAGCATCAGGCGAAACGACTCCAAAACTTTGGCCTTTGAACCTCGGTTGCGGGGCCGTATAAAGGGAGTCATGCTAACGTTGCCGGTATTGTTGTCGCACGGCGGGCCGGTGCTGTGGTTGCTTCTGCTCATCAGCGCCGTGGCCGTGGCGGTCTTCATCGAGCGGTTTTTGCATTGTCATCGGGCGCAGATTAACTCGACCGAGTTCCTCAACGGGGTGCGCACTGTGCTCAAGCGCAACAACGTGGTCGAAGCCCTGTCCATTTGCGACGCCACCCCCGGCCCCGTCGCGCGGCTGGTCAAGACCGCCATCCTGAATCGGGACCACGGGCGGGAGCAGGTGCGCGAAGCACTGGAAGAGGCGGGTTTGGCGGAAGTGCCGCGGCTGGAAGAGAAATTGAATTTGCTGGCCACGATCGCGCAACTGGCCCCGCTGCTCGGCCTGCTGGGCACGGTGCTGGGCTTCATCCAGACTTTTGGCCGGATGCAGGAAGCGGGTTTGAACGCCCATATCGGCCAGCTTTCCACCGGGGTCTGGCAGGCCCTGGTCTGCGCGGCGGCGGGATTGGCCGTGGCGATCCCCACGCACGCCGGCTATAACTACCTGGTCAGCCGCGTCAACTCGATCGTGCTGGATATGGAACGCGCCGCCACCGAGATCGTGCAAATCGTCACGGAAGGCGTCAAACAGAAGCAGTAGCCGGAAGCATGAAGTTTCCCCGCAATGCCCGCATTTTTCGAGGCCAACTGGACGCGGCCCCTTTTGCGGCGGTGTTTTTCCTGCTGGTAATCTTCATGATGCTGGGGTCTTTGGTTTATACCCCGGGGGCGCGCCTTGAGTTGCAGCTTCCCCGCGCCGATGGTTTGCCGGGCACCGATAAGCCGACGGTCTCAGTGGCCGTTGATGCGGATGGGCGGCTGTATTACGAAAACCAGTGGATCGAGGAAAACGACTTGCGGGGCCGGTTGCGGGAGGCCGCGAAGAAGTCCCCGGAGCCGCTAACGCTGGTCATTCAAGCCGATAAATCGGTCAGCTACGAGACGTGCCTGCGCCTCGCGCTGCTGGCGCGCGACGCCGGCATTTCGGAAGCGTTGCTGGCCACGCTGCCGCGCGCCTATGCGGCGCCGGCCTCCCGGTCCAGGCCATGACCTCCGCCCCGGTCGAATCGCGGCCTTGGTCGCGCGGCCGCTGGTGGGGCCTGGTCGCGCTGATATTCGGCGTCCAAGTCAGTTTGATCTTCTGGTTCGGCGACACCGCCCCGATTCGCCCGCGCCCAGCCGCGCCAGCTTTCACCTTTAAGCTGGCCGGAAGCGCTGCCGCCGACCTGTTGGCGCTCAACGATCCTACCCTCTTCGTCCTGCCGCACCGGCAAGGGTCTGCCGGGCCGGCGGGGCTGAAAACGCCACGACCGGAATCCCATTCCTTTCAGTGGCCGGAGCCGACGAACTCCCTGCTCCTGGCAGTTGACCAGCTTGGCACCGTTTTCAACCACTTCATCGAGACGAACGATTTCGACTCCCTGCAACTCCCGGCCAAGCCCATGCCCACACTGACTCTCCCCCGCCTCCCTCCACTGGTGATCTCGGCGGAGCAATCGGAGTTGCTCCTGGAAGGTGACCTGGCCCAGCGGCGACTCATTACCCCGCTCCCCTTACGCTCGTGGCCCAACCCGGATATCCTGACGAACAGCGTCGTTCGGATCGCAGTGGACGCCGAAGGCAGGCCGGTATCGGTGGCTTTGCTCTCGGGCAGCGGCTCCGGGGTGGCGGACCAAAACGCGTTGGAACAAGCCCAGGCCGCGCGGTTTGAACCTGTGGGGCGCAATCCAGCCGAAACCGCCCGCCGTTCAACGGCCCCTCTGAGCTGGGGCCGGATGGTGTTCCGGTGGCAGACGCTTCCGCCACCACCGACCAACACCCCGGCGGCAAGTCCCTGAGCCGGATTCAAGGATCGAGCATGTCCATTCCTAACCTGATCTTGACTTACGTGGTGGTTCTGTTGGCGGCCCTTGCGGGAGTGGGCATCTATTCCGAGCTTCGCCGGCGGCGCTTCGAGCCGACCCCGAGCGAGGACCACATTTTCCGCTGCGGCCGTTGCGGCTACGTCTATACCGACGACCCCGATGTGGACCGGTCGCGTTGCTTTCAATGCGGGCAAATGAACAAGGCCATCGAGTTCTGAAGGTTTGACGGAGTAGTGGAGTAGTGGAGTGGTGGAGTGGTGGAGTAATGGAGCGGGAGTGGCGGAGGGATGGAGTATTGGAGTGGGGGAAGGACGCGGAAGGTGGAGCTTCACCTCATTCCAACACTCCACTACTCCATCACCCCATTTTCCTCAGTTCCCCGTCTTTAATTCCACCACATCATGCGGCGCCGCTTCGCGCTGGCCGGCGGGGCTGACGCGGATGAACCGCGCTTGCTCCCGCAGTTGCGCGAGATTGGCCGCGCCAAGATAGCCCATGCCGGACTGAATGCCGCCGATCAGTTGCGCCAGGACGCGGTCCACCGAGCCGCTCACCTCCTTCAATGCCTCGACCCCTTCCGGAGCGACTTTGCGCGCCGGATCAGGCGTGTGGCCGTAGCGCGCCGCCGATCCCTCTTGCATCGCCGCCAAACTGCCCATGCCCCGGTACTTCTTGTAGAGCTTGCCGCCAATCTCCAGCACTTCTCCCGGCGCTTCCGGGCAGCCAGCGAAAATCCCGCCGCAGATGACCGCATGGGCGAGTGTGAGCGCCTTGACAAGGTCCCCCGACTTGGTGATGCCGCCATCGGCGAGGATGGTAACCCGTTTCTTCTGCGCTGCCCGTGATGACACATAGAGCGCCGTGAGTTGAGGAATGCCGACGCCGGCCACGATGCGCGTCGTGCAAATCGAGCCGGGGCCCTGGCCGACTTTGATCGCGTTCGCCCCGCAGTCGGCGAGAAACTCCACCCCCGCGGCGCTGGACACATTGCCAGCGATAATGGGCAGCTTGGGAAACGCCTCCCGCAGCATCCGCACCGTATCGCCCACGCCCCGGCTGTGGCCGTGCGCGGTCGAGACCGCCACCACGTCCAGGCCGCGCTCGACCAGCGCGCCAACGTGGGTCAATATGCGCTCGTGGTCGAGCTCCCCGAACGCGTTCCGCGTCGCCGAAACCGCCGCGCCGCAGAGCAGGCGGAAATGCGCGTCGCGCGCCGGCTTGAACTGCGCGTTCCGCTCCTGCGTGATGCGCTCGACATCGCTCATCGTGAACAGCCCGTGTAGCCGGTCCTGGTCGTCCACCACGAGCAGCTTGTTGATGCCGGGGTGGTCCGTGAAAAACTTATCGGCCCTGGCAATGGGATCACGGCCCAGTTCCTTTTTGTTGAGCGTGTGAATCTGGCTGCGCGGCGTGAGCGACTCCGCGACCTTCCGTTTGGCGTAACGCTGCTTCACGACCTGCCCCGAAAGCAGCCCCACCAGCTTGCCCTGGCCGTCCACGACCGGAAATGTGCTGAACGCAAAGCGCTTTTTCGCAATCAACTCCAGCACCTCCCCGATTAACTGCTCCGGCCCCGCTTTGATCGGCTCCTGAATCAGGCCGTGGACGTTGTTCTTCACGCGGCTGACCTCGGAAAGCTGTTCGCGCTCGGGCATGTTGTAATGGATAAACCCCAGCCCGCCGTTGAGCGCCAGCGCAATGGCCATCCGCGACTCGGTCACCGTGTCCATGTCCGCGGAGATCACCGGGATGTTGAGCTGCAACCCCTCCGCCAGCGTCGTGTCCAGTTGCGTGTCGCGAGGCAGCACTTCGGAATAACGCGTCGCCAGCGTGACGTCGTCGTAGGTCAGTCCGAGATTGCTGTACGCCGGGAAAAAGGCGTCCGCGGGCTTGTAGAACTTGGAATCGAGATTGTTAGACTCTTTCGTTGCTGGCATGTCAGAAAGTGCCAACGGAGGGATACTCTTGGCAAGCCCAAACACGCTTCCTCAGAAAGACCTACGGCTGAAGTGAAGAGGAGGCGCTACTTCTTCCCTTCCAGGGGCACGGAGCAGATGACGCGAGTGCCGTGCGGGCCGCCGCCTTTGACCTCGAGCGACGCGCCGATAAGGCTGGCGCGATAGTTCATAATCCTCAGACCCATGCCCGTCGAAGGGCCTTTCAGGTTGGGGAACGGCAGGCCGTCGTTGTGGATCGTCAGAATGATTTCGCCGGCGCCATTGGCCAGGCTGATGCCGACGGCTTTGGCTTTGGCGTGCTTGATGGCATTGGTCACCGCCTCCTGGGCAATTTTATACAACTGGCTGGCGATGTTGGCCTCCAGGGATGGGAGGTTGCCTTCCGCTTTGAACCGGCAGGAAATCTTGAACAGCTCCGCCGCGTGCCGGGCCAGGCCGTCGAAAGCCGCCGGCAAATCATCCCCTTTCAATTCCAGCGTGGCGAGGTCGCGGGCCAGGCGGCGGGCATGATTCATGGCCTGCTGGACGAGGCTGTGAATCTTGGCGGCGTCCGAAGCTTCCCGGGCGCGCCGCTTGGCCAGTTTGAGTTCCAGCCCTTTGGTCATGAGCGCCAGCCCGGAGAGTTGCTGCCCGAGATCATCGTGCAAATCCAGACCGATGCGCCGCCGCTCCTTTTCCGTGATTTCGAGCAGCTCCTCTTCGAGGCGCCGGCGCTCGGCAATCGCCGTCCGGAGCCGGGCATTGGCCGTCTTCAGGTCGGCCGTGCGCTGCTGCACGCGCATTTCCAGCTCGTCATGCGCCCGGCGCAAGGCCTCCTCCGCACGGCGCCGCTCGCGCCGGACCTCGGCGTCGCGCAACTCCCTCTCGACCGCCGGGCCGAGCCGGGCCAGCTTGTCTTTCATCACGAAGTCGTGTGCTCCCGCCTTCATGGCGGCGACGGCGGTCTCTTCCGTGATGTAGCCGGAGACGATGATGAACGGCAGGTCCAGCCCCTTCTCCTTGACGATGGCCAGCGCGGCCAG
Source organism: Verrucomicrobiota bacterium (assembly GCA_050011195.1). Classification (GTDB taxonomy): domain Bacteria; phylum Verrucomicrobiota; class Verrucomicrobiia; order Limisphaerales; family UBA8199; genus PALSA-1440. The sequence continues at coordinate 44,947 of JBEKJO010000056.1, read as the reverse complement.
GCCGTCGAAATGCGGCAGATGGTAGTCGGCGAGAACCAAATCCCAGCTCTGCCGCTCGAGCGCAGCAGTCAGGGCCGCGGGAGTCTCCACCCGGTGGCAGACCGGGTCGCAGCCGGCGCGCTGCAACTCGATTTCCAGCAGCATCGCGTCGTCCGCCGAATCTTCAATCACCAACACCTGGAGTGGCCGATTCACAATTCAAAGTCCCGGGTCTCGGGCAACGCAAAGAATCTTGTTCTCACCAAACGCCACCGGAAACGGGCCGGTGGGAAACCATAGCCTGCACCGGCGTCCCGGGACAGCAAATTGATCATATTTCCGCGCTTGCCTTCGTTCGGCGGCCACCCCATATTGCGCGGGATATCCAAAAGAAATTATGAATACGCCCATTCGTGTTGCTGTTACCGGCGCGGCCGGCCAGATCGGTTATGCCCTCCTGTTTCGCATCGCCTCGGGCGCGATGTTCGGCGAGCACCAGCCCTTGATTCTGCACCTGATTGAAATCGAGCCCGTCATACCCGCGCTGCGGGGTTTGGCGATGGAACTGGAAGATGGTGGTTTTCCGCTGCTCAAAGGCGTCGTTGTCACGTCCAGTCTCGAAGAGGGCTTCCGCGGCGTGAACTGGGCCCTGCTGGTCGGCGCCGCGCCGCGCAAGCCCGGCATGGAGCGCAAGGATTTGCTCGGCGTCAACGGCAAGATTTTTGTCGGCCAGGGCCGGGCGCTCCAGAAGAACGCCGCGCCGGACGTGCGCATCCTGGCGGTCGGCAATCCCTGCAACACGAACTGCCTTATCACCATGCACAACGCGCCGGAAATCCCGCGCGACCGGTTCTTCGCCATGACGCGCCTGGACGAAAACCGCGCCAAAGCGCAACTTGCCAAAAAGGCCGGTCTGGACGTCACGGCGGTCACCAATGTCTGCATTTGGGGCAACCACTCCTCCACCCAGTACCCCGATTTCTACAACGCGAAAATCAAAGGCCAGCCCGTCCCGCAAGTTATCACGGACCAGGCCTGGTTGAAAGGCGAGTTCATCACCTCGGTCCAGCAGCGCGGCGCGGCGATTCTCAAAGCGCGCGGGGCGTCGAGTGCCGCCAGCGCGGCTGTCGCCATCGTGGATAGTGTGAGCTCCATTATCAAACCGACCCACGCCAGCGATTGGCACAGCCTCTGCCTCTGTTCCGACGGCAGCTATGGCGTCGAGCCCGGCCTCATCAGCTCCTTCCCGATCCACAGCGACGGGCATGAACTTGAAATCGTGCAGGGCCTCCCCATCAACGAATTCAGCCGCGCCAGAATCGACATCACCGTCAACGAGCTGAAGGAAGAAAAGGCAATGGTGGGCGAGCTGTTGCGGAGTTAACACCGGGGGCGCAGGGACGGCTGGGTCGGAATAGACTTCCGCCTGCGCCGTTTGGAGCAGAGCAGCGGGGGTCCGTTCGAGAAACCGTCTGCACGTCCGGGAAATGTGTGGCACAAACCCTGTGTGACATCGAACACCATTATCATGCGTCTCCAGCGACTCAGGACGGAGATTGAGGCGAAGGCCAAACCCAACCTGAATGCCTGGGTCAATCAGCTCGTTGAATAGGCGATGGGCCCGCGAAACGCGGACTGCCATCAGCGGCTACAGTTTCTTGAAGGCGACCGATGCGCCCCGCGATGCGCCCCGCGCCCCGCGATGCGTTGACACGGCGCGCCGGCCCGTTTAGCTTCGCGCGCATGTCTCGGTTGCCGTTTGAACTGCTGCTGGCCCTGCGGTATCTGCGGCCCAAAAGGACCTTCGTCTCGGTCATCACTTCGATTTCCGTGCTGGGTGTCACGCTGGGCGTCGCGGTGCTGATCATCGTCATCAGCGTCATGAGCGGGTTCGACCGCCAACTGCGCGACAAGATTCTCGGCTTCAACACCCACCTCAAAATCCTGCCGCGCGACGAGACGATGAAAGATTACGCCGCGGTCGCCCGCCTCGTGGCCGCCAATCCGCGCGTCAAAGCCGTGGCCCCCTTTGTCCTGGGCCCTGTGCTCGTGGAAACCGAACCGCCCAGCGGCCAATCCAAGGTCGGCGCGCCCTGGATACGCGGCATCAATCCCCAAATCGAGACCAACATGAGCGTGCTGCCCAACAGCATCGTGGACGGCAAATTTGATGTCAGCGACCGCGGGCTGCTGGTCGGGACCGAATTCGCCCATAACATGAGCCTGCAAGTCGGCGACCGCGTCGAGATCGGCTCGCCCAGCGTCCTCAAGAAATGGCGGGAGAGCAACAAGAAGGAGGGGACCAGCGCCCCAGTGCTGCCGGAGTACGAAGTGCGCGGCATCTTCGACGTCGGCTATTACGAATACAACGTGTCGGTCGTCGTGATCTCGTTGCGCGACGCGCAGGAGTTGTATGATCTGGGCAGCAGTGTGCACGGGTTGATGGTCATGTTGCACGACCCCTACCAGGCGCCGGCGGTCGAGGAGGAGCTGGCCTTTGCGCTCGGGCCGGACTATCAAATCAGGAGTTGGATGCAGGAAAACTCGAATCTCCTGAACGCCCTGGTGGTCGAGAAGAACGTCATGTTCTACCTGCTCTTCTTCATCATGATCGTCGCGGCCCTGTGCATCCTGAGCGCACTGATCACCTTCGTGGTGCAAAAGACGCGCGAGATCGGGATGCTCAAGGCGCTGGGCGCCACCGACCTGCAAGTCAGCCTGGTCTTTCTCAGCCAGGCCGCGCTGGTCGGCGCCATCGGGGACCTCGCCGGTTACGGGCTGGGCATGTTGGCCCTGGCCTATCGCAATGAGTTTCTGCACTTCATGAACCGCCTGACCGGCTTCGAGCTTTTTCCCGCCTCGATTTATGGCTTTACCGAACTGCCGGCCCTGATCATTCGGCGGGACATCCTGTTGATCTGCGGCAGCGCCTGGCTGGTCTGCATCCTGGGCGGCGTCATCCCGGCGTGGCGGGCGGGCCGTCTCAAACCCGTCGAGGCCTTGCGCTATGAGTGACATTCTGCTCTCGGCCACCGGCCTCCACAAAACCTACGTTCTGGGCCAGCGCTCGCTGGAAGTCTTGCGCGGCGTGGACCTGGAACTGCGGCAGGGTGACTTTCTGGCGCTACGGGGCGCTTCCGGCGCGGGCAAAAGCACCCTGCTCCATCTGCTGGGCGGCCTGGACTCGCCCAACCAGGGCGAAATCCGCCTGGCGGGAAGAAACCTGGCCGCGCTCGGGCGGCGGGACCTGGCCCGGCTGCGCAACGAAGAAGTGGGCTTCATTTTCCAGGCCTACTACCTCTTGCCGGAACTCGACGCGTTGGAAAACGTCTGTCTCCCCGCGCGCATGGCCCGCACGCCGGCGGCCCAAGCGGAGGCCCGCGGGCGCGAGTTGCTGGCGCGGGTCGGCCTCAAAGACCGCCTCGAACACAAACCCTACGAGCTTTCCGGCGGCGAACAACAGCGCGTCGCCATCGCCCGCGCCCTCATTAACGAGCCGGACTTGATCCTCGCGGACGAACCCACCGGCAACTTGGACTCCCATACCGGCGAGGAGATCATCGAACTCCTTTGCGCCTTGCGCGACGAGAAGCAAACCACGCTGATTATGGCCACACACGATGCGCGGGTCGCTGCCCGTGCCCCCAAAGTCGTGGAACTGGTGGATGGTCAGATCACGGATGGGAAGACGGTTTGATGGAGTGGTGGAATAGCGGAGTGCTGGAGTAATGGGTTATTGGAGTATTGGAGTATTGGAGTGATGCGCAAACCTTCTCGGAACAGGCGCAAGCGACTTAGTGGTAGTGGGGCAGGCGTCCCGCCTGCCACCGGGGCGTCTCGCCCTCGAACCGGCCACCGCCGAGCCGCCCGGCCCGTCAGCCGGCACCCCGGCCCCACTGCCGCTGCCCCTTTCCCCAATACTCCACCACTCCACCACTCCAACTCTTCCTACTGGGAATCCCGCTATCAGTCCCGCGACATGCCCTGGGAAAAAGGCGCTCCGTCCCCGGGCCTGGTTGACTTTCTGGCCGCCCACCCGGAGCTGCCCCGCGCCACAATCTGCGTCCCGGGTTGCGGGACGGGCCACGACGTGCGGGCCTGGGCGCAGGCGGGGTTCCAGGCGTTCGGTTGCGATATTGCCCCGAGCGCCATTCGCCTCGCCAACCGGCGGACACGAAGCGCCCGGCTCCCGGCGCAGTTTCAAGTGGCGGATTTCCTCCAGGCCGCCCCCCCTTTCCTGTTCGACTGGGTTTTCGAGCACACGTTGTTCTGCGCCATCCAGCCCCGCGAGCGCGACGACTACGTCCGGGCCCTGTTGCGCTGGCTGAAACCAACCGGCCAGTATCTCGCGGTCAACTACTTGATCCCCGACCACGACGGCCCGCCCTTCGGCACCACCCGCGACGAATTGTGGCAACGCTTCTCCCCCCATTTCGACCTGTTGCAGGAATGGGTCCCCCTCTCCTACCCCAACCGAACCGGCCTGGAGCTAATGCTCTGGTGGCGCAGAAAGGCTTGAATCTGGAAATGGCGCGGGTCAAGTCAGCGCTCGTCGAGTGGCCACAACCGCCGACCTCCGCCGCAACTGCCTCGCCACTTCGCTTTGCTCAGGCTTTGCTCAGGCTTTGCTCAGGCTTGCCTTATACCGCGCCGGACGTTACCTTTCCGCCATGAAAGTCGCAGCGATTAAGGCTTTTCTGGAACGCCAGCCTTTTCGCCCCTTTGGTGTCCGCCTCAACAACGGTGCCCAATACACCTTCAAAGATTCCCTGCCGGTCGCAGCCACGAAACTGCACCTTACCATTGCACGGGAAGAACGGTTTGTCAAGTGCATTCGACGAAATTCCCATGACCGTTAACCGTAGCCGCCGACGGTAGTCGGCGCTGATTTCTGTGCCTGCGGAAAAGTGCGCCGACTGCCGTCGGCGGCTACAATTTCGTGGATTGAATCCGCCCCGCCGGCAGGCCGGTTTTGTGATATTGACCCCGAATTTCTTTCCATTACCCTTCGTCAGTTATTTGCAGTGACAAAGCAACCGCTATCAAATCGTTTTATGGATAATAATGTAACTCCTTCATCCTCCGCGCTGCCGCGCCGGGACTTCCTCAAAAAGACGGCTACCGCTGCGGCGGCGGTGGCGGCGACGCCGTTGTTAAGAACGCCGGTCTATGGGCAGGACCAGGCGCCTTCGGCGAATGTCGCCGGGGCCAATAACCGCATCGCCGTGGGCATTGTCGGCGTCGGGTTCGGCATCGGCATGAATCACTTTACCGGCATTCAGGACAAGGCGGCGGAGAACAACGTCGTGCTGGCCGCCGGTTGTGATGTGTACAGCCGGCGACGCGCCTGGATGAAAGGGGAAGTGGCCCTCCCCTACGCCAACGAAGGCAAGCCTCTGGCTAATCCGCTCAAGGCGGCAGACGTTTACGATGACCATCGGAAGATGCTCGAACGCAAGGACATTGATGCGGTGTTGATTGCCACGCACGATCCCTGGCACGCGCAGATTACGATGGATTCGCTGGACTCGGGCCGCCACGTCTATTGCGAAAAGCCGCTGACGCGGTATCTGGGCGAGGCCTTCCAGGTTTATGACAAGGTGAAGAGCAGCGGGAAGGTCTTCCAGGTCGGCTCGCAAGGCTGCTCCGCCGGCGGCTACCAGAAGTGCGCCGAGCTGATCAAGGCCGGCAAGATCGGCACGCTCGTTTGGGCGCAGGCCTGGTATTCGCGCAACAGCCTCAACGGCGAATGGAATTACGCCATCGAAGCCGAGGCGACCGCCGAAAACATCGACTGGGAGCGCTGGCTGGGGCGGGTGAAGCAGCGTGACCCGTTTAGCGCCGAGCAATACCACCGCTGGCGCAAGTACTACCGGTATTGCGCCGGGCCGCTGGGCGATCTGGCGCCGCACAAGCTGCATCCGGCGCTGCTGGCTACCGGCAACCCCGAGTTCCCGGTGCGGGTTGTCTCCATTGGCACGCGCAACGTCCATAGCGACCTGAACGTGCCCGGCACCCCCGAGCGCGAGGTGCCCGAGCACGCGCAACTGCTCGCCGAGTTCCCCAGCGGCTACGTGCTCATGGTCACCTGCTGCACTGTGAACGGCTTGACCCCCGGCATGAGCCTCTTCGGGCACAAGGCGACCTTGAACATTGATGCCACCGGCGGTAAGGTTGATCTCGTGCCCCAGCGCGAGTTCGGCGATGAGATTGACCCCGAGAACTACGCCAACCTCCAGCCCGAGGAGATTCGTGTGCACGAGAAGAATTGGTTCGACTGCATCCGTTCCGGCAAGCAGCCCAATGCGAACATTGACCTGGCCATCCGGGTGCAGACAGTCATCTCGCTCGCCGAAATGGCCGACCGGCTGAAGATCGCGTGCGTGTTCGACGAGAAGACGCGCAAGATCACCACGGACGGCGGCACAGCGGTCACGCCGATCACCTACGGCACGCTGCCGCAGTCATGAGTGGACACAGAACGGGGGGATGGAGTAGTGGAGTAGTGGAGTAGTGGGTTGGTGGAGTGGCGGAAGCCCGCCGGCATCACTCCATTACTCCAATACTCCATCGCCCCATCACTCCATCACTCCAATACTCCATCACTCCATTCCTCCATTCCTCCCTCCTCCATGCCCCCCCTCACCGTTGCCTGCCATGCGATGGCGACCCGATTCGAGATCGTGTTGCCTGGGGAGAATCCCGCGGCGCTGCGGGCGGCGGGCGAAGAGGCGCTCGGGCAGGTCGAACAACTCGAAGCCCAGCTCAGCCTGTTCCGGGCCGGCAGCGAAATCGCCCATCTCAACGCCCGCGCGGCGCAGGAGCCTGTTCGGGTCACGCCGGGTCTGTTCGCGCTGTTACAGCACGCGCGAAAACTGTCCGAGGAGAGCGGCGGCGCGTTCGATATTACGGTTGCCCCGCTGGTCCGGTGCTGGGGATTCATGGGCGGGGACGGGCGTTTTCCCTGTCCCGAGGAGGTCGCCGAGGCGCGCGCGAAGGTCGGCATGGGGCTGGTTCGGTTGAATCCGGCGGATTTCACCGTCCAGTTCGCGCGTGAGGGCGTGATGCTGGACCTGGGCGCCATCGGCAAGGGCTATGCGGTCGAGCGGGCGGCGGAAGTTCTGCGCGAGGCGGGCGTCAGCAGCGCGCTGGTCCATGGCGGCACCAGCACGGTGCAGGCGCTGGGGACGCCGCCCGGAGAGGAGTTCTGGAAGATCGCCATTGAAACCCCGTCCCCTGTGCCCGACGCACCGCCCACCCTGCTCGCCACCGTGCCGCTTAAGGAGGAAGCGATGTCGGTCTCCGGCGTGTGTGGAAATTCCTTTCAAGTGGGGGGAAGGACCTATGGCCACATCATTGACCCGCGCACGGGCGAGCCGGCCATAGGCACAGTGCTGGCCGCAGTGATCCTTCCCTCAGCCACGGAGACGGATGCGCTGTCCACCGCGTTGCTTGCCGTCGGCGCTGCGGGACACGACGCGATTGCCAGACTGCGCCCCGGCATGAAGACACTGGTGGTGAGTGAATCCGGCGGCCAGTTGCATGTCGAAGCGAAGGGCATCGTGGTGCGCTCGGCAGGTCAAAAGCCCGTTTGATAATTCAACTCGCTGCGACTACGTTCACGATGAAATGATATGCTAGAGGACCGTTATTATATGCGTCGCCCGGCGTTCAGAGGGCCTTGGTCGGCGACGGTGGTGTTGCTGGTGGTAAATGTGGTTGCCTTCATCCTCCAGAACGTCCTTTACCGGTTCTTCTCCACCTTTCCAACCGACGATTACTTTGCCTTGAGCGTTGAGGGCCTGCGGCACGGGTTTGTGTGGCAGTTGCTCACCTACCAGTTCATGCACGGCGGCTGGCTGCATCTGCTGCTGAACTGCTGGGCGATTTACGTCTTCGGCCGGGCAGTGGAGGAGACGCTGGGCTGGAAGAGCTTTTTGACGCTTTATTTTGCCAGCGGCGTCATCGGCGGGCTGTTCCAGGCGCTGGCCGGGGTGTTGCTGCGCGGACCCTTCGCCGCGCCGGTCGTCGGGGCGTCGGCGGGGGCCTTTGGATTGGTTGCCGCCTTTGCCGTGCTGTATCCGGAGCGGCCCCTGATGCTGCTGCTGTTCTTCATCATCCCGGTGAACATGCGGGCCAAATTCCTGCTGCTGTTCAGCGCGCTCCTGACCCTGTTCGGGATTGTCTTTCCGATGGACAATATCGCCCACGCGGCCCACCTCGGCGGCATGATCACCGGCATCGTGTTCGTGCGCTACGCCATCTACTGGCATTGGCAGTGGCCGCGCCTGCGGCAAACCCGGACCCAGCCGCTGCGCCCGTTGGTCAAGGCCCCCCACCGGACAGCGGCGCAGTGGGGTCAAAGCAACGCGCGCGTGGATGAGGATTTGCCACCCGATGAATTCCTGAGCAAAGAGGTCGATCCGATCCTGGACAAGATTTCGGCTCAGGGCATCCAAAGCCTGACCGAGCGCGAGCGCAGGATTCTGGAGACCGCCCGCGAGAAGATGGCCAGGCGGTGAGGGGGAGTGGGGATTGGTGATCTGTGATGAGTGATTAGTGATTAGTGATCGGTAATCGGCGGCCCAACACGCTCACCAACCACCAGTCACCAATCACCAATCACCAATCACCAATCACCAATCACCAATCACCAGTCACCGATTACCAACCACCAATCACTCCATCACACCCCGTCTCGACAACCTTTTCTGGCCCTTCTAGAGTGGAGCCATGATTCAACGCTACTCGCGCCCGGTGATGCGGGAAATCTGGAGCGAACAACGCAAGCTCGAAACCTGGCTGCAAATCGAACTGCTCGCCAGCGAAGCGCTCTGCGCCGAGGGGTTGGTGCCCCGCAAGGATTTTAAGCGGATCAAGTCGCGCGCCGCCTTCAGCGTGGAGCGGTGCAAAGAGCTGGAGCGCACGCTCAATCACGACGTCATCGCCTTCACCACGAACGTCGCCGAGAACATCGGCGCGCCCGCCAGCCGGTGGCTGCACTACGGCCTGACCAGCAGCGATGTGGTGGATACCGCCTTCGCCGTGCAAATGGTGCAATCGGCTGGCGTGCTGATCGAAGACGTCAAGGCGCTGCGCCAGGCCGTCGCCGCCAGGGCGAAGCAGCACCAGTTCACGCCGATGATTGGCCGCAGCCACGGCATCCATGCCGAGCCGACGACCTTCGGCCTGAAGCTGGCGCTGATGCACGACGAATTTGGCCGCGCGCGGCAACGGCTCGAAGCCGCGCGGGCAGCGGTTGCCGTGGGGAAGCTCTCCGGCGCCGTCGGCACCAGCGCCCATCTCCCGCCGCGAATCGAAGCGTTCGTGTGCCGAAAGCTCGGCCTGCGGCCCGCGCCGATTGCGACGCAGGTGGTTCAGCGCGACCTCCACGCGGAGTTTATCGGCGCGCTGGCCCTGGTCGGCGCGAGCATCGAGAGGTGGGCCACGGAGTTTCGCCACTTGCAGCGCACCGAAGTGCTGGAGGCGGAGGAGTTCTTTGCCAAAGGCCAGAAAGGGTCCAGCGCCATGCCGCACAAGCGCAACCCCATCACCAGTGAGCGGCTGAGCGGGCTGGCGCGGGTGCTGCGCGGCCATGCGGTCGCCGCGCTGGAAAACGTCGCCCTCTGGCATGAGCGCGACATCAGCCACAGTTCGGTCGAGCGGATCATCTTCCCCGACTCCTGCACGCTGCTCGATTACATGCTCGTCACCCTGACGAAGCTGGTGGAGGGGCTGATGGTTTATCCCGAGAACATGAAGCGCAACCTCGCCTTGTCGCTCGGGATGTGGAACTCGCAAACCGTGTTGCTGGCGCTCATCAAGAAAGGGCTGACCCGCGAGCGGGCCTACGAACTGGTCCAGCGGAATGCGATGCGGACCTGGCAAGCCAAGCACGCCGGCCGCGAGGACGCCGATTTCCTCGGCCAGCTCAAGTCGGACCCCGAGGCCGCCAGATACTTCAAGCCGGGGGAACTCGAGGCCCTCTGCTCGTTGGAGTTCCATTTCAAGGAAGTGAAGAACCGCTTCAGAAAGCTGGGGTTGTGAGCTGGCCGATTTGAGAATGCGCTCTGGACCGTCCAGCCCACCTTGGCCGTACCCGGCTCGGTTCCTGGATTTGGCCCCGCCGTCATTCTTCGCAACCTGTTGGTTCCAAGCGGCATAAAAATGTCAATAGTAAGGCCTGATACCGGCGCCGGTGCGGTTTTTCGTCTCAGCCGCTTGCAGCAATCCCGAATACACCTGGTCGTCAATAGGGTAGTGCATCTCCTTGAATTCATTCCGCATGTCCTTACGCAGGCCGTAGGATATCGCCGCCACCATGAGGGTGGCTCGGAAGGACTCGGCACCTGCGGAATTCTCTAGTTGGCCCCAACGGATCCGCCAGTCGTCATTAAAGCATTGCAACAAATTCATCATGCGTTTTACTGGGACACGGCAGCCTTTGCCCGCCAACTCGACTTGTTGCACAAATTTGTAGGCCAGGGTCATAAACGTTCCCTCAACGTCCTCCTTGCAATCGGCGGAATCATCCCACGATCTAAACTTCATCCCCTTGGCCACCCACTTCTCGTGGTAATCCCGTAGCCTCCGAACGTGATCGGTGGCGCTGACCTTGAGTTCCAGAACGGTGAAGTCATCGAGGCCCAGAAGGTCGCGGTGGTTGATGAGCGCGCAGGCCGTAGCGTATTGCACGATCTGCGCCAGGGTTTCCGTGTAGATGCTGCTGGCGCATCCATTGGCCCGACCGCCATAACGAAAACCCGCCGGGCTGTTCAAATTGAAGTTGTGCCCCATCTCATGAAAGAAGGAACTGTATTGGATCGGTGGTTTGAAGGCATAGTCACCCGCCTCCAAAGCAACGGGTGTGGAATCCCAGTGAGAGTTCATTCCATTAACCTTTGCGTTCCGGTAAATCACCTGCTGAAAAGACGATCCGTCAGCAAGGAAAACATCCCCGTTGGAAAGATCGTACTCAACGCAGGCAGCCGCGTGCAGGACGTACTCCACGTCATCCCGCCGGAGGCTTTGAAAGAAACGGGGCCCGAAAAAATCCACCGGCTGTGGCGCCGCATCAGGCTCCTCTATGGCGATGGAATGATCCAAAATCCGCACCCTTAGCTCGCTGGGCAATGCGAGCTTTTTGAGGACCGACGGCACGAATCGTAAGGGAAACGTATTAGTCGCCGGACCGAGCACAGGGTGATGAGACGTGACGTGAATGATGTAGTTGCTGCTCGCTCGATAGACATGTTTCTGCGGCCATTCGCCCTCGCTCTGAGCGCCGTCACCCCAATCAAATGTGTATGGCCGGCCAGGGCGTGACCAATCCACGCCTCCCACGACCACCGTTCTGGCAGAGGGGTCATACTCTTGAGCCCAGACAAGAAGGGTTTTCGCGATTCCGGCGACTTCGTTACTAAGACTGAAGTCTCTCTGCAGGTCGCTGGTCAGCGCCAGGGGAACCAGAATCCCGGCGGAGGTGGTGTTCACGAGCGAAAACACAACATCGGCTCTATCTTGCAGTTCCTGGTAAGTCGGCACCTGAATCGGTCTTGCGTGAGCCGTCAGTGAGCAAGCCATAATCGCAATCAAAGCTGAACGCATGTTGTGTTTCCTTTCTTAGCCATCCGCATTTTCGGCCCCAGTGCTAACACAGGCGAACGCAGCGCGGTGATCTACACCCTGCTGGGCAGTTGTCGGCGGCATGGCGTTTGGTGCTTTCTAACAACATTGGCGCCTTCAGGGGATGACTGACGTCTTAAAAGGTTTAGATGTGACCGAACCGCTCCATGTAGCAAAGCGGCTTCCCCAATTTGGTGAAATGGCGTAGCAAACCGTGAGTTGAGTGTCTTTCGTAATCAGCTTTAACGACCTGTTTCTTTTAACGCGGTGCGTGATGACGGCTTCTTCATTCGGTTTGATTGTTACGGGCGAGAAGTCGTTAAGCGGCGGCACGATCAGGCGGCCTTGGTATGTCACTCCAGGCTGATTGTAACCAAGCGTGCAAGTCCATTTGGTTGCGTCGGCAGGGTTGAAATCAATATCGCTGTCGAGATTCTTCGTAAGAACGACCATCTCGTGATTTGTTGTGTTGCGGAGATGAACGGTCAGAAAAAGTTGTGGCGCGCTCGTGCCGGCCAAAAGAGAAGCCTCCGCGCTTATGGCCAATCCATTTGGGGGCAGCCTGAGCATCGGCGGCAATGGCTTTTTATTTGCCGGCAAGTTCCGACAACGCCACGCGTAGCACCTCGATGGCTTCCTTATGGCGCGAGATGATTACATAAAGTTGCCCATCATGCACCAAGGAGTGCGGGTAACCGTATTGACCGCCTTTCGCGGCGCCCGGGCGACGCATGACGTAATGTTCGTCGCCGAGGATGTAATGCTGGTCGAACCGCACGCCATCGCGCGACAGCGACAACACAAGCGGCGTGCGACCACGACCCACCGGGTTGCCGACGTAGTAGAATCGGCCATCCGGCAGGCGACCGAAATGGAACTTGGCGTTGGTGTCGCTGAACTTAGTCTCGACCGGCAGCGACCATGTTGTGCCGTTATCACGGCTCTCGGTCACCCATAGACAGTCGTTGGTGTGCTTGCCGGTGATGCGCAGCAACATGTGCAGCACGCCGTCGTCGGTTTGGTAGAATGATCCTTCGCAAAGCCCTGCCGACCAACCTTGACTTTTCGCGACTTTCCGTTCCGCGGCTTTCCAGAACGATGCCGGTTGGTCTTTGTTTGTCGCCGCCATGCTGTTGTCCATGTAAAAGCCGCTCATGTGCCAGCCAGTCAGGCCCGATGGATCGTCGGTCCACGGGAACCACGTGTTACCTCTGAGGATCAACCGGCCCGATGCTGTCCGTTGCGAGTCCTGGACTTTCGCCAGGGGACCGATATCGCGCACCGCGCTCCAATGCTCACCGTCAGTCGTCGTCACCGCCTGCAATTGCGATGTCCAAGCCCGGCGGAATCCTTCGTTTTCGAAGTACGCGACAAGCGTCCCATCGTGTTCGTGAAATCCCGACGGCGTCAACACGCGCTCGACGCCTTTGTCGTCCTTCACTGAATCCACGAGCGGACGCGGCTCAGTCCAATGCGCAAAATCCTTCGACGCGCAAAACAGCACGCGCTGGCCCGGCCGGTCTTCGTCCTTTCTGCCATTGGACCAAATGGCATAGAACCGCCCTTTGAAAAAGGCCAGGTGCGGGTGATGCGAATAGGTCCACTCGGTTTCGGGACGGTAGAGAAAAACGCTCTCCACTTTCGGCCGCCGCGCGCCTGGCAGCGCCACCGGTTTGCCGTTCTTCCATTCCGCGCCGTTGGTGATGGGAGCCGGTTTAACCCCCGAAGCTGGCCCATCGCTGGCCAAGACAAATGCTGCTGAAGCCAGCAGCAGTGCGGCGAGGGTGAGAATCGTTCGTTTCATGGTTTGTTGGCCTTTCAGCCGCCATTTTTTGAGTTTTGGTCGTCGCAGTTAAATCACTGTAAAGGGTGGTGAAGAGCAGCTTCCAAAACCGGATCGCGTCCTGCCAGAAAATCATTCAGCCTCGACGGCACGGGGATGTCCGGATCGAGCGAGGAGGGATCGGCATCGCGAATCAAGCGGGTATATCTTGTCGAGTACTCCACCTCCAGCTTTGAGTTCGGCAGCTTGAAAGATTCGGCGCTGCCATAATGGTTGGGTTTGTTGCCGGCAGGTTCACCCACAAGGATGGCGTGAAAATGTTTGCGGAAATACGCAGCCTCGTCCATCCCGGCGGAAAAAGTGGTCCAGCCGATGAGGACATAGAGATGTCCCTTGGCCGTGAGCGCCGGTCGCGACCGCAAACCGGCCTCGAGGGGGGCCGCGACTTCCGAGTGGCCACCCTTGTTGAAGCGCAAATCCAGGACCATGCGCCGGACCGGGTATAAATCGGCAACGGCGAATAGTTCCCGGGCAAAATCCTTGAAGGGACGGCCCGGCTCCTCATGGTGGCTGTTGAATTGCAGGTAGAGCGTCTGCGTGTCCGGCAGATACTCGCACCAGTACAAACTTTTGCGGTGTTTGCAACACAAGGCGGTTGAAGCGGGCGGGATGTCAGCCGCATCCGCCAATTTCCGTCTGGTTTCGCCCCGTCCGGGCGGAGCGATTTCCATCGTGAATTCCTGGCCGTCAAGTTTTGCGCAGGTCAATTGCAGATGGCCGTCGGCGCCGGCGATTTTTTCGTGTTGCATCAATTCAACTATCGACATGTATCGCGGACTCTCGGCATGGACATGAGCGTCATTCTCGTGGGCGATGTAAGGAGTTACAGCCGTTTCGATCTGCTTGGGTGTCATTGAACCAATCCGCACGACGCGGGTGCCGAGCATTCTTTGATACTCTTGAGCCGTGGCGACAATGGCCAGGCCGTCGGAAAACCACCTCATCGTCACTGGATACAGATGCAAGGCATGGATGCTGGTTGCGGAGCCGATTTTGACGAGCGCATGTGCCACCCCTAAACGGGCTGCAAGACGCGTTAAGCGAAGGACGATTTCCGCATCGGAGAGTGTCGGAACTTCCGCCTTCAGTTCCGCAACTTCGCGCTTGAATTCCCCCTCGGGAATGAGCTTGAAAAGGTCCATTTCCCTGGCCGGAAGTTCGCTGGCGAAATAGTCGAGGTCTTCCTGCCAGCGCGCAACGCGTACTGCCGGGTCATTTGTGGCTGGAGCAGCGGCCAAATGACATAAAGCACAGAGCATGATGCCCGCGAACGTTGTTGCTGTTTTTATGGATGCCATGAATTGTCGGCCCTCTTTACAAACATTTCCCTGCCTCGTTCCGTCTCTGCAGAATATGCAATCCAAACCTGATAGCTGACCGTCCTACGGCAACTTCAAAATGTAGAACCGCGGGTTTGCATTCGTATCGAGGTCATTGGTGAACATGAGGTTTCCATTCACATCGCACCAATTCGTGGCGATGAACAGCCACTGCGACAGCGGAATCTGTAGATTGGTTGAGGTTAAAAGATAGCCCGTGGCGAAGGGCACGTTGTTTGAGCCACCGAAAACGAAAGTGCCGCGATTCGCGGACGCGGCGGTAAAGGTGAATATGGCAGGTGGACGGGTCTGGGAAAACATCCAGTCATAGAAATCCGTGTTTGTGGCTCCGTAGATCAATTCCCAAATGTCGTGGCCTAGGCCCGTGAATTCGGTGTAACGAATCAGTCCAGACACGGCCGTTGGATACCCGTAATTGGTTTGGGTGAAGGTGATGTTCGTCAGCACGTTAACGTTCATGTAGTAATCGCGACAGGCATAAATAAGGGTGTCCGCGCCGCCGCAAAACAGCCAAGTGGGAATTCTGGAGAGTTGGACCTGTGTGTCGGTGTTCGGTGTGACGATTTCCGCACCCGACATCGGCGCGATGGCGGCAAACATTGTTGGATAGTTGATCGCGTAATCAGTTGTGCCGTATCCGCCAGCGGAAAGACCGGTCAGATAGATGCGGCGCTCGTCCACTGCGTAGTATTGCCGCACCTGCGCGAGAATACCGAGCGTTAAGTCGTCGGGATTACTTGACGACCAATAACTCGTGTCCAATTGAGGGGCGACCAGGATGGCCGGATAATCCGAATAGGTTCGGGCAATGAGACCGGCAATATGATTCTCGACTTGGGCAATATTATCGGTCCCGTACTCGCCGGCTCCGTGTAGAAACAGCACGAGCGGATAATGTGTTGCGGCACTGTAATTCAGGGGCAAGTAAAGCCGATACGGCATGGTGTATGTGCCGTTGGAGTAAATGAAAGCAAGACCACTCTGCCAGGCTCGTGAAGTAATGTTGAAAGCAACCGAATTGGTTCCCGTCAACGCAGTGGCGCTGGCAATGAGAGTGTAGCCGTTGCCTGGTTTATCTATGGATAAATCGCTGAAGATTGCTACGCCATGATTCGCCGCAACCGTGACCGTGCCGCTGAGAGTTCCGCCGTCAGGATTGTTGCCAATGGCCACGGTGACGTTGGTGGTGCTGGCCGCGGGATTTCCAAACTGATCCATCACTCGCACGGTGACAGCCGGTGAAATGACTTGGTCGGCGGCCGTGTTGCCCGGTTGTTGTCCCATCGCCAGATGATCGGCCGGACCCATCGCCTGCATTGTCTGATTGAGCAAAAATTGGCTGGGGGAAAGCGCCGTGTCTGATATACGGATCTCGTCAATTCGGCCGAAAAAGAACTGGCCCGAGTTGGCTGGCGGATTGGCGTTGTCACGCACAATGGTGCCGATGCCAAGTGAGTACGTTGAATCCGCAATTGGTCCCGAAAAGGGTATCGCCGCCAGATGGTTGCTGCCCAGGTCGTGTGACTGCACACCGTTGACATAAAACGTGACAGCAGACCCATTCCAAACCATGGCCACATGATACCATTGGTTGGTGGTATAAGGCAGATCATTACATTCGAGTTGATCGGTAAGATCCTGACTCGCGCTCTTAAGACGGAAGCCGAAGTTTCCGTCAGAACGTATATCGATGTAATAGACACCCGTACCGCCGTATTTCCGGATGATGACGGCCTGGCGAATATCATAAGGATAAACGAACGCCTCAATGGTTAAATTGGTTAGAGTGCTAATGTCCAATGGACTATTCATTCCGGTATCATTCACGAACAAACCGACACCAGGATCGTTGACTCCGGCCGTGTTCAGGAAATCAGCAGACGTGCCGTTGGTGTTATACCAGGGATTGGGAGGGCCGTATTGAATCGTGTTAGTGGCGCCTGCGCTTAGCGTAGCATCATTGAACTTGGTGACTACCAGGCAGCCAGCAACCGAATCCGCAGAAGACGACAACGTGCTGCCCGGGGGGCCATCAAAACTCCATTGAAACAGGGTCGCCGCTTCGGCGTGAAGATGAAAACTCAGCAACAGGAGGCAGGTCAGGAAGGCAACGAGTCGTTTTTTATCAGATTTGTCATTCATATTCTGTTCACATTGTTGGTCTTCTGTCAGCCAGATTCAGCGTTCTTGTCTGGCGCACGACAGTGTCACGATTGTATATAAGTGGTTTCATAAGCCCAACGTCTAGCAGAGCTGAGCCACGCCGGGCCGGTGACGTGAACCGCCAAACGGAACCGACGGCACCAACGGCGTTGGCTCCAGTGATTTGTCAGGCATCGTCGTCCTCACGGTTGCTTCTTGCTCATCGCTTTGGAACCGGCAGAGGCGCCGTCTTGCCAACCGCGCGCGCGAACCGTGTCACTCTCAGCAGGCATCCGAAACAGCACGTTGGCGGATGTCAGACTACTGCGATAGCCATCTCGATAAGCTTCCAAGTAGGCAGCACGCTTATCCGGTGAGGAGTCAAACGGCGTGGTGGGTGGCATGGGCACGTCCGCATTCCAAGCGGCTGTAATCTGTTGCGTCACGCCGGAGCCGGTGTCGTTTTTCACATAGGGATAAAGCGTCCGGGACGGGGAATAGAACCAAGTCTCGTTGAAATGCGTGCCGTTGTAGCCGCCGAAGGTGAGGAGGCCCTCGCCGGTCCAGACGCCGCTGGTCGCGCCGCGGGGCGAAGGGGCGCCGGCCAGGGTCATTTCGGTCCAGGTGTCGGTGGCGGGGTTGTAGCGGGCGCCGGTGCCGACGTAGCGGTTGGGATCAAATCCAGCCAAGCCTTTACGGGCCTGGGCGTCGTTGACGCCGCCCCAGACGATCATTTCGGACCCCGTCCACACGGCCGTGCCCACAACCCTTCCCATCGGCGCGCCGATGGTTGAGATGGGCCTCCAAGTGTCCGTCTCAGGATTGTAACGGGCGCCATTCTCGAAATAGACCCCTTGCGTGTCCACTTCGCGGGTCGTGCCGCCCCAGACGATCATTTCTTTGCCGGTCCAGAAGGCGACGTGAGCCAGGCGCGGGCTGGGGGCGCCGTCGGCGCTGACCGGCTTCCAGGAATCCCGGGCGGGACTGTAGCGGGCGCCGTCGTTGAGGGCTTTGGTGGCGTTGGCGCCGCCCCAGACGATCGCCTCTTTGCCGGTCCAAACCAGGGTGTGGCCGCAGCGCTTGGAGGGCGCGCCTTGGGTGGCGATGGTCTTCCAGGAATCGGAGGAAGGGTTGTAACGGCCCCCGGTGTTGAGGTGGGCATTGGCATGGTAGCCCTGGTAGCGGCTGTGGGTATCGGTAAAGCCGCCCCAGAGGAGCATTTCCCGGCCAGTCCAGACGACGGGAAAATCAACGCGGGCGGACGGGGCGTTCCACGTGCTCACCGGCTTCCAAGTATCGGTAGCAGGGTTGTAGCGCGCGCCGTCGTTGTGAAGTGTATCGTTGCCCCCGACTCCGCCGAAGCCGCCCCAGACAATCATCTCCTTGCCCGTCCAAACCAGCGCATGACCCGAGCGGGAAGAAGGCGCGCCCTCCTGCGGCCAATCTACGTGTCGTCCACGCACGTAAATGTCAGCGTGACCTGAGCGAGGCGCGCCCTCCTGCGGCAGCGCGGCCCAGGTATCTTCGGCGAAGCAGTAGCGGGCGCCGTCGCCGAAACTCGTGCCCATGCCTTCGCCGCCGAATTCGATCATTTCGGCGCCGGTCCAAATTACATTGCCGCCGCGCCCCGCCAACGGCGCGCTGGCGCGCTGTTCCCAGCATTCGGCCTTCCGTGTGATGACGCGGCGGTCCCGGTGGTAGCCGGCATCCAGCAAGTCAGGATCATGTGGCTTGGGCGAATAAAGCACCCCGTTGATATTCAGGTACTTTTCTTCGACCGCCGACGGGGTTTCCGGGCCGGGCACCGCCGGAATCCTCTTGAGTCGCTGCGCGAGAGAAGACCGCACATTTGCCGCAAGCTCAGGTGGGATCTGCCCTGGGGGCAGTTGTATCTTACCTGGACCTATCCACATAGCCGGTGGCGGCGCCTTCGTCGCAACGTCAAGGTCTGACTCATCCTGCGGCACTTGTTCCGCAGGCGCAGGCACCGGACCTAGATACCACGGACCTAGCAGATGTGGTGGCGGCGCCTTCGTCGCCTCCTCTGCGGATGCCAAGTCGGCCTTCTCCGGCACTTCGATCTTGTCGCCGTTGCGGAGCCAGAGGTCGGGGGAGAGGTTGACTTCGATCTTGTCGCCGTCGCGGAACGGGCGGTCGGGGGCGGGGATGGCTGGCGAGCAATCCACGACCCACTCGTGCGTCTGGCCCGTGACCGGGTCGTGGCGGGTGACCTTGACGTGGCGAAGGTCCGAGGAGGTCAGGACCATTTTGGATTGTAGAAGGACCGGCTTGAGCCAGAAGGGTGTGCGGGCAACGATTGTGGGATTCTTGCCCTCCCCAGGGTCAAAGATCTTGGGAGCCACGGTGATGTTTGTGGCTTGGCCGTTGATGACGATTTGGACCTGCCGCGTCAGGCACTTCTTCAAGTTCGCCAGCTCCGTCCTGGAAAAGCCCGGCCACTTCTCATTGAGCGGGTGGTCGGCCTCGGGAATCTCCACCACATCACCCCATTCCAGGCGCACGTCTTTGGAGCAATCGCCAGATTCGAGAACCGGGCGGAGATCAACGGTCCGCTCCAGCCAGCTTTTCAGGTCGGGAGCGGGACGGCGGATGCGCAAGTGTGCGAGGTCTGGAAAAGGCAGGTGTGAACTGTGGCTGAAGAAAGTCTCCAGGCTATACCAATCACCCCCTCCATCTAGCAGTGAAGCCGCCAGGAACTCGTATTCCACACCAATCAGGTCCAAGAGCGTGAATTGGCTCCAGTCATGGGTGCCTTTCGTAAGCGGGGTGCTGGAATACCCAGTCGAACGGCGGCGGACCTCGATCCGGCCGGGCTGCGGCAGGTCGTCGGCTGCGCCGTGCCGGCGCAACAGATCGGCCATCGCTTCAGAGGGCGGTGACGTTTTTGCCAGATCCAGCGGCGTTTGGCCGGAGTTGTTTTGCTCGTTGGGATCGGCTTTGTTGGCCAGCAGCAACTCGGCCAACTCTAGATTGCCATTCCTAACTGCAAAGTGGAGCGGGGTGGCGCCGTTCGTGTCCCGGGCATTCACGTCCGCGCCGGCTTTCAAGAGGAGTTCGGCGATGGCCTTGTCGCGGGATGAGGCCGCATAATGCAAGGGGGTCCAGCGCTCTGAGACCTTGGAATTATTCATTTCATTAACATCGGCCTGATGGGCCAGCAGCAACTCGACCGCGGGTAGATTATTGTCCCAGACCGCCTGCATGAGCAGCGGCATTCCACCTGTCCGCGCATTCGGGTTGGCGGCGCCCTCGAGCAGGACTTTAACGGCGTCGGCGTGTCGTTGGTTGATCGCAAGGAATAGCGGCGTGAAGTCGCCATTCCCCCAATCCCAGCCGTTCTTCGCTTTCAAAGACCGGTGTAAGGTCGAGTTGGTATTAGGATCAGCGCCGTTGGCGAGCAGCAGTTTCAGTGCGGCCATATCACCCTCGTAAGCGGCCAGGGCCAGGGGGAGGGCAACCCGCCCCGCGTTCGGGTTGGCGTGGGCCGCCAGCAGGAGTTGCATAACGGCCTGGTAATGCCTCTCCGCCGCGTAGCTCAACGGGGTGCGGCCATCCTTGTCTTCGGCATTGACCTGCGCGCCTTTCGAGAGGAGCAACTCGACCAGGGGTTGGTCGCCGCGGGTTGCGGCGATGCATAACGGTGTGCCGGAGAAAGGGTCAGAGCCGGGTTGGATGTATGAAGTCGTGGCATTGATGTCCGCGCCATGAGCGAGCAAGAGCTCCGCGATGGATTTGAACCCACGGGTGGAGGCCAGAAGCAGGGGTGTGGTACCGTAACGGTCCTTCGCGTTGACTTCCGCCGCGTGGGCCAACAAGGTTTCGACCACGCTCCGATAGCCGTGCTCAGCGGCCAGGTGCAACGGAGTGTAGCCATAGTTGTCCACCGCTTGAACGCTGGCCTGGTGGTTGAGCAGCAGCTCGACCATGCTCTTGTGGCCGGAGGCGGCGGCATCGTGCAAAGGTGTCCGCCCCCTGCGATCCTTCGCCCCAACGTCTGCGCCGTTGTCCAAAAGGAACCCCGCTACGATGAGTTGTCCCTGGACCGCTGCTTTGTGAAGGGGCGTGCCTTCGCTGGCGAAGCCATCGTTGAAGTACATCACCTTGGCGTTAATCAGGTCCGGGCTGTCTTTGATCAGGGCCTGGATGCGTTTGACTTCCTCGGCTTCGGAGGCGGTGGCGGGAGCGGGCGATGGGCCTGAACCAAGGATCATTGCCGACAGCGGGTGCGTAATTGATTGCGCCTGGAGGGTCTCGGCGGCCTTCCTGGCGGCCTTGAGCTTGATTTGCAGGCCCCCCAAAATGGCTTCGACCTGCTCGTCGATCTGTTTCTTGATCGTTTCCACCAAAGCCTTGGTCTGTAAGACCTCGGTATGTTCAGGACCGAATTCTATTTGCAGCGCTGCCAGCTTCTGTTCCGCCTCTGCGAGCTTCAGCATCAGGGAGGTCACCACCGGGTTGAAATCTTCCTGCTGGACCGCAACGCGGCGCTCTTCTTTGGTCCCGCGCGCCAGTTCCGCAATCTGGGCTTCCAAAGTCGCGGCCTCGGCTTCCGCGGCGGCGGCGGCGCTGGCGGCGGTTTCGCTAGCTGTCGTTGCGGCGGTCGCCGGCGGCGCGCTGCCCATCCCGGAAAGGCTCTGGCGGCTGAGGGTGACGAGGGTGGGTTGGTCGGAGAACTCGCGCAGGATGCGCTCATACTGGGTGGCGGCGTCGTTGGTGTTGCCCTGTTTGCGGTAGCATTCGCCGAGGCGGAAGATGGCCGTGGCGGCGAGCTTGCGGTCTTTGTCGAATTGGCCGGCGACGGTTTGGTAGGCCTGGATGGCGGCGGCCAGGTTCTGGTTGGCTTCTTCTTCAAAGAGGCCGCGCTGGAGGGCGGTGGTGAGGTCGTTGGTGGCGGCGCGGGCGGGGGAGGGCAGGAGGCAGAGGGCGGCGAGCAACAGGCAGAGGGCGGCCCGGTGGGAAATCCGAAATCCGAAATCCGAAATCCGAATCGGAAAGTGCCCCGCACAGCGGAATGCTAATGAGATGGTCTTCGTTTTCATAAGAGTTATCGTCTATTCTTTTCGCGCTCAGTTTGACGGATGCGCGGGGCGGGAGTTGTCATCATTTTGTAAAATCCGAGCGCCCATTGGAGTGCCCGCCGAACACGCTTATACCACTTCGCAATGGAACTCGGCAGGAATGAGTGGAAGCCCCCGCCCCTGAACCCCCAAGCAAAGACGGACCCCTCTCCCCTTGAGAAGGGGAGAGGGTGGTCGCAGGCCGGGGGAGGGTATGATTGGGTATTGGCCCCAGCCGTCGGTTTCCACCCGCACTGTCCAATTATGAGACAATGTGGCTTTGAGGTTTACTTCATGCCAAAGTCGGCTCTGCGTCAGTGTGGGGACGGGGTGAGGGCGGAGTGTGGACGGTATGTGGGGGGCATAGGCAGTGGGGCCAGCCGTGCTGACTGTCCAGAAACAGGACACTCCAGCTCTCGGAAGTCGCTGGTTGGACGGGATTGGGCGGGGAGGAATACCGATTCTACCTGTGACCGACACGATGGCCAGCAGGCATAGCCATCTGCCGCCGCTGCTCTTATACCATGTCCAGCTTGCATTTGCACGGTTGAGGAAAGGGCCTCCTCTCCCCAGCCCTCTCCTCCCGAGGAGGAGAGGGAGACCCTGCCGTCGCAAATAGTGCAACCACGAAGGGCAAGTGGTATTATACCACTTCGTATAGCGTCTTTAGCGTGTTTAGCGGGCCGCTCACAGGTCGAGTTTATAGCCGACGCTGTGGACGGTCTTGAGCCAGCGGGGCGCCTCGGGGTCGCGCTCGATTTTGCCGCGGAGGCTGGCGATGTGGTTATCCACAGTGCGCGTGGTCGGGAAGGCGGTGCAGCCCCAGACGACGTCGAGGAATCGCTCGCGGGAGACGGGTTCGCCGGGCGTTTCCGCCATGAGCCGGAGCATGGCGAATTCCTTAGCCGTCAGATGGAGCGGCTTGCGGCCACGGCGGGCGGTTTGTTTGACCAAATCAATGCTGGCCTCGCCGAGCACGAGTGTTGAGGGGGCCTTGGTTTGCCGCTGGACCCGGCGGAGCAGGGCGCGCACGCGGGCGAGCAACTCTTCGGTGCTGAAGGGTTTGACGAGGTAATCATCCGCGCCGACATCCAGGCCCTGGACGCGGTCCTCGACTTGGCCCTTGGCGGTGAGCATAAGAATCGGCACAGGATTGGAGAGGCGGCGCAACTCGGCGCAGACGGCGTAGCCGTCGAGCCGGGGCATCATGATGTCGAGCAGGATGAGGTCGGGCTTTTCGTCCAGGGCGCGCTGGAGGCCGGTTTCGCCCTCGGGGGCCGTGAGGACGCGATAGCCTTCCCCGGCCAGCACGTCGTGGAGGGCGGTGCGCATGGGGAGTTCATCTTCGATGATCAGGATGCGTTCCATGGGGTGAAATCCGAAGCCCGAGACCCGAAATCCGAAGGAAACCCGAAACCTGAACTCCGAAGGCCGAAGGGGAAAGTCCAAAATCCGCTCGGCACAGGCCGGAAGGGGTCGCTGGCTTCGGATTTCGGGTTTCGGAGCTCGGATTTCATTCGGGTTTCGGGTTTCGGCTTTCGGGCTTTGCATTCGTTTCTGACACGGGCAGCTCAATCGTAAATCGGCTCCCCTGGCCCGGGGCGCTGCGGACCAGCACCTTGCCGCCGTGGGCTTCGACGATGTGCTTAACGATGCTTAAGCCAATGCCCACGCCCTGGGTCTGGCGCCGCAACTCGGAGCCGCGGCGGTAAAAGCGCTCGAAAACCTTCTCGTGCTCGGCAGTCGGAATGCCTTCGCCGTGGTCCTCGACCCAGAGGCTGATGCGTGATGCGTGATGCGTGATGCGTGATGCGTGATGCGTGATGCGTGATGCGTGTGGCTGGTCTTCGGACTCCGCATTCCGCACTTGCAGCCCTACCGTCACCGTCTCGCCCTTGGGGGAGTGTTTGAGAGCGTTGTCAATCAGGTTGACCAGGGCCTGCTGGAGGGCTTTGCCGTCAGCAGGCAGTTGATAGTCGAGGAGTTGATAGTTGATAGCAGGGGGTTGATGAGCGGTGGAGGGTTGCGCATTAGCGAGTTGAAGTTGGAGATTGAGCTTAACTTGGCGTTCGGCGGCGTAGGTTTCCATGAGCTTGACGGTTTGCTGCGTCAGGGCGACGAGGTCGGTTGGCTCGAAGTCATACTGCTTGCGGCCCTGCTCGATGCGGGAGAAGTCGAGGACGTTCTCGATGAGGGCGGAGAGGCGGCGGCATTCCTGGACGATGAACCGGAAGTATTCCTGCTGTTTGGGAGCCTCAGAGACTTTGCCCCGTTCGAGGCTCTCGGCCATTAGGCGGACGGAGGCGATGGGGGAGCGCAGTTCGTGGGAGACGCTGGAGACGAAGTTGCTCTTGAGCTCGTTGAGGCGGAGTTGACGCCGGAAGGCGCGCCAGGAGGCAATCACGCCGACGAGGGCCGCGAAGGCGGACGCGGCCACCAGCCCGGCCAGCAGCAGGGCGTGACGCCAGTAGGAGGAGTAGAGCAGCGCCGGGTCGGCCACGTAAAGCTGCAAGACGAAGCGGGGGTGGCCCGGCAATCCGTCCCAGTCAATCGCCGGGCCGTCTGGTCTCTTCCGGAACTTGCCCGGGCAGGAAAGGCCCCCGTTGGCCTGGGCCAGCAGCAGGGGCGCGGAATTGGTGTCCCGGCCCGGGGACCAGCGTTCGGGCAGAGTCAGCGGTTCCCCCTCCAGCCAGGCGGCGAGGCCGAGGTAGCCCGGCAACTTCACCTCCGAATTCTCCAGCGCCCGCACCAGCGCCTGTTCGACGACCGATTTGGGCAGGAACTGCACATCCGTCCAAAGCTCATTGGTGGACTCGATCAGCCTGGTGTGGACGACTCCACCCACCGCATCCGTTGCAACTAGAGGTGATTGAACGGGCTTGCGCTCGATCAGCCTGCTGTGGCCGACTCCACCCACCGCCACACTATACTCGTAGTTCAGCAGGCACAGCCAGCGGGTCTGGTCGTGCTCAATCCAGAGGTTGGCCGTCGTGAGGCCCCTTAGCTTGCCGGTCTGGCGGACAGCCTCGGCGATGTCGTGCAACCTGACCTGGCCGTCGTAGAGCGTGCGCCAGGCTGTGACGCCGGCTTGCAGCGTCGTGTTCGTGCCGGCGAGCGCCTCGAGTTGATCCAGCAAAGCCGGGGTCAGCGGGCTGGGCGCCCGCAGCACCTGGTTGGGAATGGCCTTCCATAATGCCTCGGTTGGCCCGGTCGCGCGGGCGTAGCGCAGCGCCTCGCCGAACGCGAGATTCGCCAGCGGCAGGCCCGTCTCGGAAAGCGTCTCCCAGTTTTCGTCGGCGGAACGCAACGCCTCGGCCACCGCCTTCTCCGGCGGCAGCGTCGGCAGCCTCGCGCGCAGGGCGATGAACGCCGCATTCATCCCCGCTTCCGGTTCAGGCCCGGTTTCCTGAAACTGCGCGACGCGCTGCTCGACTTCGTCAACGCCCGCCCCGGACGCTGCCGTCGCCTTCAGGCTCTCCCAGGCCGCGCGTTGGGCCGGAGAAAGGGCGGTGAACCACGCGGGCGGCTGCGGCGCCGGATTGAACTCCAGCCCCGGGTGAAACCGCCCCTCCACCGTCAGCCTGAAGCTGTCGGGGAACACTTCCTCAGCCCGCCACCCCGGATACTGCGCCTGCCACTCCGCCAACTCCGCCCGCGGGTCGCGCTCCGGGAAGTGCGCCGCCTCGGCCTCCAATAGCCCGCGCCGCACGGACCCGGGCCAGCCGCCCACCATGTCGGCCAGGTAAACACTCCATCGCTGCGAATACCGCTCCGGCTGAATCAGAAAGCCCCCCCAGGGATGTTCCAGTTCTTTGCCGTATTGCCGCGCCACCTCTTCGGCCCGCCGGCGCGCCTCGCGCTCGACCGCCGTCCGGTTCTCGATGATGGCCGTGAGGGCCACTGCGGCGATAATCACCACCGGCAGCAGGATCAAGCCCGCTTGCCAGAGAAAGGCCGGCTTTCGCGTTGGACGCTGACTGGTCATTGATCGGCAGTTCAATTCTGGACCGAGCTTAACCAGCCGCAAGCACAACAATTGTCACGGTTTTGTAATTATGGCGACTCTGCGGTGAACATAGTCAGGGCTCGCGGGGACGCTCGCCCTCCCGGGTGAAAAGAGACCATCGAAGGGCTGGAAACCAAGAAATGGCCGGGAAAAGCCAATAAAGGTGAAACCCACCGCCGGCAGAATGCGTCTAGCCAGGCAGCCAGTTGTTTGAGATGGGCAGCCATCTTGCTGTAACTAATCATCATGTGTGCCATTCTTTCGGCTGCGCACAGGCGCGAGCGAGTTGCGAAACCGTCGCGCGGCCTTGAACTGTCTTCGCGGTCGCGCATGGTCATCGCTGAGATCGGGTCGAGGCGGGCGGAAGGCGCCGGGTACTCGCACGTGGATTTGGGCGATTCCACGCGGGTTGCCCTCGTGATTACTCCCCGAGGACGGGGCCCGTTTGGCGTTCAGGCTCGGGAGGCGTTGTCAGCCATGCGAGCCGTGCTGGACAAGTACCCGGAGCCGATAGTAGTGACGGTGCAGACGGTATTCCTGAAAGACGCCCGGGATCAGGCCGAGTGTGAGCGGCTTATCGGGGAGTTTGCGGGCTCCAACCTGCCGGTGACCAATTACGTGTTGCAACCTCCTTGCGGCGGCGCGGCTTTGGCGCTGGAGGCGTGGGCCATTGGAGGGAAGTCCGTGCGGGTCGAGCGCTTCGGTTCCCACGCCCTGGCGGTGGCTTATGACGGGGTCCGCTGGGTTTATTGCGCCGGCGTGAAGCCGGCCGCCTCGGGGGAGGGAGTTTATCCTCAAGCGCTGGATGCGCTGGGGCGTTTGGGTGCCGCCCTGGCCGAGGCCGGCAGCAGTTTCGAGCGCGTCGTCCGCACCTGGTTTTATTTGGGCGGCATCACCGAGCCAGAGGCCGAGGTCCAGCGCTATCAGGAACTGAACCGCGCGCGGACCGAATTCTACCGCGATATTCGCTTCCACTGTTCTTCGCTGGCCCCGAAGGCGCCGCGCGGCGTTTATCCGGCCAGCACCGGCATCGGCATGGCCGGCGGCGGGCTGGTGGCGAGTTGCCTGGCGCTGGAAACGCGGCGAGACGACGTCTTTCTGCTGCCACTGGAGAATCCGCTGCAAACTCCGGCTTACGCCTACGACCCCAAGTATTCGTGCCAAAGCCCGAAGTTTTCGCGCGCGGTGGCGCTGGGGCTTGGGGACTATGTGACCACTTGGGTTTCCGGCACCGCCAGCATCGTCGGATCGGAAAGCTGCCATCCGAGCGACCCCGAAAAGCAAACCGAGCAGACCATTGACAACATCGAGCGGCTCATCGGGGCGGAGAACTTCACACGGCACGGCCTGAAAGGGGCGGGCGCCAGCCTGCGCGACCTGGCCAAGATACGCGTCTATCTCAAGCGGCCCGAGGACCTGGCAAAATGCCGGGCGATCTGCGGACGGCGGTTGGGAGCGGTGCCGGCCATTTACGCAGTGGCAGATATTTGCCGGCCGGAGTTGCTGGTCGAGATCGAGGGCGTTGCCTTCTCCAGATACCAAAACAGCGACCTATGCCAAAGAAGGAAACCATGACCTCGCGCGAGCGGGTCAACCAAGCGCTTAACCACGAAATCCCGGACCGGGTGCCGATTGACCTCGGGGGGAACCAGACCGGCATCCATAAGAATGCTTACCGGGCCTTGATCAAGCACCTCGGCATGACAGACGAAATCCGCATCATGGATGCCGTGCAGCAGTTGGCCAAACCTTGCGAACAGGTCTTGGAGCGTTTTCATGTGGATACGCGCTACGTGGCCGCCGGGGCGGCGTCCAGTTGGAAGGGGGGCATCGTGAAGGCACGGCGCGATGGCCGCAATTGGGACGACCTGACGGACGAGTTCGGCATCCGGTGGTCGATGCCGGAAGACGCGCCTTATTACATGGACATCACGCTCCATCCGCTGGCCCAGGCAAGCCTGGCCGACGTCAAGGATTACCCTTGGCCGAAAGGCGACGACCCGAGCCGCTTTGCCGGGTTGCGCGAGCGTGCGTTGACGCTGAGGAAGGAGACGCCCTATGCAGTGGTCAGCGGCATCTCGGGCGTGGTGTACGAAATCTGCTGGTATATGCGCGGCCTGGAGCAGTGGTTCTGCGACCTGATGGGCAGCCCGGAGTTCTGCGAGGCGATGCTGGACCAGACGCTGAAATTCTGGATGGACTGGTTCCGGCGGTTCCTCGACGAGGCCGGCGACGTGGTGGATGTGATCATGATCGGCGATGATCTGGCGGGCCAGAACGGGCCGCTGTTCAATCCGGCGATTTACCGCCGCATGGTCAAGCCGCGCCACAAACAGTTGGTGCAATACATCCGCTCCCGCACCAAGGCCAAGATTTGGTATCACACGTGCGGAGCCTGCCTGGATTTGATTCCGGAGATCATTGACAACGGCGCGCACATTCTCAACCCGGTGCAGGTCAGCGCGCGCAACATGGACCCGGTCGAGCTCAAGCGCCGGTTCGGACGCCAAATGGCGTTTTGGGGCGGAGGGGTCGATGCCCAGCACATCCTGCCCCGGGGCACGCCGAAAGAAGTGGCCGAGAACGTGCGCCGAAACGTGAAGGCGTTCATGCCCGGGGGCGGCTACGTGTTCAACAATGTCCACAACATCCAGGGCGAAGTTCCGCCGGAGAACGTCGTGGCGCTGTTCGACACGGCGTATGAGTGCGGGTTCTACGACTGAGTCCGAGGTTACAAACCGGGCCGGGTTCTGTAATTGCCGGGCTGAATGAAATGGGTGATCCTGCGGGCAAACAATAGGACCCGATATGAGACCGATTCAAAAAGAAGAACTTTACGAGCACCTGAGTCAATTCCTGAAAGCCAAGGGAATCGAGATGAAGGATGGCAGCTACCCGCGAGGGATTCAAGCGGGCTGTTCGCTGCTGGCCGATGCGATCAACCTGAGCCAGAAAGGCATTACGCGGGCGAAAGTCGAAATCGATAAGAACCTTGAGCGGATGCGGCAGGTGATCCACGAGAAGACGGCTCCGCAACCGGCGGCGAAAACGGGCGGAAACGCCAAAGCCGCCCCCAGTCCGAAGCCCGCAGCCCGGCGGCGGAAGCGAACGCCCGCAAAGCGTTAAGCCGGGAGTTGCATTTTGCAGGGGGTGGGGACTCCCCGAGGCGCTCGGCCATGACGCGAGCGCCATCTGCGGCCCGGGAGCGCAGGGGTTAATCCGGCGTGCCTACGAGGCGTCGAGCCTCAGTCAAGGCGCGGGGGATCAGTTCTTCTTGAGGATGGCGTCGGCTCTCCGGGTAGTTTGCCCTGATGACCTCTTAAGCAAGGCGATTGATGTTTGGCTGTTTATGCGTATAATGCCCTGATTATTAGCGCAAATTGACTATGAATACCTCGGCGGCAGAAAGCCGCTCTACGACTGCCACCGCCGCCAAGCCCTCGGCTAACGAGATTCTGAAACAGAGGGACCCGACTCTGGGGGGAACCATCGCGCAAACGCTGGCGGACGCGCAAGCCGACCACTTCGTCGAAGATGACATACAGTTCCTGAAGGTCCACGGCATCTATCAGCAGGACGACCGGGACCTGCGCAAGACGAGCAAGAAATACATCTTCATGGTGCGCTGCCGGATTCCCGGCGGCGTGCTCACCCCGGCCCAATATCTGGCTTGCGACGATCTGTCCTCGCGCTATGCGAATAACACGCTGCGGGTGACTTCCCGGCAGTCCTTCCAGTTTCACGGGGTGGTCAAGGGAGGCTTGCGCGCGCTGGTCAAGGAGATCAATGACGCGCTGCTCGGCACGCTCGCAGCGTGCGGGGACAACAACCGCAATGTGATGGCCCCGCCGACGCCGGCGACGAATACGCTGGGGGAGCAGGTGCGGGAGCACGCGCGCCAGGTGGCGGCGGCGGTCCTGCCGCGCACGCGGGCTTATCATTCGATCTGGATCGAGGGGGTTCCGCTCGATCTCGAAGACCCGGCGAACAAGGGTTTCGTCGATCCGCTCTATGGCAAGACCTATCTGCCGCGGAAATTCAAGATCGCCTTTGTCATCCCGCCCCTGAACGACATCGACATCTTCACCAACTGCTGCGGCTTTATTGCGATTGGCGACAGCAGCGGCAAGCTGTGCGGTTACAATCTGACGGCGGGGGGCGGTCAAGCCCGCAGCCACGGCAATGCGGCGACGTTCCCGCGCCTGGCGGATGTCATCGGTTTCCTGCCGCCGGAGAAGGTGGTGGACGTGGCCAGGGCGGTGGTGACGATTCATCGCGATTTCGGCGACCGCGCCGAACGGAAGCACGCCCGCTTGAAATACGTTCTGGCAGACCGGGGCGCCCGGTGGTTCCGGGAAGAACTGGAGCGCCGGGTCAATTTCAACCTCGCCGAACCGATGACGTTCAAGTTCGAGCGGCAGGGCGACGCCTTTGGCTGGAACCGGCAGGCGGATGGGCGGCTGTTTCTCGGCCTGTTTATCGAGACAGGCCGCATCCGGGACCGCGACGGCTGGCGGATAAAGACGGCGCTGCGCGAGGTTATCGCGAAGTATCAGCCGGAAGTCCGTCTCACGCCGTCTAACAACGTCATCCTCGCCAATCTTACCGCGCCGCACCGGGACGACATCACCCGCCTGTTCGCCGAACACGGGGTGCAGACCCAACCCGAGCGCCAGGGCAGCATTCTGCGTCGTGCTTCCATGGCGTGTGTGGCGCTGCCGACGTGCGGCCTGGCGCTGGCCGAGTCGGAGCGTTACCTGCCGGACCTGATCACGCGCCTCGAAGACCTGCTGGCGGAGGTGGGGCTGGGCGGCCAGGAGATTACCATTCGCATGACTGGTTGCCCGAACGGCTGCGCGCGGCCCTACATGGCCGAGATCGGTTTCGTCGGCAAGGCGCCGGGACGTTACCAAATCTGGCTCGGCGGCAACGAGGCCAGCACGCGCCTCAACCGGCTCTATCGCGACATGGTCAAGGACCCGGACATCGTAACCGAGTTGCGCCCGCTCTTTGTGCGCTACGCACAGGAGCGGCTGGCCGATGAGCGATTCGGCGACTGGGTTGCCCGCGTGCTATGGCCGGAGCAGTTGGCCGCCGCCAAATGATTCCCTGGAAGTTGTGAAACGCAAGCACAGCGACTTTGCAATCTAAACCACTATTCCGCGGCATCGTTTATCTGGTGGGCGCGGGTCCCGGCGACGCCGGGCTGTTCACGTTGCGTGGGAAGGAGGTGCTGGAACGAGCCGAGGTGGTGATACATGACGGCCTGGTCAATCGCGAATTGCTGCGCTTCGCACCGCCGACCGCCGAGTTCATTTACGGCGGCAAACATGACCGCACGCGGTGTGTATCCCAGGCCGAGCTGAATGCGTTGCTGTTGGCCAAGGCGCTCGAAGGCAAGCGCGTGGTGCGCCTCAAAGGGGGCGATCCATTCGTGTTTGGCCGCGGCGGCGAGGAGGCCGAGGTGCTGGCTGCGGCGGGCATCTCTTTCGAGATCGTGCCGGGGGTGTCATCGTTGCACTCGGTGCCCTGCTATGCCGGCATTCCGCTGACGCACCGCCAACATGCGTCCAGTGTCACCGTCGTCACCGGCCATGAGGGTCCGTCGTCACCGGCCAATAAGGTCTGCTGGGCGGGGCTGGCCAATGTCCCCGGCACACTAGTCGTGCTGATGGGGTTGAGGAATATCCGGGCAATTGCCGCGACGCTGATCGCTCACGGACGTTCGCCGGGCACCCCGGTGGCCATCGTCAGCCACGGCACCACCGGGCGGCAGCAGACGGTGGTCGGCACCCTCGCTACGATTGCGGAACTGGCCAGCCGGTCGGGCATCAGCCCACCGGCGGTGACGGTGATCGGTGAGGTGGTGAGCCTGCGGGAGCAGTTGAACTGGTTTGAGCAGCGCCCGCTGTTTGGCCGCCGGGTGGCGGTCACCCAGCGGTTCGATCTGTCCCGCCCGCTGGTGGCCGCGCTGCGCGAGCGCGGTGCGGACGTGCTGGAAGTGCCGGCCACTCGTTGGGTGCCGCATCCCGACCAGGCGCGGCTGGACCAAGTCTTGGGGGAATTGGCGTCGTACGATTGGATTCTGTTCACCAATCCGCTGGGGATTGAGTTCTTCTTCGAGCGATTCTTCCAGGTCCATAATGACTTGCGCAAACTGGGGCCGGCGCGGTTGGGGGCCTATGGGCCCCGAACCGGACAAACGCTGCGGGAATGGCGCTTGCAGCCCGCCGCAGAGGCCGCCGACCACAAGACGCCGCTCATCATGGCGGCCATCACGAAATGCGGCCGCGTGCAGGGACAGAGATTCCTGGTGTTGCGAGGCGACTCTGCCTTCGAGAAGGTGCCAGAAACACTCGAGGAGTTGGGGGCGGTAGTGGATGTCGTACCCTGCTACGCGGTCGAGCCGGAGACACAAGACCTGACTGGCGGGGCCGCGGCACTGGTCGAGGAAGGGGCGGATTGGATTGTCTTCGCCAGCGGCCTGGCCATCGAACACTTCCATGAGCGCTTTGACTTGCCGGGACTAATGGCGCGGTTCCCGGCCACGCGACTGGCACTTGCCAGCGACACCATCCAGTGGGCGCTGGACAGGCTGGGTCTGGTTCCGGCCGCGATCGCCACGCCAGACGATGCCGAGGACATGGTCAATGCAATTGTGAGTGCAGAGAATGCGCCGACTGCCGTCGGCGGCTACAACGTAGTAGCCGCGAACGGCAGTTCCCGCTAATTGTTTCCACGGCAGAGTTGGGCAAATCGGGCGCATTCCTCCCCCCCGGAATCATGGCTGGGCCAGAGAACTATGAGGGACGCGCGCCAAATTTGTTGCTAACAACCCTTGCGTTCAGCCTGGCGTTAAAACTCTGCATTGCCCGGCGTGCGGGCGAAGGGGATCACATCCCGGATGTTCGGCACCCCCGTCAGGAACATCAGCAGCCGCTCGAACCCCAGGCCGAACCCGGCGTGCGGCACCGTGCCGTAGCGCCGCAAGTCCGCATACCACCAGTAATCCTCGGGCTTGAGCTTGTGGAACTGCATGTTTTCGCGCAGTTGCTCGAGGCGCTCCTCGCGCTGCGCGCCGCCAATGACCTCGCCAATCCCCGGCACCAACACATCCATCGCGGTGACGGTTTTGCCGTCGTCATTCAGGCGCATATAGAACGGCTTGATCTCGCGCGGGTAGTTGAACACGGTCGCCGGCGACTTGAAATGCTCTTCGGTGAGGAAGCGCTCGTGCTCCGACTGCAGGTTCAGCCCGTACTGCACCGGGAACTCGAACTGCCGGCCCGACTTCCTGAGGATTTCGACGGCCTCCGTGTAAGGCACGCGCACAAAGGGCCGCTCGACCACGAACTTGAGCCGCTCATGCACCCCCTTGTCCACAAATTTGGCAAAGAGCGCGAGGTCCTCGGCGCAGTGCCTCAGCGCATACCGCGCCATAGCCTTGATGAACTCCTCGCCCAGGTCCATGTCCCCCAGCAAATCACAGAACGCCATCTCCGGCTCGATCATCCAAAACTCCGCCGCATGGCGTGCCGTGTTCGAGTTCTCGGCGCGGAAGGTCGGGCCGAAGGTGTAGATGTTGGACAGCGCGCAAGCGAACGTCTCTCCTTCAAGCTGGCCGCTGACCGTCAGGTAGGCCGGTTTGCCGAAGAAATCCGCCTCCGGCTTCTCGTCAATGTTTCCCTTGAGAACCGTGACGCGGAACATCTCGCCCGCGCCCTCGCAGTCGCTCGCGGTGATGATCGGGGTGTGCACATAGACGAAGTCGCGCTCCTGGAAGAACTGGTGCACCGCGAACGCCAACTGGCTGCGCAGGCGAAACACGGCCCCGAAGAGGTTCGAGCGCGGACGCAGATGCGCGATCGTGCGCAAGAACTCCTGCGTGTGGCCCTTCTTCTGCAATGGATACGTCGCGTCCGCCGGCCCGACCAGCTCGACGCGCGCGGCCCGCAGTTCCCACTTCTGACCCTGCGCCGGGGACGGCACCAGCCTCCCTTCGACCACCGCCGACGCCCCCGTCGTGAGCTGGGTGAGCTGCTCCGACCCGGGCGTGCCGGCATCCACGACCACCTGCACATTCGCGAGGCACGAGCCGTCGTTCAGTTCGAGGAAGGAGAACCCCTTCGAGTCGCGCCGCGTGCGGACCCAGCCCTTGACCGTCACCGCTTCCTTCGGTTCGGTGGCGGCCAGGAGGTGTTTAATCAGTGTGCGCATGTGAGTGCTTTGGCTGCTTCAATCTCGCCCTAAGCCTAGCTGAAAAAGCCCAGCCTGCAAGGTTCGATCCGAACGGGAGGGCGAGCGTCCTCGCGAGCCCTGGTTTCCGGCAATGTTTGGGCTCGCGAGGACGCTCGCCCTCCCCTGGCTCAGTGCGCCGCCATCCCGCCCGCGCTGCGCTTCACCCGCTTGAACAGCAAAACCAGCGGCAGGCACAGCAGGCATAGAAGCCCGAACAACCGGAAGTTCTCGACGAAAGCCCACAGCGACGACTGGCCCAGCAGCGCGTTGTAGATCAGACCGTGCGCCTGCATCTGGGCCAGCACCGGACCGCTCTGCGGCGTGAGGGCCTTGGTGGCCGCCGCCAGGCGCTCCACATACACCGGGTCAAACGGCGTCAGGTGCCCCACCATCAACGCCTGGTGCACCTGCGCCCGGCGAACAATGATCGTGCTAACCAGCGCGATGCCGAAGCTGCCGCCCAGATTGCGCATCAGATTGAAAATCCCGGTTGCATTCGCCATTTGATCCTGGCGCAGATAGCCCATCGCCGCCGTGGCCAGCGGTGTGAAAATGAAGCTGATGGCGACGCCATTGAGGACGCTGGGCCAGATCACGTTGCGCATGGAGATCTGCAGGTTGATGTTGCCCAGCCAAAACGACGAGGCCGCCAGCAAACTGAACCCGATCGTGATGAGCACCCGGTTCCGCACCCGCCCCACCAGGCGGCCCACGATAAAGGTCGTGACAAACGCCCCCAGGCCGCGGGGACTCAGCGTCAGGCCGCTCTGCAACGCCGAGTAGCCCATGATCGTCTGCAAGAAAATCGGCAGCGCCGCCGTGGTGCCATACAGCACGGCTCCCAGCACCGTCATCATCATGACCCCGGCGGCAAAGTTCCGATTCTTGAGCACGTGCAAGTTGACAATCGGATGCCCCGTGCGCAGTTCACGGACCACAAACGCCAGGAAACAAACCACTGAGATCACTGCAAACCACCGCATCCACTGCGACGCAAACCAGTCTTCCTGCTGGCCCTTGTCGAGGATGATCTGCAAGGTCCCCAGCCACACGGCCAGCAGTGCGAACCCGAAGAAATCAACCGCCCCGGCCTTGGCCTTTCTGATGTATGGCGGGTCTTCTACAAACGCCTGGGCCATCAGCACCGCAAAAATGCCCACCGGCAGGTTGATATAGAAAATCCAGCGCCACGAATAGTTGTCGGTGATCCAGCCCCCCAGCGTCGGCCCTAATATCGGCGCCACCACCACCCCCATGCCGAAGGTGGCCATGGCGACACCCCTTTTCTCCGGCGGGAAACTCTCCAGCAACACTGCCTGCGAAATTGGCACCAGCGCGCCCCCGCCAATGCCCTGTAAGACGCGCGCGACGATGAGAAAACCCAGGTCCGGCGCGATGCCGCAGAGCACCGACGCCAGCGTGAACAGGCTGACACAGACAGTCAGCAGCCGTTTCCGGCCAAAGCGCATCCCCAGCCAGCCCGTCATCGGCAGCACGATGGCGTTCGATACCAAATAGCTCGTCAACACCCACGTGGCCTCCTCCGTCGTGGCCGAAAGATTGCCCGCGATATGCGGCAGCGCGACGTTGGCCACCGACGTGTCCAGAATCTCCATGAACGTCGCCGCCATCACCGCCGTCGCGATCAGCCACGGATTATGGCTCGGCTTCCAAGGTGCGGGCTGCCCGCCGGGCATGATTGTCGGGCTGTCAGCCATTCAATGTTCGATGTTCGGCGTTCGATGTTCGGCGTTCGATGTTCGGCGTTCGATGTTCTTCTTCGCTGAACCATCACGCCTCACATTCCCTGCCCCCACGTAACCCCCGCATGGCCTTTGCGCTTCAAGGTTCAAAATTCGATGTTCAAGGTTCGATGTTCTTCTTCGCTCAAGCATCACGC
This sequence comes from Verrucomicrobiota bacterium, assembly GCA_050011195.1. GTDB lineage: Bacteria > Verrucomicrobiota > Verrucomicrobiia > Limisphaerales > UBA8199 > PALSA-1440. Next base: position 8,796 of record JBEKJO010000056.1, on the reverse strand, counting down.
GTCACGCATAACGCATCACGTTTCACGTCTCCCCGCCCCCCTCCACCACAACACCCCAACCACCAGCGCTCCAACCGCCGCCACCGCCACTACCATCGTCTCCGAAACCTCATACCCCTCCACCTTCACCGACGGCACCACCGACATCCCGGGCCCCAGCACATGCCCCGCCTCGACCGGCTCATCGAACAGGATCTTGACCGGGATGCGCTGCACCACCTTCACGTAATTGCCCACGGCATTCTCGGGCGGTAACAGGCTGAACCGCGCCCCGCTGCCCGCCATGATGCTCTCCACGTGACCCGTGAACACGCGGCCACCGGCGGAATCCACCGTGATCCTCGCCGGCTGCCCCGGGCGAATGTGCTCCACTTGCGTCTCCTTGTAATTGGCGGTGACATAAAGCGCGTTCGGAACCAGCGCCATGAGCTTCTGGCCGACCTGGATGTAATCGCCGCTCTCCACGGCCTTCTTGGTCACGTAGCCGTCAGCCGGCGCTGTGACGCGCGCGTAAGACAGGTTCAACTCGGCCGCCTGCGCATCCGACTCTGCCTGATGCGCCTGCGCTTCGCCCCATTCCAGCGCCTTCCGGTTTGTTTCCAATTGGGCCTTGGCCTCCGTCACCTTTGACTGGTCGCTGGCCGTCCTCTCCCGGGCCGCCTTCAGGTTCGCCTCGGCGGCTGTGGCGGCGGCCTTCGCGGAATCAAACTCCTGTGGCGAAATAGTATGATTCTGGATCAACTCCTCCGCCCGCTTGAGATCGGCCTGGGTCTTCTCCGCCGTCGCCTCCGCCGCCCCAACTTCTGCGGTGCTTTGTTTCGTGGTCGCCTCGGCCGTGCCGATCTGCGTGCGGCGCAGCTCGAAGCTTGCCTTCAGCAAGTCCAGGTTGGCCTGCGCCGCGTTCAACGCCGCTCGCTTCTGCTCCAGTTGCACCGCCAAATCCCGCGGATCAATCTCCACCAGCAAATCCCCCGCCTTCACCGCCTGATTGTTCTGGACGTGGACCCGCTTGACCTGCCCGGGAACTTTAGGCGCGATGGAAACAACATCGGCATCCAGAAACGCATCGTCCGACGATTCATGCGTCAGGCTCTCGGCCAAATAGAGCAGGCCGCAGAACAGCAACCCGAAGAGCACCAGCGTCCCAACCACCACCACCGGCCTTCGCCGCCAAAACGACCGCTTGGCCGCCGCCGCACTCCCCCTCGCCCCATCCGATGGGGGGGCCGGGGTGAAGGTTTCCCCATGTTCTTTCTGCGTCTGTTCCACATTCATCACTCAAGGCTAAAGACTCAAGACCCGAGACTCAAGACTTCTCCCCCCGCCCCTCCCGCCCATGCCCCCTGACTTTAGACTTTAGACTTTAGACTTCAGACCTTGGACCCCAGACCATCGCCCGCATCAAAACCAGCCTCAAGCGCATCTACGCCAGCAAGAATGCGGGCCGCAGCCTCTTCGAACTGGCCGACTACGTCGCCTGCCTCAGCGCAGGGACCTCAGAGCAAAGCGATTTGCCTTTTCCTGCCCCGCCTTGGAGGCCTAATCTTGGCGAACAGGATTGCCGCAAGGCAGAATGTGCAGTTAAACTTGGTGATGAAAAAGCGAACACGCTCGTGACCGATGTCTGAGAACAGCAAAGCGAAAGAGCCACTCCCGGCCAGGCTTTTCCACTCCACCAAACTGGGCCAGATCTACTGCGGTGACGCATTGGCGGTCTTGCACGACACGGTAAAGGCCGGCTCAGTGGATTTGGTGATGACCAGTCCCCCTTTCGGGCTGGTGCGCAAGAAGGACTACGGCAACGCCGATGCGCACGAGTACCTCGAATGGTTCAAGCCCTTTGCGGAGGCGTTTCGGCGGGCTCTGAAGCCCCAGGGATCCTTCGTTATCGACATCGGCGGCGCTTGGATCCCGGGCCAGCCGACCCGGAGCCTGTACCACTATGAGCTCCTGGTTATGCTCTGCCGTGAATTCGGCTTTCATCTGGCGCAGGAGTTCTTCTGGTGGAACCCGGCCAGGCTTCCAACGCCCGCTGAGTGGGTGACGGTGCGACGCATTCGCGTGAAGGACGCTATTGACTGCGTTTGGTGGCTCTCGCCGACACCATGGCCCAAAGCCAGTAACAGGCGAATTCTGCAACCTTACTCAGACAGCATGCGGGAACTGCTCACCAAGGGCTACACACCGAGGCTGCGGCCATCCGGCCACGATATTTCTCATTGTTTCGGGACTGATAATGGCGCGGCCATTGCGTTCGATGTTAGTGACTGGAGGCTAACAGACCTGCCGCGGTCATGGAATTAACGATTGCTGGCGCCTCCTATGCTCACGCTCCACCCCAGTCCCTTTCGCATCCACTTAGAAAGGCTATTCGATAGCGCAACACAAGAACTGCTAGTCGCTAGCCCGTACATCAAGACTCGCGAGGCAGAGTGGATGTGCGATCGCCTCGCCAAGAAAGGGTGCGACAAGACGATCCGGCTGCAAGTCCTCACTGACGTTCGCAGTTCCAACGTCCTCGGCGGCTCGCTCGACATTTCGGCCCTTCGAGTCTTGAACCGCGATGTAAGCCACTGCGAAATCGTAAACCTTCCTCGCCTTCACGCGAAGGTTTACGTCGCCGACGAGGCTTGTGCCATCATCACCTCGGCCAACCTTACGCCGTCGGGACTCGACTCGAACCTCGAATACGGTGTCGGCATCGCGGACGCGATAACCATCCGTGATGTCCGCCAGGACTTGCAGCGCTACGCTAACATGGGCAATCTCTTGAGCGCCCAGGTGATTGTCGAGCTGGAGAAGGTCTCCGACGAACTCCGTGCGGAATTCCGAGCGATTGAAAAATCAGCCGAGAAGAAGCTCCGCCAGAAGTTCAGCGAAACGTTGCGGCAGGCAGACCAGCAATTCTTGCGTGCTCAGGTCGGCAGCCGGTCAGCCCACGGCTTGTTCGCGGACGCGATGGTCTATCTCCTAAGCACACGACCCATGGGCACCCGTGAGCTTCACCGGCGGCTCAAGGAGCTTCTGCCTGACCTTTGCGACGACACCACCGAATTGGTGATCAACGGGCAGCACTTCGGGAAGAAGTGGAAGCATGTCGTGAGGAACGCCCAGGTGTTCTTGCGGCGCAAGGGTTCAATTCAACTCCTCGGAAAGAAATGGCATGTCAAGGTATCGTGACATCATTAAGCGAGCGACTGGCTGTACCGACTCCCAAGCGCTGGAGGTTGAGGACGTGATGAGGAACGTTATCTTCCACTCCACCCTCGACTGGCAGGCCCCAGACCAATTGGAGGAGGCGGCCCGCCTCGGGCTCGAGATTCTTCGCCAGGAAGCGTCCTTGCCCTGCGAAAGCGAATAGCTCGTTCCAACCGAAGGGGCATCAAACAGGCTGGTGTTCGGCTCGATCGAGGATGACCGAATGTTTGCCGGCTTCGACGTGCGCAAGCATCTGATTTCGATGAAGGGGCGGTCTCCTTCGTTCCAAATCCGGCGAGAAACGCTGGCCGCCGGTGCCAGACAGGGGTTCAGCCCCCAGACTCGGGGAAATGAGGAAATAGCCATCGCCTTCCGTCCTGATTTCTTTGCCACCTACGTGCAGGAGTTGGAAAGCCTGCACGCCACTGCTGAGCATGCCGAGGACTTGAGGGTTCTTCGAAGGATAGCCGAGGAGCCCACCGAACTGGAGATTGAGGACATTCCGGCGAGCCCGCGCCGAACCGTTCTCCAGCAGATTCAGCGCAAGGTCCGCGACCAACGCTTCCGAAGAAATGTGCTCGCAGCTTACGACTTTCGCTGTGCCATGAGCGGTATCCAGCTTGATCTGCTTGATGCCGCACACTTGATTCCCGTCGAGCACGAAAAGGGCACAGATGAGATCAGGAACGGCATCTGCCTCAGCGCCATTCATCACCGCGCTTTCGACCAGGGATTAGTCGGCATCCGAAAAGATCATTCCCTGGTTGTCAACGACCGGCGGCTTGGTGATCTCAGAGCCCTCGGCTGGGATGGTGGCATTGATCTGTTTAAGTCAACCCTGCGCGACCAAATCCTGCTTCCGGCCCGGCGGCAGTTTTACCCAGACCCCAATTACCTGTTGTTCGGCCAGTTCCTGAGGGGGTGGGACAAGTGCGCCCTTGCCTAGTTCCGTCGAACGGCTCGTCCGTAGCTGCTCCACCCGTCCCACCGCACGTCCCGCTGCACTTGCCGGCGCCCAGTTGTTCACGCCCTCGTGCGCCGGCTCCGAGATCACCGGTGGGTTTCTGGCACGCGTCCGCTGTCATTGCGGAGAACAACTTCATTTACAAGAGCCTGTCGAATTGGGCGTTCAACGTCGCGGTGGGTTGCTCGCACGCGTGCCGGTTCTGTTACGTCCCCAGCGTCGCGACCATCAAACAGGCCGCGAAGCTGGCTGAATATGGGGTCAAAGACCCAGATGCCGAGTGGGGCGATTACGTCCTGCTTAGGCCGTGGGACGAGGAGAAGTTCCTCGCCTCGCTCCGGGCGGCGGAGAATACGCCGCGCTCGCAACTCAAGCCCGGCGGCAACCGGGCCGTCATTTATTGCAGCACGACGGATCCTTACCAGGTCATCCGGCACCCGGACCCGGTGCGTCAGCGGGAACTGGCGGGGCACGCTCGCTTGCTCGTCCGCCGCTCGCTCGAACTGATCCGCGATCAATCCACACTGAACGTTCGTATTCTCACACGGAGCCCGCTGGCGCGGGCCGATTTCGATTTGTTCCACAGCTTCGGCCGGCGGCTGGTGTTCGGCATGAGCCTGCCGACGGTGCGCAACGACCTGTCCAGGTTGTACGAGCCAAAGGCCCCGGCGCCCTCTCAGCGGCTCGCCGCACTGCGGGCCGCCAAAGAGGCCGGCCTGTATGTTTATGTGGCGGTCGCGCCCACCTACCCCGAATGCGACGAAGCCGACCTGCGGGCAACGTTGAAAGCGGTGGCAGAGCTGGACCCGATCACCATCTTCCACGAGCCGATCAACATTCGGGCTGAGAACGTGGTGCGCATCAAGACGCAAGCCCGGGCGTTAGGCGTGCAGTTGAAGACAGAGGTGTTTGCGACGCGCGAAAGCTGGCAGGATTATGCGTTGCAATCGCTGCGTATCGTGTCGCAACTGGCCAAAGAACTGGGCGTCCACCAGCACCTGCACCTCTGGCCCGACAAGTCGCTCGGCAGCCAGGCGCTCGCGGACCGGATGCCCAATCCGCGGCATTACCTGAAGCGCCTCGATCACTGGTGGCACCGGGTCAGCGAGTGGCCGCGCCCGAGCCGCGCGGAGAAATAACCAGCCGGAATTTTCGGGCGGAATGATCTTGCGCCCCAGCCGGCTTTCGTGTATTGCTATGCCAATGGGCAGACGGGTTTGCCACGGGAATCCCCGGCGGCCTGCCGGCGCCCCTATAAAGTTCCCAGAAACCCCCGCACCGCGGCCCAATTCCGCACTCGCGCCCCGTTTGGCCTCTCCTCGGCCCGCTGGCACGCCCTGACCGACCTCCAGCGGACGGCCTGGAAGTTTAGCGCCGACACCCCCGCCGACGGCTACAACCTCTTCGTCGAAATCAACACCAACCTCGCCTTTCTCGGCCTGGACCCGGTGGACGTCCCGCCTGCTGACCCCCGGTTCAGCGACAACCCCGTGGGCGACCTCGCCATTACCAACACTGGCGGCGTTATCGCCCTCAAGCTCCCTGTCTCCGCCGCCCCGGCCCAATACACCCTCGTGTACGGGACCGCCCCATGCAGCCCGGGGATGTCCTTCCCCCGCGCTTCTATTTCCTTGGCCTGCTGCCCGACCCGGTCGCCGGCATCAGCGACATCACCGCGCTGTATGTGGCCCGTTTTGGCGTGCCCCCGGTCAACGAGCGCGTCTTCATCCAAACCGTGCAGCAGATCAACGGCTGGAAAGACCTCCCGAAACGGACCACCTTTGTCGTTCCCGCCGCTTAAATCCCCCGCCCCAACCGCCCACCGTCGCCGCAACGCCCCCGTGACGACAGCCAGCCGGGAGGGCGAGCGTCCCCGCGAGCCTTGGCCCGTCCCCCCTCGCCACACCGCCTTGCGAAGGTAGCCATGCACCAACGTAATGGTACGTTGTATTAACGATGTAGTAACGGTGTAGTAACGGTGTAGTGACGGTGTAGTAACGATGTAGTAATAGTGCGGGTAGCGTGTGCTGCGTCTGAATAGTCCTCGCGGTAATCCAGCACGGATACTCCTTGTCTGAGGCGGCTCGGTGAATCTCCTAACTCATTGTAATACAGTCAATTACAACTGTCCTGCGCCGCTTCGAGGTCAGCGGAGCTGCTTCAGCAGTTCTTCGGCTTTGGCGGCGAGGGCGGGCTGGTTGGCGGCCAGCGCCAGATCGCGGGCTTTCTGCGCCTGGGGCAGGGCTTCTTTGGGTTTGTCCTGGCGGACGAGAGCGAGGGCCAGATGATAATGCGGCCTGGGCGCGTCCGGGTTGAGTCGGAGCGCCTCGGCGAACTGGTCCGCCGCTTCGCGCGGGCGGTTCAGCTCCAGGAGCGCAAGTCCCAGGTTGTAGCGGGCCTCGGGATTGTTCGGGTTGAGCCGCAAGGCGGCGACAAGGTGAGTGGCGCCTTCGCCCAGTTTGCCCTGCCTCATGAGTGCTACTCCCAGGTTGCCATGGGCATCGCCGTAGTCCGGTTTGAGTCGCAGCGCTTCCGAAAAAGAAGCAATGGCCTGGTCCAGCTTCGCTTGCAGGACCCGCAGCGTGCCCAGATTGTAATGCGCTTCCGGATCGTCGGGCGTGAGCTGGACGGCCCGGGACAGATGGTCCGCGGCTTCGTCCAGCTTGCCTTGCTCCAACAGCGCCTTGCCGAGATTGATCTGCGCGTGGGCAAAGGCCGGATTGCTCTCCACCGCTGCGCTGAGATGGCGCACCGCCTCTTCCAGCCTGCCCTTCTTCATCAAGGCGGTGCCCAAATCGTACTGTCCTTCCGGGTAACGAGGCTTCAGGCGCACCGCTTCAAAATAGCAGGCGAGCGCCTCCTCGGGCTTGCCCGAGGCCTCCAGGGCGCTCCCCAACCCATCGTAAGCGATGTAATTGTCCGTGGTCGCGGCGATGGCGTGCCGATAGAGCCTTTCGCTGTCCTGCCAACACTTCAGTTGGCCCCAGGTGCAAGCCAAACAGCCGCCCAGCGCCAGCGTCCCCGCCGCCGCCAGCCAGTAGTGTTTGTGCGGCCAGCAGTCCGACAAGGCATCCAAACCCCACACGATAAGCAGAAAGAGACCGATGCTTGGAATGTACGTGTAGCGGTCGGCCATTGATTGGGAGCCTACTTGAACCAGGCCGATGGTGGGCACCAGCGTGCCCAAATACCATAACCAGCCGACAATCAGAAAAGGCTGCCGCCTCGCGCGCAAGACGAACCATGATGACAAGGCGGCCAGCAGTAACGCGGCGGCGACCACCGAGCCGACGGCCAAGTGCCTGGAATAAGGGTAAAGCACGGCGAGCCCAGCGGGCCAAAGAGTTTGCGAGAGGTAGCGGACATAAACCACCAGGGCATTGGCGATACGCGACTGCAACGGGAGGGCTTCCAGTGACGATACCGCGCCGCCCGTCCGTTGCACTAAGTAAGTGACCACGCTGGCCGCCAGCGCCAGCGCGAAGAACGGCAGTTTCTCCAGAAACAGCCGGAGTGTTGGAGTGTTGGAGTGTTGGAGTGTTGGAGGAAAGGAAAGGCGTTGGAGCGGCCAAAAATCGAGCAGCAACAGGACAAAGGGCAGAGTGACCACCATCGGCTTGCTCATCAGGCCCAGAGCGAAGAAGGATAGGGAAAGAAGGTAGTAGCGTGAAACGTGATGCGTGAAACGTGATGCGTGATTTGTGTTGCGTGGCGCGTGTTGCGTGTTGCTGGATTCTGCATTCTGCATTCTTCCTTCTGCATTCTTCCTTCCTCCTTCTGACTTCTCCGCGTACTTCGCATATGCCAACAGCGTGAGCATGAAGAAGAACGTGCTCAGCACATCCTTGCGCTCAGAGGCCCAGGCGACCGATTCGACGTGCAGCGGGTGCCAGGCAAACAACGCCGCAACGCAAGCGCTGCGCCACAACGGTCCCGTCATCCGCTGAAGGAGAAGAAAGAGCAGGAGGGTATTGGCAAGGTGAAAGAGGAGATTGGTCAGGTGGTGGCCGGCCGGGTTCAGACCGTAGAGCTGGCAATCCCCCATGTGTGAAATCCACGTAAGCGGATGCCAATTACCGGCATAGCCCGTCCGGAACGCCCAAACCACCCCCGCCCAAGTCAGGCCCGCTTTAACGTGGGGATTCTCGTAGATGTAGCGATGATCATCGAAGCTGACGAACGGGTGGGCGGTCACCGGCCAATAGCAGAGGAGCGTCACCAGGGTGAGCACCGAGCCAATGGCGAAGATGGCCAGGCGCTTGTTCAACGAGCTTGGGGCGCAGCGGCGGGCGGGCGGGCGGCGAGCTTCTGCTTGAGTTCGTCGATTTGCTGCTGCAACGCCTCCGGACTGGGGGAGGCCTTCTTGGAGAGTTCGAGGAGCGCAATGGCCCGGGCCAGATTCCCCTCCTTTTCTTCCAGGCGCGAGAGGTTGACGGCGATTTGATCGAGCACGAGGAGGTCGGGCTTCTTCCCGGCAGCCTCCTGTTCGGACCACTTGCGCAGACCTAGTTGCCAAACGTTGCGGGCACGCGCCGGATCGTGCTTATCCTGATAATAAAGGCGGCCCAGTGCAAAGAGGATTTCGTAGCTGTCGGGATTATTGAGCAATCCTTGGCGGAGGAACTCCTCGGCTT